>NZ_MAUD01000174.1 GCF_001700515.1 Streptomyces lushanensis
CGCGGCGAGGTGCCGTGCCGGGCGTCGCGGACCCGCGAAGGTCCGCCGGACAGGGCCTAGATGAGCCCGTGCTCGCGCAGATACTCCAGTTGTGCCCTGACGGAGAGTTCGGCCGCCGGCCACAGGGACCGGTCGACCGCCGCGTAGACATGGGCGACCACGTCGGACGGCGTGCGGTAGCCGTTCTCGACGGCCGTCTCGATCTGGGCGAGCCGGCTGGCCCGGTGGGCGAGATAGAACTCGACCGCGCCCTGGGCGTCGTCCAGTACGGGACCGTGGCCCGGCAGGACCGTACGGACGCCGTCGTCGACCGTGAGCGAGCGCAGCCGGCGCAGGGAGTCGAGATAGTCGCCGAGCCTGCCGTCCGGATGGGCGACCAGCGTCGTACCGCGGCCGAGGACGGTGTCCCCGGTCAGCACCGCGCGGTCGGCCGGCAGATGGAAGGAGAGCGAGTCGGCGGTGTGCCCCGGGGTGGGCACGACCCGTAGCTCGAGTCCGCCGGTGGTGATGACGTCCCCGGCGCCCAGGCCCTCGTCGCCCAGGCGCAGCGCCGGGTCCAGGGCCCTTACCGGGGTACGGGTCAGCGCGGCGAAGCGCGCCGCGCCGTCCGCGTGGTCCGGATGGCCATGGGTGAGCAGGGTCAGCGCGATCCGCTTGCCGGCCTCCTCCGCGACGGCGACGACCGCCCGGAGATGGGTCTCGTCCAGCGGGCCCGGGTCGATCACGACCGCCGACCCGGAACCCGGCTCCGAGACGATCCAGGTGTTGGTGCCGTCCAGGGTCATCGCGGACGGGTTCGGGGCGAGGACGTTGACGGCGCGCGCGGTGGCCGGTCCTGAGAGCACTCCGCCACGCGGCTGTCCGGGAAGAGCGGCGGCGTCGGTCATCGGGGACCTCCGGTCGGGTCGACGCGCTTGGTGAACTCGTCATGTCCCGGCCAGCTCAGCACCAGCTCCCCGTCCTCCAGCCGCGCCGTGGCCAGTACGGGCGTCATGTCGCGGCCCTCGGACCCGGCGAGCGCCTCGGCGGCCGTACGGTACGGCTGGAGCTGACGCAGCGTCGAGACGGTCGGCGGCATCATCAGCAGTTCGCCGTCGTCGTACGCGGCCGTCGCCTCGGCCGGGCGGATCCACACCGTACGGTCGGCCTCCGTGGAGGCGTTCCTCGTACGCTGACCGGTCGGCAGCGCGGCCACGAAGAACCAGGTGTCGTAGCGGCGCGGTTCGAACTCCGGCGTGATCCATCGGGTCCACGCGCCGAGCAGATCGCTGCGCAGCACCAGTCCGCGGCGGTCGAGGAAGTCCGCGAAGGACAGCTCGCGGTCGACCAGGGCGGCGCGGTCCGCCTCCCAGTCGTCGCCCGTGGTGTCGCTGACGACGCTCGCCGCGGACTCGCCCGCGAGCAGGACTCCGGCCTCCTCGTAGGTCTCCCGTACCGCCGCGCACACGATGGCCTGCGCGGAGGCGGCGTCGACGCCGAGCCGGCGCGCCCATACGTCACGACCGGGGCCGGCCCAGCCGATGAGGCGGTCGTTGTCGCGTGGATCGACTCCGCCGCCCGGGTACGCGTACGCGCCGGCGGCGAAGGCCATGGAGGCGCGGCGCCGCAGCATGTGCACGAAGGGACCCGGGGCGCCGGGACCGGCGGTGCGCCCGGAGCCGGTCGTACGGTCGGAGCCGTCCGGAGTCGCCGGACCGCCGGGACCACCCGGGGCGTCCGGACCGCCAGGAGTGGCCGGACCGTCGCGCAGGAGCATCACCGTCGCGGCCCGCCGGGGGGTCGCCGCGGTGATCTCACCGGCTGCGAGGGCACGGATCCGCACGGGCCATTCGGGCGGGTACCACTGACCATTGGGCATGGCCGGATGCTATGCGCTGAAGCGGTGATGTTCGAGAGGCACTCGTCAGGAGCATGTGGTAGGCACACACAGGCCATACGCCAGCATGTCGCACCCACTGACAGCAGGTCCCGGACAAGCGGTGCCCGGACGACGGAGCCTGGCCGGCGGAGCCCGGACAGCGGAACCGGGACAGCGGAACCGGGACAGCAGGATCCCGCCCGGTCCGCGTCCACACGCGCCGGGCGGGATCTCCGTGCACAGGGCCCGGCCGCACCCCGGCCCGCCCTCGTACGTACGTGTCTCAGTCCTCGGTCAGCTCGACCTGGATCTCGACCTCGACCGGTGAGTCCAGCGGCAGCACCGACACGCCCACGGCGCTGCGCGCGTGCACGCCCCGGTCGCCGAGGACCTGCCCGAGCAGCTCGCTCGCGCCGTTCACGACGGCCGGCTGTCCGGTGAAGTCCGCGGCCGAAGCGACAAAGCCCAGGACCTTGACCACACGGGCGATACGGTCCAGGTCGCCGGTGACCGACTTCACGGCGGCCAGCGCGTTGAGCGCGCAGATACGGGCGAGCTCCTTGGCCTCCTCGGGAGTGACCTCGGCGCCCACCTTGCCGGTGACCGGAAGCTTGCCCTCCACCATCGGGAGCTGCCCGGAGGTGTAGACGTACACGCCCGTCCTGACGGCCGGCTGATAGGCGGCCAGCGGCGGTACGACCTCGGGCAGCTTCAGCCCCAGCTCGGCGAGGGCGGCCTCGACGGCTCCGCTCATGCCGTTTTCTCCCGCTTCAGATAAGCCACGAGCTGCTCGGGGTTGTTCGGCCCGGGAACGACCTGGACGAGCTCCCAGCCGTCCTCGCCCCAGGTGTCCAGAATCTGCTTGGTCGCGTGCACGAGAAGGGGCACGGTCGCGTATTCCCACTTGGTCATGGGCCCGACTGTAGCCGCACCGCGCGGCGGCCTCGTGCGTAGCCCGGGACCCTACTGGTTAGGCTCGAATATGTGAGCAGGCTCCAGGTCGTCAGCGGCAAGGGCGGTACCGGTAAGACGACGGTCGCCGCCGCACTCGCGCTCGCCCTCGCGACGGAGGGCAAGCGCACGCTCCTCGTCGAGGTCGAGGGCAGACAGGGGATCGCGCAGCTCTTCGAGACGGAGGCCCTTCCGTACGAGGAGCGGAAGATCGCCGTCGCCTCGGGCGGCGGCGAGGTGTACGCGCTGGCCATCGACGCCGAGCGCGCCCTTCTCGACTATCTCCAGATGTTCTACAAACTCGGTAGCGCGGGCCGGGCACTGAAGAAGATCGGCGCGATCGACTTCGCCACGACGATCGCGCCCGGCGTCAGGGACGTACTGCTGACCGGCAAGGCGTGCGAGGCGGTACGGCGCCGGGACAAGCAGGGACGTTTCACTTATGACTACGTGGTGATGGACGCGCCGCCCACCGGCCGTATCACCCGCTTTCTGAACGTGAACGACGAGGTGGCGGGACTGGCGAAGATCGGCCCGATACACAATCAGGCGCAGGCCGTGATGCGGGTCCTCAAGTCGCCCGCGACGGCGGTGCATCTGGTCACGCTGCTGGAGGAGATGCCGGTCCAGGAGACGGCGGACGGTGTCGCCGAGCTGCGGGCCGCCGAGCTGCCCGTCGGCAAGGTCATCGTGAACATGGTGCGGCCGCATGTCCTCGACGAGGCCGCCGTGCGCGCCGCGGCGGGCGACCGCCGTAAGGAGGTCGCCAAGGCGCTCGCGGCGGCCGGGGTGAGCGCGCCGACGAAGCTCGTCGGTCCGCTGCTCGAACAGGCCGCGGAGCACGCCCAGCGAGTGGAGCTGGAGCGGGAGCAGAGGGCCGTCCTGAGCAAGCTCGGGCTGCCCGCGTACGAACTCCCGCTGATCGGGGAAGGAATGGACCTCGCCGGTCTCTACCGGCTGGCGAGGGAGCTACGGCAACTCGGGAAGGCCTTCTCATGACGCTGGATCCGGCAGCCGCGCCGCTCGACATCGACCCGCTGCTCGACGACCCGGCCACACGCATCATCGTGTGCTGCGGCTCCGGCGGTGTCGGCAAGACGACGACCGCGGCGGCTCTGGGCGTACGGGCGGCGGAGCGCGGCCGGAAGGTGGTCGTCCTCACCATCGATCCGGCCCGCCGACTGGCCCAGTCCATGGGCATCGACACACTCGACAACACCCCGCGGCAGGTCAAGGGCATCGAGGGCCCCGGCGAGCTGCACGCCATGATGCTCGACATGAAGCGGACCTTCGACGAGATCGTCGAGGCGCACGCGGACGCGGGACGGGCCCGCGCGATTCTGGAGAACCCCTTCTACCAGTCCCTGTCCGCCGGTTTCGCCGGCACGCAGGAGTACATGGCGATGGAGAAGCTCGGCCAGCTGCGGGCCCGCGACGAGTGGGACCTGATCGTCGTCGACACCCCGCCCTCACGCTCGGCGCTGGACTTCCTGGACGCGCCGAAGCGCCTCGGCTCGTTCCTGGACGGCAAGTTCATCAGGCTGCTGATGGCTCCGGCGAAGATGGGCGGCCGGGCCGGGATGAAGTTCCTGAACGCCGGTATGTCGATGATGACGGGCACGCTCGGAAAGCTGCTCGGAGGTCAGTTCCTGCGTGACGTCCAGACGTTCGTGACGGCGATGGACTCGATGTTCGGCGGGTTCCGTACCCGCGCCGACGCCACGTACCGGCTGCTCCAGGCGCCGGGCACGGCGTTTCTGGTGGTCGCGGCGCCGGAACGGGACGCGCTGCGGGAGGCCGCGTACTTCGTGGAGCGGCTGGCCGCGGAGGAGATGCCGCTGGCCGGACTGGTCCTCAACCGTGTCCATGGCAGCGGCGCCGCCCGGCTGTCGGCCGAGCGGGCACGGGCGGCGGCAGAAAATCTTGAAGAGGGCCGCATTGTGGATCAGGTGGCTGGGAAAGCTCCTGTTCGTGGCAGTGCTGCCCCGGACGGCTTTTCTCCCGAAGCCGCCGAGGCGCACGAAGCCGCAGAAGCCGCCGCACATCACTCGCCCGACCCCACCGCGCCCGCGTCCCCCCTGT
>NZ_MAUD01000175.1 GCF_001700515.1 Streptomyces lushanensis
GACGCGGCCGGAGTGTGCGCGGCGGGGCGCGTCAGCCCAGGAGGCCGCCGATGGGGTTGCGGTTGCCGCCGGTGGTGGTCGAACCGCCTGTCGCGGAGCCGTCGCCGCTGCTCGTGCCCGTGCTTCCGTCGCCCGTACCGCCCGTGGTCCCCGGGCCCTGGCTGCTGGACGGCGGCGGGGCCTGCTGGGCGGTCTGGGGGGCCTGCCGGCCCGTCGTGCCCTGGGTCTGGCTGGGCTGTTGCTGCTGGCTCTGGCCGGTGCTGGCCGCGCCGCCGCCCGCCTCCGGGACCGTACCGCCGCCCGTGGTGGGCTGCTGGGCCTCGGGCGTGCCCGACCGGGTCGCGGAGGGCTCGGAGGACCGGCCCGCCGTCGTACCGCCGCTGCTGGGCGTGCCGGAGGCGCTGCTGCCGCCGCGGCCCGGCTTCTGGGGCAGTGATTCGCCGGGAAGCTGGTTGACCGGGTCGACGTTCGGCCCCGGCACCGTCACCATGTCGGAGGACCGTACGGCCCCGCCGAGCACCGAACCGATCAGCAGCGTCAGCCCGATGACGACGGTCGCGACGACCGTGCCCCGGCGCAGCACGCGACGGCGCAGGTCCCAGATCTCGGAACGCGGTCCGAGCGTGCGCCAGGCCTCGCCCGCGAGCCTTCCGTCCACGGAGTAGACGGGCGCGCCCGCGATGATCAGCGGTGACCAGGCGGCCAGATAGATGATGTCGGGCGCGTCGTACACCGGAACGGTCCGCCAGCTCACCGTGAGCAGCAGCGCCGCGGAGAGCAGCGCGCCGAAGCACGCGGCGACCCGCTGCCAGAGCCCGAGGACGGTGAGTACGCCGGCGACGATCTGGAGGAAGGCGACGCTGAGGCCCGCGCCGACCGGGTGGGAGAGCGCGAAGTCCCGCAGCGGTTCCGCGAGCGCCCAGGGGTGCAGCGAGTTGAGCCACTTGACCATCGAGCCGCGCTCGCCGCCGTCGAAGTAGACGGGATCGCACAGCTTGCCCATGCCGGCGTAGATGGAGATGAAGCCGAGGAAGACCCGGAGCGGGAGCAGCACCACACCGAGGTTCATCCGGCGGCCCGGGTAGTACGCGTGCCGGACGCCCCCGGCGTCGGCGGCCCGTGCGCCCGTCGCGCCGTAGCGCCGGTCGCGCCGCCGGTGGTCGTCGGGATGGGCGCCGGACTCCGCGTACGGCTCCAGGTCCAGATCCCGATCGAGGTCCTGGTCCAGATCCAGGTCCGAGTCCTCGATCGTCCGCTCGGGCGCGTCGTACGCGCCGACCGCCTGCCGCATGGGCGGCAGCAGCGGCCTGACACCGGTCCGGGCACCGGCACCCGGGCCGGGGCCGTGCCCTCGGCTCTGCGGGCCGACGACGGGCGTCGGCATCGTCGCCTCGCCGTCGAGGTCGAGCCGCGGAATGACCTGCGTGACGCCGGTGTCGTACCCCCGTTCCGGTACGGCGGGCCGGCCGGCCGCACCGGACATCCCCGGCCTGCCCGGCGCGGGACGCACATCACGCGCGTCACGCGGCTCCCGGGCGTCCCGGTAGCCGCTGGTGGGCGGCACGGAGGAGTTCCGTACGGCCTGGAGGAGCCCGGTCGCGCCGGGGTCGCCCGGGGCGGACTTGCCGCTCCAGACGACGGGAGCCCTGCGGCGGCCTCCGCCACCGCCGGCGGCACCCCCGCCTGCGCCACCGCCGATGGCGCGGACGCGCGCGGTGTCCGCCGCGCCGCGCGCGGGGCCGGTGCGCTGGGGCGACGCGAGCTTCACCCGGAAGCTGGCGTGGTTCACGATGACCTGCGCGGGATCGCAATCCACCTTGAGCATGCTCAGCGGGGGCTGATCGTCGAACCCGGGCCGGGGCGTTCTGGTGTCCACACTCATCTAACCGAGTGACTTGTGTTTAGGACACTGCCTTGACGCGCGGTAAATGTCCGAGACCCGTCAAGATCATCAGCCGTACCCGCCCCCGGACCCGTCGGACCTGCTCACACACGGCTCACACACGGTGTCGGACCCGCTCACACGGCGGCGGCACGGCCCGGCACCCGGGACCTCATGCCCGGCGGCGCGCCGCCTCGTACAGCACCACCCCGGCCGCGACCCCCGCGTTGAGCGACTCGGCGCCGCCCGGCATCGGGATCCGCACCCGGAAGTCGCACGTCTCCCCGACCAGCCGCGACAGCCCCTTGCCCTCGCTGCCGACGACGATGACGACGGGCCCGCCGAGCGCCTCCAGATCGCCGACCTCGTGCTCACCGTCCGCCGCGAGCCCGACGACCACGAGACCGGCCTTCTGGTACGACTCCAGGGCGCGCGTGAGATTGGTCGCGCGGGCGACGGGCGTACGGGCCGCCGTGCCCGCCGAGGACTTCCAGGCCCCGGCGGTCATCCCCGCGGCACGCCGCTCCGGTACGACGACACCGTGCCCGCCGAAGGCGGAGACGGACCGGACGACCGCGCCGAGATTGCGCGGGTCGGTGACACCGTCGAGCGCGACGATCAGCGGGTCCTCGCCGTCGTCGAAGGCCGCTGCCGCGAGATCCTCGGGGTGGGCGTACTCGTACGGCGGCACCTGGAGGACCAGGCCCTGGTGGTTCAGTCCGTTCGTCATCCGGTCCAGCTCCGGCTTGGGGGCCTCCATCAGATGGATGCCGCCGCGGTCGGCCGCGAGCTGGAGCGCCTCACGGACGCGCTCGTCGTTGTCGATGAACTGCTGGACGTACAGAGTCACCGCCGGTACGCCGTCGCGCAGCGCCTCGAAGACCGGGTTGCGGCCGACGACCATCTCGCTGGTGCCCTTGCCGCCGCGCCGGGCGACCTGGCGCCGCGCGGCCTGCTTCGCCTTGGCGTTGGCGACGCGGTTCTGGACATGGCCCTTGCGGGCGGACGCGGGCGGCGTCGGGCCCCTGCCTTCGAGTCCGCGGCGTCGCTTGCCACCGCTGCCGACCTGCGCGCCCTTCTTGTTGGACGTGCGGCGGTTCCTGCGCTGGCTGTTCCCGGCCATGACCTACCTGTTTCGTTGCCCACGTGCTTCAGGGGTTCTTCGAACGTGGGGATGCGTCAAGTTTTCAGCGTCAGCGTACGCAAGTGTGCCGCCCGGCCGTACCGAGCGGCACATCACCGCAGGTCAGCGCGGTCCCAGCGTCCAGCGCGGGCCCGAGGGACCGTCCTCGACGACGAGTCCGGTCTGCTGGAGCTGGTCCCGGATGGCGTCCGCCGTGCCCCAGTCCCTGCGTCCGCGCGCCGCCTCGCGCTGCTCCAGCACCAGCCGTACGAGCGTGTCGACGACACCGTGCAGATCCTCGCCGCGGTCGGCCTCGCCGGCCCAGTGCGGGTCCAGCGGATCGAGACCGAGGACGCCGAGCATGGCCCGTACCTCGGCGAGCCGGGCGACGGCCGCTTCCTTGTCGTCGGCGGCGAGCGCGGAATTGCCCTGCCGGACCGTGGTGTGGACGATCGCGAGCGCCTGCGGAACGCCCAGGTCGTCGTCCATGGCCTCGGCGAAGGCCGGCGGGACCTCGTGCGCGGGAGCGACGGCCTTCCCGGCCTTCTCCGTGACGCGCTGGACGAAGCCCTCGATCCGCGCGAACGCGGACTCGGCCTCGCGCAGCGCCTCCTCGCTGTACTCGATCATCGAGCGGTAGTGCGGCGTGCCCAGGTAGTAGCGCAGCACGATGGGGCGCCAGTGCTTGACCATCTCGGAGACCAGCACCGAGTTGCCGAGCGACTTGGACATCTTCTCGCCGCTCATGGTGACCCAGGCGTTGTGCACCCAGTACCGCGCGAACTCGTCGCCGTACGCCTTGGCCTGCGCGATCTCGTTCTCGTGGTGCGGGAAGATCAGGTCGATGCCGCCGCCGTGGATGTCGAAGACGCTGCCCAGGTACTTGTGGGCCATGGCCGAGCACTCCAGGTGCCAGCCCGGCCGGCCGCGGCCCCAGGGCGTCTCCCAGCTCGGCTCGCCGGGCTTGGCGGACTTCCACATCGCGAAGTCGCGCTGGTCGCGCTTGCCGGTCTCGCCCTCGCCGGAGGGCTGGCGCAGTTCGTCCAGGTCCTGGTTGGAGAGCTGCAGATACTCCGGGAAGGACCGGACGTCGAAGTAGACGTTGCCGTCCGCCTCGTAGGCGTGGCCGCGCTCGATGAGGCCGCGCATCATCTCGATCATCTCGGTGATGTGGCCGGTCGCGCGGGGCTCGTAGCTGGGCGGCAGGCAGCCGAGGACGTCGTAGCCGTCGTTGAAGGCGCGCTCGTTCTCGTAGCCGATGGACCACCACGGGCGGCCCTGGGCGGCGGACTTGGCGATGATCTTGTCGTCGATGTCCGTGACGTTCCTGATGAACGTCACGTCGTAGCCGCGGTAGGCGAACCAGCGGCGCATGATGTCGAAGTTCAGTCCCGACCTGATGTGCCCGATGTGCGGAGCGGCCTGCACGGTGGCACCACAGAGGTAGATCGAGACACAGCCCGGCGTGAGCGGGTTGAAATCGCGGATCTGCCGGGCGCCGGTGTCGTACAGCCGAATAGTCACGCGACAAGGGTAGTGCGCCCGGGGTGGTGCCCCGCGACCCTTTGGGCCACGGGGACACCGAAGCGTGACGTTCATACCCGCCTGGCGAAGTCGGCGGCCGAGTTTCGCGGCGTTCGAGACATTTGCCCCGATCGGGTCGGCGCGCCCGGCCCGACGGGTTCAGATACGGCTGATGACCTTGCGCGGGGTGATGCGGACGACCACCCGCTCGGCGTCGTCCTTGGACGCCGGGTTGAACTCCGCGTACGGCTTGCCGGTGTACTTGAGGGACAGCTCGTTGATCAGCTCCTGGCCGCCCTCCGCGGTGAGCGTCGCGGAGCCGCGGATCTCCGCGTAGAGGTACGGCGCGTCATCGGGCCGCGCGACGACCGACACCCGGGGGTCGCGGCGCAGGTTCTGCTCCTTGCGGCGGCCGACGGTGGTCGAGACGAGCAGATCGTCACCGTCGCGCTTCACCCACACCGGTGACACCTGCGGGCTGCCGTCGGGCTGGATGGTGGCGATGTCGACGAAGACGGGTCCGTCGAGGAGTTCCTTGAGCTTGTCGGGGAGTGCGGCTGCCATGACTGCCTTCCTGATGCCTGACCTGAGGGAACCGGTGCTGGACGCTGACGTGCCGTGCCTCGATGGCACGGATGCCGGGCCGGGCTGGACGCCCGGCCTGACACTCCCTCAACTCGTACCCCGAGCCATCTATTTCGATCAGCCCGTACGGACGACCAGCGCCGTGGCGATCGCGGCCAGTCCCTCGCCCCGGCCGGTGAAGCCGAGCCCGTCGGAGGTCGCGGCGGAGACCGCGACCGGGGCGCCGACTGCCTCGGTGAGCACCTTCTGCGCCTCTTCGCGCCGCTTGCCGATCTTCGGCCGCAGACCGACGACCTGTACGGCGACATTGCCGATCGTGAAGCCCGCGGCGCGCACGATCCTGGCCGCCTCCGCCAGGAGGGTGAGCCCGGAGGCGCCGGACCACTCCGGGCGCCCGGTGCCGAAGTGCGCGCCGAGATCACCGAGGCCGGCGGCCGAGAACAGCGCGTTGCAGGCCGCGTGGGCGACGACGTCCGCGTCGGAGTGACCGGCCAGACCGGGGCCCTCGCCCTCCCAGAGCAGACCC
This sequence comes from Streptomyces lushanensis, assembly GCF_001700515.1. GTDB lineage: Bacteria > Actinomycetota > Actinomycetes > Streptomycetales > Streptomycetaceae > Streptomyces > Streptomyces lushanensis. The sequence continues at coordinate 5,641 of NZ_MAUD01000175.1, forward strand.
GCGCACCACAGCTCGCGGCCCTCCTCGAAGGCGTGGATGTCGGTGCCGATGCCCACCTGCGGCAGCCGTACGGAGGACTCAGTAGCCATCGTTGGCCCTCCTCCGGGCGAGTACCGCCTCCGCCAGCACCAGATCCAGCGGCCTGGTCACCTTGAACGCCTCCTCGTGTCCGGGCACGACCACCACGGGCGCGCCGAGCCGCTCGACCATACCGGCGCAGTCCGTGGCGCCCTCGCCGACGGCCGTGACCGTCTCGTGGGCGCGCTGGAGCGTGGCGCGGTCGAAGCCCTGCGGGGTCTGTACGGCGCGCAGCAGCGCCCGCTCGGGCGTGGCGACGACCGGTTCGGGCTCGCCCTTCCCGCGCGGCTCGACCTGTTTGACCGTGTCCGCGAGCGGCAAGGCGGGCACGACGGCCGGCGCGCCGTCCCGTACGGCCTCGACCACGGCGTCCACGGTGTCCACGGGGACGAGCGGGCGCGCCGCGTCATGGACGAGTACGGCGGTGATGGAGTCGGGCAGGGCCTCGATCCCGCGCCGCACGGATTCCTGGCGTGTCTCGCCGCCCGGGACGACGAGATAGTCGGTGCGCTGCGGCAGCGCGTGCTCGTCGAGCAGGTGTTTCACCTCGGCGGCGCCGTCGGGCGGGGCGACCACCACGACGAGCGAGACGGCGCGTGAGGCGGCCATGGCGCGGACGGCGTGGATCAGCATCGGTGTGCCGCCCAGCACCCGGAGAGCCTTGGGGGCTCCGGGGCCGAGCCGTACCCCCCGGCCTGCTGCGGGGATCACCGCGGCGGTGCGGTGGGGGCGGGCTTCGTCTGACATCGGTTGCACTCCGGCAGGTTTGTTTCCTCGGCCGACATGGGTATGGCCACACCGTGCCTGGCGCGACGCCTCGACCGGACCCTTCCGTGACAGACGGTCGAGACGGATCGCGCCGGCTGCCCGGGGCTCCGCACACCCGGGTCCGCCCCGGGTATGGCGAGGTCCCGGGTGAAGGCCGGGCGTGTCCCCGGGTACGAGAGGTCTGAAACCTCGGACGTCCGACGTCCCCGGTGGGCGGCGTGGCGTCTCACGGTGTGACGTCTCCGGTGGCTCCGGTGATCGGTGTACGAAAGCGTCTGGACGGTGTACGGATGTCGGGGCGTGCGTGTACGGCGGATGTGGACCGGATGTCGTACGAGGTGCGGGCGTACGGACATGCCGCAGCGCCCGGCGACACAGCATTTCCCTCGTAGCTGGTCAGCGGGCACCACGGCATTCACTGCGTTGTACGGCATGCGCCACCGGCACGGTGGCGTCACGTCATGGTTCAGGACGCGAGAACCTCGTCGAGCAGAGCCTCGGCCTTGTCTTCATTCGTGTTCTCCGCGAGAGCCAGCTCGCTGACAAGAATCTGCCGCGCCTTGGCGAGCATGCGCTTCTCACCTGCGGAGAGTCCGCGCTCGCGCTCCCGGCGCCACAGATCGCGCACCACTTCAGCGACCTTGATGACATCGCCGGAGGCGAGCTTCTCGAGATTTGCCTTGTAGCGACGGGACCAGTTCGTCGGCTCTTCTGCGTACGGTGCGCGAAGCACCTCGAAGACCCGGTCCAGCCCGTCCTGACCGACCACATCGCGCACGCCGACGAACTCCGCATTGTCCGCCGGTACACGCACTGTCAAGTCGCCCTGGGCGACCTTGAGCACCAAGTAGGTCTTGTCCACGCCTTTGATCTGGCGAGTTTCGATGGCCTCGATCAGCGCGGCCCCGTGATGGGGATAGACCACGGTGTCGCCAACCTTGAACGTCATGTGACAGGTACCCCTTCCGTGGCTATCCAGGGTAACACGAGAATGGCATCTTCTGAATGGCGTTTTCGCAGGTCAGGACGGTTCTCGGGGCTTGACAACTGCGCCGGGGACGTGCTGCGGACGGCTTCCGGAAGAGGGTATTCGCAGGTCGGAGCGGCTGCGCGGGCGCACGGAAACGCGCACGTTACCCACTGTGCAACACCCCCAGGAGGGGATGAACGTCCCGATTTGCCGGATTTCAGGTGTCAAACTTCCCGTAGTCCGTTCGGTTGTCGATCACTCGTGCGGATGGAAGTGCGGGAGATTCCACATTTGATCACCCCGGGCTCGCGCGGCGGTATTCGTAAGGAATGTGCGGCGCCCGGAGGAATTGATCACCGGCATTATGTGAACGCCGTGCGAAACGACGGGATCGAGCAGGAAATCGGATACGGAATCCGGCCTGGACGCTGTCCTGAAACAGCCCGGGCAGCGGCGCGGGAGGAGTGCGGGAGCGATACGGATGTGGCGGTGGGGGCGGCTGAGGCGCCCGGGACGACGGCGCGCGGTACGAAACCGGCCGGGCGCGGCGACGGGCCCCGGCGGCAGCGCGCTGGAGGCGGGTCGGGTGCGGGGCCTCGGCGACGGCTCGGTAACCTAGGCCCGCTGAAAGCCTTGAGCACCGTCGGTCCCGCCGACACCGCGCCGGGTTCTCGGTGTTGTCCCGTCCTGAGCCCTATCCGTCCGTACGTCCTAGGAGTTGCCGCCGCCGTGAGCCGCAGCCTTCGACGCGGCGTCCTCGCCGCCTCCGCCCTCGTGTTCTCGCTCGCCCCGCTCACCGCGTGCGGCGCGGGCAGCAACGCGCAGACGCTCGGCGTCAAGCCGGACAGCGCCGCCACCTCCGTGGGTGACATCTCCATCCAGAACGCGACGGTGGTCACCCAGCCCGAGGCCGACGCGGAGGGCCCCGCCGTCGTCACCGGCACGGTCTTCAACAGCGGCAGGAGCGGACAGACGCTCGACTCGATCACGCTGCCCGGCACCACCGCCGAGGTGAGGCTCTCGTCCGCCACGGGATCGGGACCGGTCACCGTGCCGGCCGGCGGCTCGGTCCAGCTCGGCGGTGAGGGCAACGCGTCCGCCGTGATCGAGAACGGCCGCGAGGCCGCGAAGAACGGCGACGCGCAGCAGGTCGTCTTCACGTTCAGCGAGACCGGCGACGTGGGTCTGCGCGCCTTCGTCTTCCCGTCGAACAGCTACTTCAAGGGTGTCGGCCCGAGCGCCCTGCCGTCGCCGTCGGCTCCCGCGTCCCCGTCGCCGGGCGCGTCGGGGACACCCGCCGGATCCGTCTCGGGCTCTCCGTCGGAGACACAGTCGGGCGAGGCCGGCGAGCCGGGGAACACGTCGGGCCCCTCGGACTCCGCGTCCGCGTCGACGCACTAGGGCTCGACGCACACCTCGGCGTACTGGAGCTCGACTCGGCGTACTGGAGCTCGACGCACTCAGGCTCGGCACCGGGGCTCGGCGGCTCGACGCACCAGAGGCAGGACACGCCGGCAGGCAGGACGCCGGCGGGGGCACACCGCACCGACGCACGCAGCGCTGTGGCGTCCCGCCCGGACGAGAAGGACCGGGCAGGGCGCCACAGCGCTGCGGCTTCGAACACGAGCGCGAGCACCTTCACAGCGCACGGGCACGCACGTACAGGCGCGCACGCTCAGGCGTACGCGCGCGGCACAGGATCCCGCGAGGCCGGAGGGCCGGGCCGGTTTACGGCTCGAACTTGTAGCCCAGTCCCCGCACCGTCACCAGATAGCGCGGAGCGCCCGGGTCCGGTTCGATCTTCGCGCGGAGACGCTTGACGTGAACGTCGAGAGTCTTGGTGTCACCGACGTAGTCCGCGCCCCAGACCCGGTCGATGAGCTGCATACGGGTCAGCACCCGGCCCGCGTTGCGCAGCAGCATCTCCAGCAGGTCGAACTCCTTCAGCGGCAGATCCACCTTGCCGCCGGAGACCGTGACGACATGGCGGTCCACGTCCATCCGTACCGGACCCGCCTCCAGCGCGGCGGGCGTGACCTCCTCCGGCTCGCCCCTGCGGCGGAGCACCGCGCGGATACGGGCGACCAGCTCACGCGAGGAGAAGGGCTTGGTCACATAATCGTCGGCCCCTATCTCCAGGCCGACGACCTTGTCGATCTCGCTGTCCTTGGCGGTGACCATGATCACCGGGACATTGGACCTGCCGCGCAGCTGGCGGCAGACCTCGGTGCCCGGCAGGCCGGGCAGCATCAGGTCGAGGAGGACGAGGTCGGCGCCGTTGCGTTCGAACTCGTCGAGCCCCGCGGGCCCGGTGGTCGCGATCGCGACCTCGAAGCCTTCCTTGCGGAGCATGTAGGAAAGGGCGTCGCTGAAGGATTCCTCATCCTCGACGACGAGCACTCGGGTCACGGAAGGACCTCCGGGGCAGCAATCACGGTCGGGGGATCATCCAGCTCAAGGCTGGTCTCGGTGTCAGTGTCGGTGTCGCTGTGATGAGCGGTCCGGTCGTCGTCGTCAGGGATCATGGCTGAGCGATCCCTGACGGCGCCGGCCTCGGGCAGCCTCAGGGTGAAGGTGGAGCCCTGGCCCTCCGAGCTCCATACGGTGACCTCCCCGCCGTGCGAGGCGGCCACATGCTTGACGATGGCGAGGCCGAGCCCCGTACCGCCGGTGGCCCGGGAGCGAGCCGGGTCGACACGGTAGAACCGTTCGAAGATCCGCTCCCGGTCCTTCTCCGAGATACCTATGCCCTGATCGGTCACGGCTATCTCGATCAGGTCGCCGCCGGTGGCGGAGACGCGGTGCGCGGCGATACCGACGCGCGTACGGGCCGGAGAGTAGTTGACGGCGTTCTCGACGAGATTGCCGAGGGCCGCGGCGAGCTGGCCGCGATTGCCCCACACATGGAGATGGACGGTGCCGCCCGACGCCATGGTGATCTGCTTGGTGGACGCGGCGTGCCGGGACCGGTCGATGGCCTCGGCGACGAGTTCGTCCACGCGTACGGGCTCGGCGTCCTCCAGCGGGTCGTCGTTCTGCACCCGGGAGAGATCGATGAGCTCCTGTACGAGATTGGTGAGCCGGGTCGCCTCGATCTGCATCCGGCCGGCGAAGCGGGTGACCGCCTCGGGGTCGTCCGAGGCGTCCATGACAGCTTCGGAGAGCAGAGAGAGCGCACCGGTGGGTGTCTTCAGCTCGTGGCTGACATTCGCCACGAAATCCCGCCGTACGGCTTCGATACGACGGGCCTCGGTGAGGTCCTCGACCAGGAGGAGGACCAGGCGGGAGCCGAGCGGAGCGACACGGGCGGAGACGGCGAGCGCCTCGCCGCGACCCGTACCGCGCCTGGGCAGATCGAGCTCGACCTGCCTTATCTCGCCGTCCCGCCGGGTGTCCCGCGCCATGTGGAGCATCGGCTCGACGGCGAGCTTGCCGCCTCTGACCAGCCCGAGCGCGTACGCCGCCGAACTGGCCTTGACGACGGCGTCGCTCTCGTCGAGCACGACGGCGGAGGAGCGCAGCACGGAGAGCACGGTGTCGACACCCGGGGGCAGCACGGCGTCCGTGTGCAGCGAGGTGCGGGTGGGCCGTGCCTGGTCGCGCTCACTCCAGCGGAACGCCAGCATGGCGATCACGCCGGTGCACACCCCGGCGATCGCTGCCAATGCGGCGACCGCCGCGTTCACGTCCATGCGACCAGGTTACGGGCGCCCGAGGACACTCTCCCAGCGGTCGAGGTGTCTCCTTTGACACTCGTCGCCCAGAGTTCACCGAGGGGATAGTGACGGTTCATTTCTGCGGGAGGCGCCCGACGCGTGACGGCCGGAACGTGGGACCGTGGGGGGCCACACCACGGGTCGGGCCCCGGCCGAAAGCCGCGCCCGGCCCCCGGCCGAAGTCCCGGCTCCAGCTGGAAACGTCAAGGTCAAACAGGTCAAGGTCAAGAGAGGGACACCCCATGCGGGACGCGTACCACGAGGAACTGGACTCGATAGGCGAGGACCTGGTCGAGATGGCCCGGCTGGTCGGTTCCGCCATCGGCCGTGCCACGACGGCCATGCTCGACGCCGATCTCAAGCTCGCCGAGAGCGTGATCGCCGCCGATCAGCGGGTCGACGACCTCCAGCACGACCTGGAGGCCAGGGCCATCGCGCTGCTCGCCAGGCAGCAGCCGGTCGCGACCGATCTGCGGATCGTGGTCACCTCGCTGCGGATGAGCGCGGACCTGGAGCGCTCGGGCGACCTGGCGCAGCATGTCGCCAAGCTGGCGCGCCTCCGCTTCCCCGGCTCGCCCGTGCCGCACGACCTGCACGCGACGCTCCTGGAGATGGGACAGCTCGCACAGCGTCTGATGGCGAAGACGGCCGAGGTCATCATCACCAAGGACGTCGAGCTGGCGCTTCAGCTCGAACAGGACGACGACGAGATGGACCTGCTGCACCGCACGCTCTTCCAGCACCTGATGGACGACCGGTGGAAGCACGGCATCGAGACGGCGGTCGACGTGACGCTGCTCGGCCGCTACTACGAGCGGTTCGCGGACCACGCGGTGGCGGTCGCCAACCGGGTCGTCTACCTGGTGACGGGCGAGCACGCGGACGAGATCCAGCCGGCGGAGACACCGGTCGAGGGAGCGTAGGCGCGGTCCTTGGCGGGGTCCGGCCGTCAAGTCGCGTCCGGTCCGGTGCACTCGAACAGGTGGGTCCGGCAGGTGCACCCGAAAGATGGACGGGCGCACCGAGGTGTTTGCGCGTATGCGCCTGAGATGCGCCGTTGATGCGCCCGCCGCGGAGGGCATGGAATGGGCACAGGCGCCATCCGTGCACGCCTTTGAGGAGGATCCCATGGCCGATTCCCCCACGACCGAACCCCGGCCGGAAGCCCCGGCCGGAGCGCTGCATCTGCCCATTCTCGGCGCGTGCGGCTGCGGCTCGGGCTGCGGCTGCGGCTGCCAGTCGGGCGGCTCGTGCCAGTGCGGCGGCAGCTGCTAGCCCCCGCGTCCGCACGAGACATCAGCAAGCGAAGGCCCTGCCCAAGAACACGGACAGGGCCTTCGCGCACGACGGGGTCAGACGTACGGGTCGGGCGGCGGAGCGGCTGAGCGGCGGAGCGGCTGAGCGGCTGAGCGGCTGAGCGGGACGTTACTTCTTCTTGCCCTGGTTCTTGACGGCTTCGATCGCGGCGGCTGCCGCGTCCGGGTCGAGGTAGGTGCCGCCCGGGGTGAGGGGGTGGAAGTCGGCGTCGAGGTCGTAGACGAGCGGGATGCCGGTGGGGATGTTCAGGCCCGCGATGTCCTCGTCGGAGACACCGTCGAGGTGCTTGACCAGGGCGCGCAGGCTGTTGCCGTGGGCGGCGACCAGGACCGTACGGCCGGTCAGCAGGTCCGGGACGATCGCGTCGTACCAGTACGGCAGCATCCGCACGACGACGTCCTTGAGGCACTCGGTGCGCGGGAGCAGCTCGCTCGGGATCGTGGCGTACCGGGCGTCGCCGCTCTGCGAGAACTCCGCGCCGTCCTCGAGAACGGGCGGCGGGGTGTCGTACGAGCGGCGCCACAGCATGAACTGCTCCTCGCCGAACTCGGCGAGGGTCTGCGCCTTGTCCTTGCCCTGGAGCGCGCCGTAGTGGCGCTCGTTCAGTCGCCAGGAACGGTGGACCGGGATCCAGTGGCGGTCCGCGGCCTCCAGCGCGAGCTGCGCGGTGCGGATGGCGCGCTTCTGGACGGAGGTGTGCAGTACGTCGGGCAGCAGGCCGGCGTCCTTGAGCAGCTCACCGCCGCGGACTGCCTCCTTCTCGCCCTTGTCGGTGAGGTTGACGTCCACCCAGCCGGTGAACAGGTTCTTCGCGTTCCATTCGCTCTCGCCGTGGCGGAGGAGGATCAGCTTGTACGGTGCGTCGGCCATGGGCCCGAGCCTAATGGACGGTCCTGGGCCGCCTGGAGGCCCTGCCCCGATTGACGGCGGCCCGCGGAAGACCGTCAATTGACTGGCGCCTGCCGGGCCCTCCTACGTAAGTTTCCCTTGGTTTGCCCGGCCACTCACCGGGCGCTGGTCCGGCCGCCCGTCCGGCCATGAGCCACAGGGGAGGCCGCGGCCTCGGGGGAGAACGTATGTCTGTCGCCAAGTCGGTCGCCGGTGTCGGACGTGCCGCGCGGGAGAGCGTCTCCGGGCTGCCGAGGGAGTTCTGGTGGCTGTGGACGAGCACGCTGGTCAACCGGCTCGGCGCCTTCGTCGCCACCTTCATGGCGCTCTACCTCACCCTGGACCAGGGCTACTCCGCCTCGTACGCCGGCCTGGTCGCCTCACTCCACGGGCTCGGCGGAGTCGTCTCGTCCCTCGGCGCCGGAGTGATGACCGACCGGCTCGGCCGGCGGCCCACCCTGCTGATCGCACAGTCGTCGACGGCCGCCTCCGTCGCGCTGCTCGGCTTCATGCGGGACCCGCTGTCGATCGCCGCCGTGGCCTTCCTGGTGGGAATGGCCTCGAACGCCTCCCGCCCGGCCGTACAGGCGATGATGGCGGACATCGTCAGGCCCGAGGACCGCGTACGGGCGTTCTCGCTCAACTACTGGGCGATCAACCTGGGCTTCGCGATCTCCTCGGCGGGCGCGGGCTTCATCGCGCAGTACAGCTATCTCGCGGGCTTCCTGGGCGAGGCCGCGATGACGCTCGTGTGTGCCGTCCTGGTCTTCCTGAAGCTGCCGGAGTCACGGCCGGAGCGTCCGTCCGGGGGCGGGAAGGAGGGCTCGGGACCCGGAGTCGGGCTCGGGACCGTCCTGCGGGACGGCCGCTTCATGAGCGTCGTCACCCTGTCCTTCGTCGTCGCGCTCATCTTCCAGCAGGGCTCCGTCGGTCTGCCGGTGGCCATGGGCGCCGCCGGTTTCAGCAGCGTCGACTACGGCACGGCCATCGCGGTCAACGGCGCACTGATCGTGGTCCTCCAGATCCCGGTCACCCGCCTCATCCAGCACCGCGACCCGCGCCGGCTGCTGGTCGTCTCGTCGGTGCTGGCGGGCTACGGCTTCGGCCTGACGGCGTTCGCCGGGTCGTCGCTCGCCCTCTACACGCTGACCGTCTGCGTGTGGACACTCGCCGAGATCGTCAACGCCCCCACCCAGACCGGACTGGTGGTACGCCTCTCCCCGGTGCACGGCCGGGGCCGCTACCAGGGCATGTACACCATGTCCTGGTCGGTGGCGGGCCTGGTCGCCCCGCTGATGTCGGGGCTGATCATCGACCGCTACGGCGCGGAGTGGCTGTGGGGCGCGTGCGCGGTGCTGGGGACGGTGGCGGGACTGGGCTACTGGCTGCTGATGCGGGGGCTGTCGGAGGAGCCGGGGGAAGCGCAGGAGTGGGAGTCGCGGGAGCGGGGGTCCCGCGACTCCCACTC
>NZ_MAUD01000176.1 GCF_001700515.1 Streptomyces lushanensis
CCGCGCCCGCGACGCCGTACCGTACGTGTGTCTAGCTGTCCAGCTTCAGCAGCAGACCAAGAACGACAATGCACGCGAACCACAGCAGACCGACAACCACGGTGATGCGGTCGAGGTTACGCTCGGCGACGGAGGAACCACCGACGGACGACTGCATTCCGCCACCGAACATGTCGGAGAGGCCGCCGCCCTTCCCCTTGTGCATCAGCACGAGCAGCATCATCAGCAGGCTGAAGACGATGAGGGCGATCGAGAACCCCATTACCACGGCTGGACCAACTTCCTCGGACGGGCGGAGCCGGCGGGATCTGGGAGTCAGACCCGATGGTTCCGATACGGACTGCGGGGACCCGCCGGGAGATGTTCAACCGTCCCGAACCGGCCCCCGCAAGGGTACGACGGATCCGTGCCGCCGCATACTTACCGGTCCCGGAACCCGTGCGCAGCGGTTCCGGAACCCTGTGCCTGCCGGTCCCTACTGGTCCCGGAACCGGACGATCTTGACGAACTCGTCGGCGTCCAGAGCCGCGCCGCCCACCAGGGCGCCGTCCACATCGGGCTGCGTCATGATCGCGGCGACGTTCCCGGACTTCACCGAGCCGCCGTACTGGATCCGGACCTGGTCGGCCAGCTCCTGCGAGTACAGCTCGGCCAGCCGTCCGCGGATCGCTCCGCAGACCTCCTGGGCGTCCTCGGGAGTGGCGACCTCGCCGGTACCGATGGCCCACACCGGCTCGTACGCGATCACCACGGACTCGGCCTGCTCGGCCGGGATGTCCTTGAGACCGCCGTCGAGCTGGGCGAGCGTGTAGGAGACCTGGTCACCGGCCTTGCGGATGTCCAGGCCCTCCCCCACACAGAGGATCGGGGTCAGCCCGTGCTTGAACGCGGCCTTGACCTTGGCGTTGCAGATCTCGTCCGTCTCGGCGTGGTACTGCCGGCGCTCCGAGTGACCGACGGCGACATAGGTGCACTTCAGCTTGGCCAGCATCGGGCCCGAGATCTCGCCGGTGTAGGCACCGGAGTCGTGCGCCGAGATGTCCTGGGCGCCGTACTTGATCTTGAGCTTGTCGCCGTCGACCAGGGTCTGCACGGACCGCAGATCGGTGAAGGGCGCCAGCACGGCGACCTCGACGGCGTCGTAGTCCTTGTCCGCCAGTGCGAAGGCGAGCTTCTGGACATGGGCGATGGCCTCGAGATGGTTGAGGTTCATCTTCCAGTTGCCCGCCATCAGCGGGGTACGGGTGCTCATGCGGGGATCAGTCCTCCAGTGCGGCGAGGCCGGGAAGCGTCTTGCCCTCGAGATATTCGAGGCTGGCGCCGCCACCGGTCGAAATATGGCCGAATGCGTTCTCGTCGAAGCCCAGGATCCGGACCGCGGCGGCGGAGTCGCCACCGCCGACGACGGAGAAGCCCGGGGAGTCGACGAGCGCCTGGGCGACGGCCCTGGTGCCCTCGGCGTAGTCGGGGTGCTCGAAGACGCCCATGGGACCGTTCCAGAAGACGGTCCCGGCGTCGAGGAGCTTCGAGGCGTACAGCCGGCCGGTCCCGGGGCCGATGTCCAGGCCCATCTTCCCGGCCGGGATGGCGTCGGCGGCCACCGTGTCGGGGTGCGCGGGCGCCTTGGTCCTCAGGTCCGGGAACTCCGGCGCGACCAGGACGTCCACGGGGAGCACGAACTCCACGCCGCGCTCGTCGGCCCGCTTCAGATACTCCTGGACGGCCGGGATCTGGTCCTCCTGGACGAGCGAGGAGCCGATCTCGTGGCCCTGCGCCCTCAGGAACGTGAAGAGCATGCCGCCGCCGATCAGGATGCGGTCGGCCTTCTCCAGGAGATGGTCGATGACACCGAGCTTGTCGGAGACCTTGGCGCCGCCGAGCACGACGGCGTAGGGCCGCCGTACGTCCTCCGTGAGCTTCTTGAGCACGGCGACCTCGGTGGCGATCAGCCCCCCCGCGGCGTGCGGCAGGCGGGCCGGCAGGTCGACGACCGAGGCGTGCTTGCGGTGCACCGCGCCGAAGCCGTCGCCCACATAGAGATCGGCCAGTGCGGCGAGCTGGTCGGCGAAGGCGCCGCGCTCGGCGTCGTCCTTGGAGGTCTCGCCCGGGTTGAAGCGCAGATTCTCGATGACGGCGACCCGGCCGTCGGCCAGGCCCGCGACGACGGCCCGGGCGGAGTCGCCGACGGTGTCGGTCGCGAACGCCACATCGGCGCCGAGGAGTTCACCGAGGCGCGCGGCGGCGGGAGCGAGGGAGAAGGCGGGTTCCGGGGCGCCCTTGGGGCGGCCCAGATGGGAGGCGACGACGACCCGGGCGCCGGCCTCGGCGAGCCGGGCGACCGTCGGCAGTACGGCCCGGATCCGGCCGTCGTCGGTGATGGTGGTGCCGTCGAGCGGCACATTGAGGTCGGCACGGACGAATACGCGCTTGCCGCCGACCCCTTCGGCGAGAAGTTCGTCGATCGTCTTCATCTGCTGCTGGACTCCTTGGGATGTCTGGACAGGCCAACAGGGCTCGAACGGCGCAGCGGATGCGCCGACCGAGCCCTGTCGCTCATATCGAGATGCCTACCGGCCCTGAACTCAGCGGCCCTGAACGCACGGGCGCCGTGTCAGAGCTGGCCGCCGACGAAGACGGTCAGGTCGACAAGACGGTTGGAGTAGCCCCACTCGTTGTCGTACCAGCCGATGACCTTGACGTTCTTGCCCTGGACCATGGTCAGGGAGGAGTCGAAGGTGCAGGAGGCGGGCCAGTTGACGATGTCCGAGGAGACGATCGCGTCCTCGGTGTAGTCCAGGATGCCCTTGAGCTGGCCCTCGGCGGCCTTCTGGAACGCGGTGTTCACCTCGTCCTTGGTCACCTCGCGCTCCAGCTCGATGACCAGGTCGGTGACGGAGCCCGTCGGGACCGGGACGCGCATCGCGATGCCGTCGAGCTTGCCCGCCAGCTCCGGGATCACCAGGGCGGTGGCCTTGGCGGCACCGGTGGTGGTCGGAATGATGTTCTCCGCGGCGGCGCGGGCGCGGCGCAGGTCCTTGTGCGGGAAGTCCAGGATGCGCTGGTCGTTCGTGTACGCGTGGACCGTCGTCATCATGCCCTTGACGATGCCGAAGTTCTCCAGGAGGACCTTGGCCATCGGCGCCACACAGTTGGTGGTGCAGGAGGCGTTGGAGATGATGTGGTGACTGGCCGCGTCGTACTTGTCGTGGTTGACGCCCATCACGATGGTGATGTCCTCGTCCTTGGCCGGAGCCGAGATGAGGACCTTCTTGGCGCCGCCCGCGATGTGCTTGGCGGCGTCGTCCTTCTTGGTGAAGATACCGGTCGACTCGATGACGATGTCGACACCCAGCTCACCCCAGGGGATGTCGGCCGGGTTGCGCTCGGAGAGCACCTTGATCGTGTGGCCGTCGACGGTGATCGTGTCGGCGGTGTGGGTCACCTCGGCCTTCAGACGGCCCAGGATGGTGTCGTACTTCAGAAGGTGCGCCGTGGTCGCAGTGTCACCCAGGTCGTTGACAGCCACGATCTCGATGTCTGCACCCTGCTCCAGCAGCGCGCGGAAGTAGTTACGACCGATGCGGCCAAAGCCGTTGATGCCTACGCGGATCGTCACGAACCGATCTCCTCGTTAGGTACGCCGGGTTTCGACGCCGGCGAGTTGTATGGGATGTCCCCGACCGCTTATGACCCTACCTCTCCCCGGCCCACGTGGTGACATCGAGTGGCCCCGTGAGCCGACGGCGGCCCGTACCCGTCGGTACGGGTACGGGCCGCCGCGTGCGTGCGGGCGGGGATCAGTCCCGCAGGGCGCTCAGCGCCTTGCCGAGGAGCGTCGCGCGCTCCCCCGTGTCCCGCACGTGCTCCAGACCGAATCCGAGCAGCACGGTGTCACGCGTGGTGACCGCCGCGTACGACTTGAAGAGCTCCTGGGCACGCGCCCAGTCCCCCTCCACCGCGGGGCTTCCCTCCGGCGCGCCCGGAGTGGTCCAGGCCCCCAGCGAGGTCTCGAAGCCCTCGGACGCCTGCTCCACGCCGCCCACGGCGAGCCGCGCGTTGTCGGCGAAGAGTCCGCGCCCGCCGCTGCCGGGGTCGGTGATGTAGCTGAGCGACAGCTCGGCCTTCTTGCCCGCGTAGGCGCTCAGGTCGAAGACCACCTGCTGCCAGCCGTTCGAACTGCCGGTGAAGCTGTTCCAGGCACCGCTGGTGCCGGTCGCGGTGCAGGCCTCGTTGCCGAGGGTCAGATAGCGGCCGAGGAACGGGTGGCCCTGGAGGAAGAACCCGGCCTCGCACTCGGCGGGCACGGTGGTGCTGGTCGCGCCGCCGGCCTCGGGGAGGGTGGTCCAGTCGTCGGCACCGGCGGTGTGGGCCTCCAGGACCGCGTGGTCGTACCCCGGCTCGGTGTTCCAGTTGAGCGCGAGGCGCAGCTCCGGCTTGTCGGCCGCGTCGACCCCGGTGAGGTCGACGGTCCGGGTGAGCCGGCGCCAGTCGTTGTCCTGGTGGGTGGCGGCGGCCATCCACTGGCCCTCGTAAGGGGCGTACGGGTTCGGGGTCCCGGTGTACACGCCCGCCTGCGCGCTCGCGAACTGCGGGAAGGTCTCCGGGTCCAGGGTGTCGGAGGTGACGGTGTAGCTGCCCGCCGCGTTCAGCGGGTTGCCGGGCGCCGCGCCGAGTGCTCCGGCCGCTCCCGAGAGGACTCCCGCGCCGGCGAACCCGGCGGCGCGGGCGTTGGACGCGCGCCCGTAGGCGCCCAGGTAGTACTGGCTGAAGTCATTGGTCTGGGCCCGCCCGACCTGGGCGTTGCCGCCGGCCAGCTCTCCGGCCTCGATGAGCTTGCCGCCCTCGTTGAGGAAGTCGCGCACGGCGAGCTGGGTCGGACCGCCGGGGGCCACGGCGCCCGTGTAGTGGACGGCCGTGGAGAAGTGGCTGAGAACACCCAGCGGGTGCGGCGCGCCCTGGGTGGCGACGTCCCAGACGACGGCGGTACGGCCGTTGGCGCGCAGGGCGTCGACGTAGGTCTGGGCCTGCTGGGCGGGCGTGCCCTCCTCGGCGATCACGAGCGTGTCGGCGCGGGGGACTTCGGCCACGGTGTAGGTGAAGTGCTCGCTGGAGGTGGCCTTTCCGTCCTCCGTCCGTCCGGTGAACCAGACCTCGACGCTGTCACCCGGACCGGCGCCCTCGACCTTGGCGCGGTACTGGTCGAAGTGGAGGTTGTCCTCCCCGCCGTAGGTCTCGCCGCCCTTCCAGGCCCTGATCCTCTCCTGCTCGGTACGGCCGCCGTCGACGCGGTAGTTGAGCTCCATCTTCCGCAGCGACGAGCGCGCGGTGACGGAGACCTCCTGGTCGGCGCCGCGCGCGTACGAGGTGGTGAAGGGGTCGAGCGTGAAGTCGGGGGCGGTCAGGCCGACCGACGAGGAGGGCTGGTCGGGGTGGGCCGCCGTCTCGGCGACGGAGAGCGCGAAGGGGACGTTCTTGGCGAACTCCTCCTCGATCAGGTTCTCGTCGTCGGGGAAGTTGAAGCCGGACTGGCAGTCCCGTGCCTCCCACGCGTCGTCCGGGTCGTATCCGGACGCGGTCTGGCAGGTCGTCATCTCCGGGGTGAACATCATCGTTCCGTTGACGTTCGCCGCGTGGCCGTCGGCCTCACCGTTGGTGGTGTACAGCTCGGAGGAGACCTGCGGGTAGTAGCCGGGGATGGCGGAGTTCTCCGGGGTGCCCGCGAGCGCCTTGTAGAGCACGTCGTCGGGGGTCGGGGTCGCGACCTGCCAGCCCACGCCGTAGAGGAGCAGTTCGGCGGCGGAGTGGTAGTTGATGCCGTAGTCGAAGTCGATGCGCCGCTCGAAGCGGTCGATCGCCTGGGTCTCGGGCTCGGAGTTGGGGCCGGTGCCGCGGTACGTCTCGTTCGCGGGCTGCGGGGACGAACCCTCGTCGTCGTAGCCCCACTTGTAGGCGAAGTTGCGGTTCAGGTCGACGCCGTCGCCCGAGGTGATCTGTCCGTTGCCGTCGACGTCACGGAGGTTCTTGCGCCAGAGGCGGGCGCTGTCGGAGCTGAAGGTGTAGTCGTAGCCGTCCGGGTTGGCGGAGAGGACGAACCACAGCTCGGTGGAGTCGACGATCTTCGTTATTCGGGGGTTCTTGCCGTAGTTGTCGATGTAGTGGTGCATCAGCCGGCGCGTCATCTCGGGAGTGATCCACTCCCGCGCGTGCTGGTTCGACATGTAGAGCACGGACGGCTTGGATCCGTCCTTGGCCGTGCGCGCGCCCTTGCTGACCTTGAGGGCGAGGATGTCCTGTCCCAGCACGGTCTTGCCGATGGAGACGACCTTGGTGATACCGGGATTGGCCTGCCCGGTCTCGACGATCTCCTCCTGGAGGTTGCCCTCACCGCTGTACGGGCGGAAGACTCCCTCGTCCGCCGCGCGGGTCCGGGCCGCCGCCTTCGCGGGAACCTTGCGCTCGGCGACCTCGACGCCCTGCTTCTCCAGGGCGCGCGCCTGACCGTCGGTGAGGAACAGCTCGACCTTGGCGGTCCCCTTCTCGGGGGCCCGTTCGGTGAGTTCATGGGCGTCCTGGCCCGCCGACAGGAGCAGGGGTACCTGCTCCTGACGCCGGGCCA
>NZ_MAUD01000177.1 GCF_001700515.1 Streptomyces lushanensis
TCCGTGCCCCGCCCGCCAGTCGCCCGTTCACAGCGCCCCCTCCTCGTCGTCCTCGACCACACGGCCCGCGTACACCAGCGCGGCCATCCGCTCGCCCTCCGACCAGGCGACCGGCCCCACTTCGGCGGGCGGCAGCCGCCGCCCGGCCGCGTCACGCCACTCCAGCGAACCGGTCAGCGTCTCCCCGTCCGGATAGTCGTCACCCACCCAGTACGCCGCCTCCAGCTGCCGGCCGCCCTCGACCAGCGGGCACACCGCATAGCCACCGCGCACCCGGTAGCCGAGCGAGACCGCGCGAGTCGTGGCGTGCCGCAGCTGTGCGAACTTCCCGTTGGCGTACGCACGCCACTCCTGCGCGGACGCGCCCTCCGGAGCGTCCCCGGCCGGCTCCGGCCGCCGCCACACCTCGCGGAAAAGCTGCTCGGCGCCCTGCTCCACGCCCAGCTCCGCCGCGAACTCCCGCAGCTCCGCGAGCTCTTCGAGCAGCACCGGATGCGGAATCAGCACCGCCCCCACCTCGGCCGGATCCAGCCGCACCGAGTCGCCGTCCAGATCGACGACGCCCAGCCCGCGCACGGGATCCGCGTCCCGCAGGAATCCGGCGCGCGCGGTGTCCGCGGAACCGTCCTCGGCCACCGGCGCCACCACGAGATCGCGCAGCACCGACCGCCAGGCGGGATCCGGCCACACCCGCGCCAGCAGCGCCACCGGAACCGGCAGCGAACGCACCAGCCAGAGGTCCACCTGCTCCCGGCACTCCCGCTCGTGCCGCTCCAGCCATTCGGCCAACTGCCGCAGCCGTACCACCTCGGTGTCGTCCTTGAGCTTCGGCGGCACCTGTTTCAACGTGCGGCCCGCGGCATTGCGGCACAGCACCCGAGTGCCGTCCAGCGCGACGGCATACCCGCCCGACGTCTCGATCCAGCCCATGGCAGGACCCCTCCCCGACCTTCCGGTTCCGAACGGGCCTCACAGTAGGAGACCGGTCTGACAACGCCCCGGCGCAGCCTGTGAGCCTGTGGAAAACCTCCGCGTCCGG
This sequence comes from Streptomyces lushanensis, assembly GCF_001700515.1. Classification (GTDB taxonomy): domain Bacteria; phylum Actinomycetota; class Actinomycetes; order Streptomycetales; family Streptomycetaceae; genus Streptomyces; species Streptomyces lushanensis. Next base: position 1,040 of record NZ_MAUD01000177.1, read on the forward strand.
CCCCCGGGACACCCTCCCGCCGTTCCGCGGACCCCCGCGCGCCACCCACTCCGGTTACCTTCGGTGCATGGCAGGCATTACGGGCACGACCCCGCCGCACTTCGCCACACCGACGGGCGGCTACGACGACGCGGCCACCGAGCGCTGGGCTCCCGAGCCCGACAAGCGGCCGGGCCGCACCGCGTTCCAGCGCGACCGCGCGCGTGTGCTGCACTCGGCCGCGCTGCGGCGCCTGGCGGGAAAGACCCAGGTGGTGACCCCCGGATCACGCAGCCAGGAATGGGACGCCAGCCCCCGTACGCGCCTGACGCACTCCCTGGAGTGCGCCCAGGTGGGCCGCGAGTTGGGCGCCGCGCTCGGCTGCGACCCGGACCTTGTCGAGGCGGCCTGTCTCGCCCATGACATGGGCCACCCGCCGTTCGGCCACAACGGTGAGCAGGCGCTCAACGACTTCGCCGCGGACTGCGGCGGCTTCGAGGGCAACGCGCAGTCGCTCCGGCTGCTCACCCGTATCGAACCGAAACGGTTCGTCCGGTTCACGGAGACATCCGATCCGGTCAGTGTCGGTCTCAATCTGACCCGTGCCACCCTGGACGCCGCCACCAAATACCCCTGGCCGCGCGGTGCTCACCCCACCCGGCCGGACTCGCTGAAGTTCGGGGTGTACGAGGACGACCTGCCCGTCTTCGGCTGGGCCCGCGAGGGCGCGCCGGCGGACCGTACCTGCTTCGAGGCGCAGGTCATGGACTGGTCCGACGACGTCGCGTACTCGGTCCATGACTTCGAGGACGGCCTGCACGCCGGTCATGTCGTCCCGGCCGCGCTCACCTCGGGGACCGAGCGGCACGGCATCTGGGCGGTGGCGATCGGCCGCTATGTGCCACGGGACACCGATCCGGGGGAACTGTCCGCCGCGCTCGACCGGCTCATGGCTCAGGAGTGGTGGCCGCGCGGCTACGACGGCTCCGCCGTGGCGCAGTCCCGTCTCAAGGACGCCACCAGCCAGCTCATCGGCCGGTTCTGTCTGGCCGCAGAGGCCGCCACCCGCGAGGCGTACGGAACGGGCCCGCTCACCCGGTACGCCGCCGAACTGGTCGTTCCGCGCGCCGCCCGGCTGGAGTGCGCGGTCCTCAAGGCCGTCGCCGACCGCTATGTTATGCAGCGCGCCGAACAGGAGGCGCTCCGCGCCGACCAGCGGATCGTCCTCGCGGAGCTGGCCGAGGCGCTCACGGCCCGCGCGCCGGAAGGGCTCGATCCGCAGTTCCGCGCGCTGTTCGACGCGGCTGCCGACGACCGGGCGCGCAAGCGTGTCCTTGTCGACCAGATCGCGTCCTTCACCGACGCGGCGGCCCGCACCCTGCACGCGGAGCTCACCGGCCGCGCCTGACCGCCGGCGCTCCGACCCCGGCCACCGACATGCGCACCTCATGCCTCACCGCTCCTGGCCCGCGTCTGTACGAAAGTAGCCGGATCACAGCAGTGATACACGCCCGTGGAGCGCTCCCTCTTTCGCCATCACGCTCCGTGCGGGACGCTCGCAGATGGCGGCAGCGCGAAGAGGAGGCATCAAGTGGTCGACGCACATCGGACTTTTGTCATCGTCGGCGGTGGGCTGGCCGGGGCGAAAGCCGCGGAAACCCTTCGTTCGGAGGGTTTCACCGGCCGGGTGATCCTCATCGGCGACGAGCGCGACCACCCGTATGAACGTCCGCCGCTCTCCAAGGGTTATCTGACCGGCAAGGAGGAACGGGACAGCGTCTTCGTGCACGAGCCCGCCTGGTACGCCCAGGCCGAGGTCGAACTGCATCTCGGCCAGACCGTCACCTCCATCGACCGGAACCTGCGCTGCGTGCATCTCGGTGACGGCACCTCCGTGCGGTACGACAAGCTGCTGCTGGCCACCGGTGCCGAACCGCGCCGTCTCGACATTCCCGGTACGGATCTGGCCGGCGTCCACCATCTGCGCCGCCTCGCCCACGCGGACCGGCTGCGCCAGACGCTGACCGCCCTCGGCCGCGACAACGGCCATCTGGTGATCGCGGGCGCGGGCTGGATCGGTCTGGAGGTCGCCTCGGCCGCCCGTGGCTACGGCGCCGAGGTCACCGTCGTCGAGACCGCGCCGACGCCGCTCCACCATGTCATCGGGCCCGAGCTGGGCCAGCTCTTCACCGAACTGCACGAGGAGCACGGCGTACGGTTCCACTTCGGCGCCCGGCTCACCGAGATCATCGGCCAGGACGGCATGGTCCTGTCGGCCCGTACGGACGACGGCGAGGAGCACCCGGCCCACGATGTGCTCGCCGCGATCGGCGCCGCCCCGCGTACGGTCCTCGCCGAGGCCGCGGGCCTCGATCTCGGCGATCGCGCCCAGGGCGGCGGTATCGCCGTGGACTCCGCGCTGCGCACCTCGGACCCGGACATCTACGCGGCCGGTGACGTGGCCGCCTTCCCGCTCGCCTTCCCGCGTACCGGTCCGGGCGCCGGTCCCGGCGCCGGCCTGGGCTCCGCTCCGGGCGCCGGCCGCTCCGCCGTCCGGGTGCGGGTGGAGCACTGGGCCAACGCCCTCAACGGAGGCCCGGCCGCCGCCCGCGCCATGCTGGGTCAGGACGTCGCCCACGACCGCGTCCCCTACTTCTTCTCCGACCAGTACGACCTGGGCCTGGAGTACTCGGGATGGGCGCCGCCCGGCTCGTACGACCAGGTGGTGGTGCGCGGCGACGCCGGAAAGAGGGAGTTCGTCGCCTTCTGGCTCAAGGACCGCCGGGTGCTCGCCGGGATGAACGTCAACGTCTGGGACGTCACCGAGGACATCCAGCGTCTGATCCGCTCCGGCGAACGGCACGACCCCGACGCCCTCGCCGACCCGGGCGTCCCGCTCGGCTCCCTGGGCACCCGGAACGGCTGACGACCGGGACCACCCGCGAATCGCCGCGCCGACCACCCGCGAACCGCCACAGCCGACACCCGCGACCGTCCACGGCCGGCCGGCCACGACTGTCCACAGCCGACCAGTGGCGCCCGCCCGCCCCCGTAGTATTCACGCGTGGCAGGCAGGATCAACGATGACGACGTGAAGGCGGTGCGGGACGCCGTCCCGATCGACGCCGTCGTGTCCGAATACCTCCAGCTGCGCAGCGCGGGCGGCGGAAATCTCAAGGGACTCTGCCCCTTCCACGACGAGAAGTCCCCCTCCTTCCAGGTCAGTCCGAGCAAGGGTCTCTTCCACTGCTTCGGCTGCCAGGAGGGCGGGGACACCATCGCCTTCGTGATGAAGATCGATCATCTCTCCTTCTCCGAGACGGTCGAGCGGCTCGCCGCCCAGGCGGGCATCACCCTCCGGTACGAGGAGGGCGGCTACAACCCGGCGAGCCAGCGCGGCGAGCGCACCCGGCTGGTCGAGGCACACAGGATCGCCGCGCGGTTCTACGCGGAGCAGCTCGGCGGCGCGGAGGCCGAGATCGGCCGTACGTTCCTCGCCGAGCGCGGCTTCGACCAGGCGGCGGCCGAGCATTTCGGCGTCGGCTACAGCCCCGCGGGCTGGGACCATCTGACGCGTTTTCTGCGTGGCCAGGGCTTCAGCGACAAGGAGCTGCTGCTCTCCGGTCTCTCCCAGGACGGCCGCCGCGGCCCGATCGACCGGTTCCGCGGCCGGCTGATGTGGCCCATCCGGGACATCTCGGGCGAGGTGGTCGGCTTCGGCGCGCGCAAGCTGCGCGAGGACGACAACGGACCGAAGTATCTGAACACGCCCGAGACCGCGATCTACAAGAAGTCCCAGGTGCTGTACGGCGTGGACCTGGCCAAGAAGGAGATCGCCAAGTCCAGCCGGGCCGTGGTGGTCGAGGGCTACACCGATGTGATGGCGTGTCATCTCGCCGGCGTCACCACCGCCATCGCCACCTGCGGCACGGCCTTCGGCGGCGACCACATCAAGATCCTCCGACGGCTGCTGATGGACAACGGCAGCGCCCGGGTGATCTTCACCTTCGACGGTGACGCGGCCGGGCAGAAGGCCGCGCTGCGCGCCTTCGAGGACGACCAGAAGTTCGCCGCCGAGACCTATATCGCCATCGCGCCGGACAACATGGACCCGTGCGAGCTGCGGCTCGCCAAGGGTGACGAAGCCGTACAGGACCTGGTCGAACCGCGCACACCGCTCTTCGAGTTCGCGATCCGCCAGATCGTCTCGCGCTACGACCTGGAGACCCCGGCGGGCCGCGCGGCGGCACTGGACGAGGCCGCGCCGATCGTCGCCCGGATCAAGAACGGCGCCTCGCAGCACGAGGTCGCCGTCCAGCTCGCGGGCATTCTGGGCATCCTGGACACCCAGTTCGTCGTCAAGCGCGTCGGGCAGGTGGCGCGCTGGGCACGCGACCGCGGTGGCCGCGGTCCGGCCGCGCCACCCGGCTCCCGGCCGGCGGGCCGGCCCTACGAGGACCAGCCGTACGAGAGCGGGACCCGCCAGGGCGCGGGCGGCCCCGGCCCGTCCGGAGCGGGCCCCGGCCGCGGCTCCCCGGGGCCCGCGCTCCATCTCCGCAGCCCGGCCCACCGCACCGAGCGCGAGCTGCTGAAGCTCGCCCTCCAGCGGCCCGAGCTGGTCTCGCCGGCCTTCGACGCCTACGGCGAGGACGAGTTCACCGCGCCGCCGTACGCCGCCGTACGCCGTGCCATAGCGGAGGCGGGCGGCGCCGAGCAGGGCCTGTACTCCGCTCCGGAGTATCTGGCCCGGGTCCGCGAGGCCGCGCCCAACGACGCGGTGCGCGCCATGGTCACCGAGCTGGCCGTGGAGGTGTTCCACGGCAAGACGATCGACGAGATCTACGCGGGGGAGCAGCTCGTCCAGGTACGGCTGCGTGCCGTGGACCGCCGGGTCCGTGAGGTGACCGGCACACTGACGCGGCTCGGCACCCATGCCGAGCCGGACCATCTCGCCGCCGTGCAGAACGAGCTGTGGGTGCTCCAGCAGTACGGCCGCAAGCTCCGCAGCGACGGCGCCAACGCGCTGTAGGCAATACGTCCGGGCCCAGTCCGGCGGCGCCTTCCGTCCGGTCGGCAGTCCTCGCGCCCCCTTGACAGCCCTCGTGCCCCCGGTCGACAGCCCTTGCGTCGAACTCCGCCGAGCACACCTTCCCCACCTCCTGGGTAACGGCACGGTTACGTACGGGACGCAGAAAGTCGCCGCACGCCCCTCGTGACAGTCATGTGTCGTACCCCACACTGGGTTCCGGTGCCTGAGTTCTTCGGAGCGCGGCCGGCCTGCCGACGGTGGGCGCCTGACCACCCGCGGATCCGCTCATCGTGTACGGGACGGAGCACGGCCCGGCCGCCTCCGTCCCGCTGCCGTACGCCCCCGAACCGGCAGCGATCACCCTGGAGGTCGCCCCCCGTGCAGAACCGGACCCCGACTTCGACCCTGACCGTGCCACCGAATCTGCCTCCCGGCGAGTTCACGGCCGCGGTCCCGTCCCAGAGCCGCGCCGTCCACCACCCGGAGGCCGTCCACCACCCCGGGGCCGTCCACCACCCGGAGACGGTGGCGGCGACTGTGTCGACGGCCTTACCGGCGCCGGCTGCGGAGCCCTCGGCCCTGGCTCCGGAGCCCTTGACCGAGGACCCCGTGGAGGTGCCCTTCGTGCCCGAATCACCGGCACGGCGGGGCGGCCGAGCGGACACGGGCGGGCCCTCCTCCGACCTCTTCCGTCAGTATCTGCGCGAGATCGGCCGTGTTCCGCTGCTCACCGCCGTCGAGGAGGTGGATCTCGCCCGCCGCGTCGAGGCCGGTCTGTTCGCCGAGGAGAAGCTGAGCGGCGCCACCGATCTGGACTCCCGGCTCGCGCTGGACCTCGACCGGCTGGTCGTGCTCGGCAGGATGGCCAAACGGCGGCTGATCGAGGCCAATCTGCGGCTCGTCGTCTCCGTGGCCAAGCGTTATGTCGGCCGCGGACTGACCATGCTCGATCTCGTCCAGGAGGGAAACCTCGGCCTGATCAGGGCGGTCGAGAAGTTCGACTACGCCCGCGGCTACAAGTTCTCGACGTACGCGACCTGGTGGATCCGCCAGGCGATGTCCCGGGCGCTGGCCGACCAGGCCCGCACGATCCGGGTCCCGGTCCATGTGGTCGAGCTGATCAACCGTGTCGTACGCGTCCAGCGCAGACTGCTCCAGGAGCGGGGGTACGAGCCGACCCCGGAAGAGGTGGGCCGGCAGCTCGATCTGACCGCCGAGCGGGTCGGCGAGGTGCTGCGGCTCGCGCAGGAACCGGTCTCCCTGCACGCGCCGGTGGGCGAGGAGGACGATGTGGCGCTCGGCGATCTGATAGAGGACGGCGATGCCGCGTCCCCGGTCGAGTCGGCGGCCTTCCTGCTGCTGCGCGAGCATCTGGAGGCCGTGCTCTCCACGCTCGGCGAGCGCGAACGCAAGGTGGTCCAGCTGCGGTACGGACTGGCCGACGGCCGGCCCCGGACCCTGGAGGAGATCGGCAGGATCTTCGGTGTGACGCGCGAGCGCATACGCCAGATCGAGTCCAAGACGCTGGGCAAACTCCGCGATCACGCCTACGCCGACCAGCTCCGGGGCTATCTGGACTGAGAGCGGCGCCGCGCCCGTACGGCCCGAGGCGGTATGCCCCGGGGCAGTACGGACGCGGCGCAGCCGGACGTGCGAACCGCCCGGACCGTTCCCCGCCGACCGCCGACCGCCGACCGCCGACCGCCGACCGCCGACCGCCGCAGTCTCAGCCGACTTCCGGCCGTTCCCGGCCGACTTCCGGCCGCCGGCGTCCCCGCCGGCCGTCGGCCGCCGTCTCAGTCGACCTCCACCACCGCCTGCGCGAACTGCGCCGCGTACAGCCGTGCGTACGCGCCCTCCGCCGCCAGCAGCTCCGCGTGCGTGCCCTGTTCGACGATCGAGCCGCTCTCCATCACCAGGATCACATCCGCGTCCCGGATCGTGGAGAGCCGGTGCGCGATCACAAAGCTCGTGCGGCCGTGCGCCAGCCGCGCCATCGCCTTCTGGATCAGCACCTCGGTCCGGGTGTCCACCGAACTGGTCGCCTCGTCGAGCACCAGGATCACCGGATCCGAGAGGAACGCCCGGGCGATGGTGATCAGTTGCTTCTCACCGGCGCTGACGCCGGAGCCCTCGTCGTCGATCACGGTGTCGTAGCCGTCCGGGAGCGTACGGACGAAACGGTCGGCGTGGGCCGCGCGCGCCGCCTCCTCGATCTCCTCCCGGGTGACCGCGCGCGACGCGCCGTACGCGATGTTCTCCGCGATCGTGCCGCCGAAGAGCCAGGTGTCCTGGAGGACCATGCCTATCTTGGCGCGCAGCTCCGCACGGGACATCCGGGAGATGTCCAGTCCGTCCAGGGCGATCCGGCCGCCGGTCACCTCGTAGAACCGCATCAGCAGATTCACCAGCGTGGTCTTGCCCGCGCCCGTGGGACCGACGATCGCGACCGTCTGTCCCGGTTCCACCGCCAGCGACAGATCCTCGATCAGCGGCTTCTCCGGCTCGTAGCGGAACGAGAGATGCTCGATGGTCACCTGTCCGAGCGACTTGCGCAGCCGCTCCACGGACGGCGCGTCGGGCTCCTGCTCCACCGCGTCCAGCAGCTCGAAGATCCGCTCGGCCGAGGCGACCCCGGACTGGAGCAGATTGGCCATCGACGCGACCTGCGTCAGCGGCATCGAGAACTGCCGCGAGTACTGGATGAACGCCTGCACATCACCGATCGACAAGGTGCCCGAGGCCACCCGCAGTCCGCCGACGACCGCGATCAGCACATAGTTGATGTTGGAGATGAAGAGCATCAGCGGCTGCATGATCCCGCTGTTGAACTGCGCCTTGAAGCCCGCCTCGTAGAGCTGGTCGTTCTGCTCGCGGAACAGCTCGGCCGACTCGTCCGCGCGCCCGAAGACCTTCACCAGCGAGTGCCCGGTGTACATCTCCTCGATATGCGCGTTCAGCGTGCCGGTGACCTTCCACTGCTGGACGAACTGCGGCTGCGACCTCTTGCCGACCTTCGCCGCGACGAACACCGACAGCGGCACGGTCACCAGCGCGACCAGCGCCAGCAGCGGCGAGATCCAGAACATCATCCCCAGCACACCGATGATCGTCAGCAGTGAGTTGATGAGCTGTCCCATCGACTGCTGCAAGGTCTGCGAGATGTTGTCGACATCGTTGGTGACGCGGCTGAGCACCTCACCGCGCGGCTGCTTGTCGAAGTACGACAGCGGCAGCCGCGACAGCTTCGCCTGGACGTCCTCGCGCATCCGGTACACCGTGTTGTTGATGACCCGGATGGAGAGCCGTGTGGAGACCAGCATCAGCAGTCCGGCGGCCACATAGACCACCAGCACCACCAGCAGGACCTCGCCCACCGCGCCGAAGTCGATGCCGTGGCCCGGGGTGAAGTCCACCCCGGAGAGCAGATCGGCGAGCCCGTCGTCGCCCTTGGCCCGCAGTCCCTCGATGGTCTGCGCCTTGGAGGCGCCCTCCGGGGTCTGCCGGCCGATGACTCCCGCGAAGATCAGGTCCGTGGCCTGTCCGAGGATCTTCGGTCCTATCACCGACAGTGCCACGCTCAGCACCCCGGCCGTGAGCATCCACCACAGCGTGGTCCGCTCCACGGCGAGCAGCCGCAGCAGCCGCTTGCCCGACTCCTTGAAGTCCGTGGACCGCTGGACCGGCCCCGCCGCCATCATCATGCGTCCGCCAGGACCGCTCATCAGGCAGCCTCCGCCTCGGTCAGCTGGGAGAGCACGATCTCCCGGTATGTCTCGTTCTGTTCCATCAATTCGTGATGGCGGCCCTCGCCGACGACCCGGCCCTCGTCCAGGACCACGATCCGGTCGGCGTCACGGATCGTGGAGACCCGCTGGGCGACGATCACGACGGTCGCCTCCGCGGTCTCCCGCGCCAGCGCCGCGCGCAGCGCCGCGTCCGTGGCGTAGTCGAGCGCCGAGAACGAGTCGTCGAAGAGATAGATCTCCGGCCGCTGCACCAGCGTGCGCGCGATCGCGAGCCGCTGCCGCTGACCGCCGGAGACATTCGTGCCGCCCTGCGCGATGGCCGCGTTCAGCCCGCCCTCCAGCGCGGCGACGAACTCCCGCGCCTGCGCCACCTCCAGCGCGTGCCACAGCTCCTCGTCGGTCGCGTCGGGCTTGCCGTAGCGCAGATTCGTGGCGACCGTCCCGGAGAAGAGATACGGCTTCTGCGGTACGAGGCTCACCGCCTTCGCCAGCAGCGCCGGTTCGAGGCGCCGCACGTCCTCGCCGTCCACGAGCACCTCGCCGCCCGTCGTGTCGAACAGCCGCGGCACGAGCCCGAGCAGGGTCGACTTGCCGCTGCCCGTCGAGCCGATGACCGCGGTCGTCTCACCGGGCCTGGCGACCACGGACACATCCCGCAGCACGGGCTCCTCGGCCCCGGGGAAGCGGAACTCCGCGCCCCGGATCTCCAGGTGCCCGTGCCGGCGCAGCTCCGTCACCGGGCTCTGCGGCGGTACGACGCTCGACCTGGTGTCCAGCACCTCCTCGATGCGCTCGGCGCACACCTCGGCGCGCGGCACCATCATGAACATGAAGGTGGCCATCATCACGGCCATCACGATCTGCATCAGATACGCGAGGAACGCGGTCAGCGCGCCGATCTCCATCCCGCCGCTGTCGATACGGTGCGCGCCGAACCAGACGACGGCGATCGACGACAGGTTCACCACCGTCATCACGGTCGGGAACATCAGCGCCATCAGCCGGCCGGTGGACACCGCGACATCGGTCAGCTCGGTGTTGGCCTCCTTGAAACGGTCCTTCTCGTAGTCGTCCCGTACGAAGGCCCTGATCACGCGGTTGCCGGTGATCTGTTCGCGCAGCACCCGGTTCACGGTGTCGAGCCGCGTCTGCATCGTGCGGAAGAGCGGTCGCATCCTCTTGACGATGAGGCTGACCGAGACACCGAGCAGCGGGACGACGGCGATCAGCACCGCGGAGAGCGGGATGTCCTGGCCGAGCGCCATGATGATGCCGCCGACGCACATGATCGGCGCGGACACCATCAGCGTGAACGACATCAGGACCAGCATCTGTATCTGCTGGACGTCATTGGTGGTGCGGGTGATCAGCGAAGGGGCACCGAAGTGACCCACCTCACGCGCGGAGAAGCTCTGTACCCGCCCGAAGACGGCGGCCCGTACGTCGCGGCCGAGGGCCGAGGCGGTCCGCGCGCCGTAGTAGACGGCGCCGATGTTGCAGACGACCTGGACCAGACTGGCGGCGATCATGATGCCGCCGAACTCCAGGATGTAGCCCGAATCCCCCTTCACCACACCGTTGTCGATGATGTCGGCGTTGAGGGTGGGCAGATAGAGGGTGGCGCACGTCTGGAGGAGCTGAAGCGCCACCAGCAGGGCTATGGGTCTCTTGTACGGAGCGAGATGGGCTCGCAGAAGTCGAATGAGCACGCGGGGTCTCTCGGAGTCGGCGGCGGGACGGGGGGCCGGACAGGACCTGGATGGGTGGTCGGGCCGGGGGTCAGACCCCATCTTGCGGTACGTCCCCCACGGAGCCCCACGGGTTTATGTCCAAGGACGGGTCAAGAACGACCTCCCGCGCGGACCCGCACACCGACCCGCGCACGGCCCCACCAGGACCGTTACGGCAAGCCGGAGCCGCGCGTGCCCCGTTCTC
>NZ_MAUD01000178.1 GCF_001700515.1 Streptomyces lushanensis
CGCGGCGGCGTCCGCCTGCGCCTGCGGGCCGACTGATCAATCCCGGCCCGGGTGCGATCTCCCGCTGTGCCGGTCCTACGAGCCGAGCTCCTCCACACCCACCGCCCCGGTCCCGACCCCGCCCCTCAGCCCCAGCCCTCGCAGACGGGAGACCAGCCAGTGACGACCCTGGACGAGCCCGACACCCTGCCCTCCGCGCTTCTCACCTTCTCCTGTCCGCTCGCACCCGAGACCAGCCCGGAAGCCGAACAGCTCCAGCACCACACCCTGACATGGGCCCAGAAGTACGACCTCCGAGCGGGGGACGCCCGGCTCACGGCGAAATACGCGCTGACCGCCGCCGCGTGGTCCACCCACGGCACCCCCAATGCGGCTGACGCACATGCTGTACGCAGCGTGTCCGCCGGGCACGGCGGCCACCCTTCTCAGGCGGGGCGCACGGTGTCGCGAAGGAACGTGCGAAAGAAGCGACGCACTCCGGCGCGCGAACACAGGCCGATGGACCGGGCACCGCATCCGTGGCAGCAGCACCACCGGTCACTGCACCCCTGGCAGCACTACCAGGCACAGCACCCGTGGCAGCAGCACCCGTGGCAGGTCCCTACGAGCGCGTGATCCGGTCGCGCAGCCAGGAGTCGACGCCGCTGAGCGCCGTCCTGGCCATGGCCGTGGGGTGGCCCGTGAAGCCATGGGGTGACTCGGGGTAGATCCGGAGCTCGACGTCGTTGCCGGCCGCCGACAACCGGCCCGCCAGCGCCAGGTTGTCCTCCAGCAGCACGTCCGCGCTTCCGACGATCAGCAGCGTCGGAGGAAGCCCGGCGAGGTCGCCGTAGAGCGGGGAGACGTCGGGAACAGTACGGTCTTCCAGTCGGCCGGCGTAGGCCTGGATGAAGTATTCGTCCGCGATGCGGCGACCGGCCGGGGTTCGTGCGCTCAAGTCGTACGTGCCGAACTGGAGTGCGGCGCCGGTGAACCGGCCGACGGCACCCCTGTCTCTCAGCCGGAGCAGGGTCGCCAGGGCGAGTGTGGCTCCCGCGGAGCTTCCGCCGATCGCCAGTCGGGACGTTCCGAAGCGGGCACCGGCTTCTTCGACGAGCCAGAGCGCCACCGCCTCGCAGTCGTCGGGTGCCGCGGGCCAGGGATGCTCAGGCGCCAGCCGGTAGTCGACGCTGACAACGGCGAGACGCAGGGCGTCCGCGAGTTCGCGGTTGCGTTCGTCTCCTCGCGCCGCGGAGTCCATGTAGAAGCCGCCGCCATGTATGTCCAGACAGACGCCTCGCGGCGGACCGTCGACAGGTGTGAAGATCCTGACAGGCACGCGTGTGTCCGCGGCTTCGATCGTCTCTTCGACGGCCGGCGGATCGACGGTACGAGGAGCAGACCTTTTCGCTCGTGCCTCCTGGAGTTCCTCCAGCGTGCCGGGGCCACGGCCTGCCACGCGTGACATGTAGAAGTCACGGGCTTCGGCGATCTGCTCCGCGGGCACGTCGGCGAACAGTGCGTCCAGCGCGAACCGCACACGCCCTCCTCGTCACTCGGTCCCGACTCCACGCTATCGCCTGCCTGGGCAGCGCCGGACCCGCCGTACGTCAGAGAGGACCGCGTTCACTCGGGCTCCGTTCACTTGGGCTCCGCGCCGGTCTCCTCGCTGTCTTCTTCGACGTCCTCGGCGTCCTCTTCGACGTCTCCTTCGCCGGCTTCGTCGGCTTCGTCGAACTCGGTGTCCTCCTCGTCCTCGTCGAACTCGGTGTCCTCCTCCGTCCCCTCCTCCTCCATCGCCTCTTCATGCGTACGGACGACCTCGCCCTCCCTGATCTCACCGCGCCAGCCCTCGGGATCCTCGTCCGTGAGCGTCACGTGCCGCTGGAAGTGCTTGAAGTCGAGGCGGAGCCGGCGGCCCTGGGCACGCCAGAGATTGCCCGTCTTCTCGAAGAACCCCGAGGGGTAGTACTCGACAACGAGCGCGATCCTGGTGAGATTCGGCGCCAGCTCATGGAAACTGACCGCGCCGTGCGTCGCGCCCTTGGAGCCCTCGGACGTCCACACAATCCGGTCGTCGGGTATCTGCTCCTGCACGGTGGCCTTGAAGCTCCGTGTCGAAGGACCGACCTTGGCCCGCCAATCACTGGTCACATCGTCACTCTTCGTGACATTCGTGACACCCTTGGTGAAACCGCTGAACTTCTCGTACCGCGTCCAGTGGTCGTAGGCGGTCCGGACCGGTACTCCCACATCGATGAACTCAACGATGTTCGTGACCTTCGTGTCCCCGGCCTTCCCGCCGCGGCCACCGCCCCCCACGAGGTCCTTGGCCCGCTGGACCACGTTGTCCTTGACAGCCTTCGCCTTCTCACTCAGGAATGCCTTCAGCGGCGACTCACCGTGCAGGATGCGGGCACCGACGGCAGGCAGCTGCCCGCCGTTCTCGACAACGTGCGTGAGCCGTTCCGTGACGCCGGAGACTTTCTCACTGAGCTTCTCCGCCGCCTTGCCCGCCGCGTGCTCCAGTTGCATGGCGACGTAACGCGTGGCCTCTGCACGCACCCGGCCGATCATCGAGCCGCCGGCGTCGCGGACCTTCTCCGCTGTCTTCACCATGGTTGCCTACCTCCGACGGCTGTCACGCGTGGTGGACGTACCGGCCGCCCTCTTCCCCGGTGAGGCTGTCTTCTTGGCCGCTCTCCTGGCCGGAGCAGCCTTGGCCGCCGGCTTCTTCGCCGCCGGAGAGGCCGACTTGCCCGAGGCCCTCGCCGACTGACGCTTCTTGCGCCGGAGTTCGTCGGACTCCCGAGTACGGGCACCGGAGGGCGGCTCGCCCTCGTCGGAATCCTCCTCCTCCTCGGAATCCTCCTCCTCGTCCTCGTCCTCGTACTCGTCCTCCGGTTCCTCCACCCCTTCCTCCTCTTCCTCCGCCTCGTCCTCGTCCGGCTCTTCCTGCTTCCCACCGAGGTTGACGGTACGACTGCTGATGGAGTCACTCAGCGATCCCACTCCCCGGCCGACCACGGCCGAGAGCGCCCCTCGCGCCGCTTCGAGCCCTTCGCCGCGCACCTGCTCCTGCAATTCGGCGACTTGCGGAATCTCGCCGAGGCGACGTACTCCTTCGGTGACCAGTTGCTTCGGATCGAGGCCGAGGCCCTTGCCTGCCACAAATGTCGCGACGGTCAGGGCAAGCCGGCCTTTCTTCGTGCGGCCGAGCACATAACCGCCCAGCACGGCCGCGGCCAGGACCACTTTGGTTCTCTGATCCATGAGTGTGCCACCTTTGATCACATTGTTTCGGTTACGTCCGGGCGCCTCGGGAGAAGCCCCTTCGCGCCACGAGAATCCATGCGCCTGCACCGGACGTACGCTGAAATACGGAGTGCACGACCTGAGAGTCACCCCTCACGGCCCCGCCTCTTCTCTCCACTCTGCCTGGCATGTCGTAGTGACGCCATTCGAGTGACCGCATGAGAAATGATCACGTCTGTCCATCGTTTTCTGGCGTAGGACATCGATTGCGCCGGGCGCCGGTGAAGTCGACAATTGCTTACGGGGCCGAATCGTTGAGGATGTGCGGACACCATGGACGACGCCGAAAACGCCGAGGACGAGTACGGAGACCTCGAAGCCGAGGAGGACACGACGAGTGAGGTCTCGCTGCCCGACGGCTCGCTGCCCGACGAAGACGAGTCGATCGGGGACGGATCCGCCGGGGACGAAGTGGTGGACAGGGGCCCCTCGGACGTGTACCTCGATGTGCCGACGCTGAACATCGAGGAGATCAATCTTGAGGTCGAGGACCTCTCCGCGCGTGTGTCCCTGCGGGCCGAGGTCCTGGATCTGCTCAGGTTGCAGGTGGGCGCCGATGTGGAACTCGGCAGGGTGCAACTCGACATCAAGGGCGTGGAGGCGCAGGCGCAGCTCAAGGTCCGTCTGGGGAACGTGGCCGCCATCGTCAATCGCGTACTGACGACGATCGACCGGAACCCGCAGATTCTGGAGCAGTTGACGCGAGGGGTCGGAGCGGCCGTCCAAGAGGTCGGTACGGGTGCCCGTCATGCCGTGGGCGAACTGGGCCGCGGCGCGGGCCGGGCCGTCGAGGACGTCGGGCGCGGCGTCCGGGAAACCGTCGGGGATGTCGGCGACACGGCCGGTGACGTCGCCGGGGGCACGGCGAGGAAGCGCGGCCCCGAGGAGGCCAGGGCACCCGAGGTGAGCACCCGTGAGCGACGTGAGCGGAAGGACAGCGGGACACGATCGTCCAGGACGGTCCGGCGCCGTACGGCCCATCGGCGCCAAGTGGACTGACCGACGGCCGGGTTGGCCGGGTTCGTCGGCAGGTCACCGGAGCGGCCCCACTAGGCCCTGTCCGGCGGATCTTCGCGGGTCCGCGACACCCGGCACGGCACCTCGCCGCG
>NZ_MAUD01000179.1 GCF_001700515.1 Streptomyces lushanensis
AAGCCCAGCTCCTCGCCCGCGACCGTGAAGACGAAGTCCGTCTGCTGCTCGGGCACGAACTGGCCGGTGGTCTGCGAGCCCTTGAAGAGCCCGGTGCCGGTCAGTCCGCCCGAGCCGATCGCGATCCGCGCCTGGTTGGTGTTGTAGCCCACGCCCGCCGGGTCCAGCTCCGGATTGGCGAAGGCCGCGAAGCGGTTGATCTGGTACTCGTCCAGCACACCGAGTGCCGCGACCGTGACCGCTCCGATCGCGCCGGCTCCCACCAGTCCGAAGATCCACCGGTTGGACGCACCCGAGGCGAGCAGCACGCCGAGCACGATCACCACCATGACCATCACCGAACCGAGGTCGGGCATCATCATCACGATGATCATCGGGAGCACCGCGAGCCCGAGCGACTTCGCGACGATCCAGTGGTCCGGATGTTCCTGGTCGCCCGCGTCCACCCGCGCCGCCAGCATCATCGCCATGCCCAGGATGATCGTGACCTTCACGAACTCGGACGGCTGGAGCGAGAAGCCTCCGGGGAGCAGGATCCAGGCGTGCGCGCCGTTGATGGTGGCGCCCAGCGGAGTGAGCACCAGCACGACCAGCACGACGGAGAGCCCGTAGAGCGCCGGCACCGCGCCTCGCAGCGTGCGGTGCCCGAGCCAGATCGTGCCGACCATCAGGGCGAAACCGATACCGGTGTTGAGCAGATGGCGCAGCAGGAAGAAGTACGGATCGCCCTGGTTGAGCTGTGTGCGGTTACGGGTCGCCGACCAGACCAGCAGCGAGCCCAGCAGCGACAGCGCCAGTGAGGAGAAGAGCAGCGGCCAGTCGAGCCTGCGCACCATCGAGTCACGGGCCGCGAGCCGGGTCCATGTGCCGCGCTGCGGACCGTATCCGGAGACCGAGAAGCCACCTGGGCCGGCCATCGCTCAGTCCCTCCGTACGGTGATCACCGCGGGCGGGCCCGCGAGGAGCTGCGGGTCCAGGGGTTCCTTCGGCGGATCGTACGGTTCGATCTTCGGAGCGTCGATCGAGCCGTCCGGCTGGATCTTGGGCAGTTCCGTGCGCGGCTCGGGCATCAGCGCCTTGCCGAGGTCCTGCTCGCCCTTCGGGTTCAGCCCGTACATCGCCTCGTAGATCTTGCGCACCGCGGGCCCCGAGGCTCCGGAGCCGGTACCACCCTGGGAGATCGTCATGATGATCGTGTAGTCGCTGGTGTACGACGAGAACCACGAGGTCGTCTGCTTGCCGTAGACCTCGGCCGTACCCGTCTTGGCGTGCATCGGGATCTGCTTCTGCGGCCAGCCGCCGAAGCGCCAGGCGGCGGAGCCGCGCGTGGTCACGGCCGCGAGAGCCTCGTCTATCAAGTCACGCGTCTTCGTGTCGAACGGCAGCCTGCCGTGGGACTTGGGCTCGATGATCTTGGTCTGCTTGCCGTCCGCGCTGATGATCGCCTTGCCGACGAGCGGGTCGTAGAGGATGCCGCCGTTGGAGATCGCCGAGTAGATGGTCGCCATCTGGATCGGGGTGACGAGGATGTCGCCCTGGCCGATCGAGTAGTTGACGGAGTCACCGGCGCGCATCAGATTGCCTTCGAGGCAGCCTTCGTAGGCGAGCTGCTGGACATAGGTGCCGCCCTTCTTGCCCTGCTTGCACCAGCCAGCCTTGTTGGCCTCCCAGAACTTCTGCTTCCACTCGCGGTCCGGGATCCGGCCGGTGACCTCGTTGGGCAGGTCGATACCGGTCTCCTTGCCGAGGCCGAACTGATGGGCCGTCCTGTAGAACCAGTTCTTGGCGTCCCTCTTGGGCTTCAGACCGCCGTCCTTGATCCACTCCTTGTGCGCGAGCCCGTAGAAGACGGTGTCGCAGGAGACTTCGAGCGCCTTGCCGAGAGTGATGCTGCCGTAGCCCCGGGACTCGAAGTTCTGGAAGGTCTGGCCGCCGACGCTGTACGAACTGGGGCAGGGATAGCTGCCGTTGAACTTGTAGCCGGCGTTGACCGCGGCGGTCGAGGAGACGACCTTGAAGATCGAGCCGGGCGCCGCCTGGCCCTGGATGGCGCGGTTCAGCAGCGGGAAGTTGGAGTTCTTGCCGGTGAGTCTGGCGTAGTCCTTGGCGGAGATACCGCCCACCCAGGCGTTGGGGTCGTAGGTCGGCTGGGAGGCCATCGCGACGACACGGCCGGTCTTCGCCTCCATGACGACGACGGCTCCCGAGTCGGCCTTGTAGTGCGTGTTGGTGTTGCGGTCCATCTCCTTGCGGGCGGCCTTCATCGCCTCGTTCAGCTCGTACTCGGCGACGGCCTGCACGCGCGCGTCGATGGAGGTGACGACATGGGCGCCGGGCTCGGCCTGGTCGCTGCGGGCCTGTCCGATGACCCGGCCCAGATTGTCGACCTCGTAGCGGGTGACACCGGCCTTGCCGCGCAGCGCCTTGTCGTACGTACGCTCAAGCCCGGAGCGGCCCACCTGGTCGGAGCGGAGATACGGCGAGTCGGTGTCGTGCGCCTTGGTGATCTCCGCGTCGGTGACGGGCGAGAGATAGCCCAGCACCTGGGCGGTGTTGGCGAGACCGGGTGAGGTGTAGCGGCGCACGGCGGTGGGCTCGGCGGTGATCCCAGGGAAGTCCTCGGCGCGCTCCCGGATCTGGAGCGCCTGCTGGGTGGTGGCCTCGTCGGTGATGGGGATCGGCTGGTAGGGCGAACCGTTCCAGCAGGGCTGCGGGGTCTTCGCGTCGCAGAGCCTGACCTTGTCCATCACCTCCTTGGGTTTCATCCCCAGGACGTCGGCGAGCCGGGTCAGCACGTCCTTGCCGCCGTCCTCCATCTTCATCAGGTCGGTACGGCTGGTGGACACGACGAGCCGCGTCTCGTTGTCGGCGAGCGGAACGCCCCGGGTGTCGAGGATCGAGCCGCGCACGGCCGGCTGGACGACCTGCTGCACATGGTTGCTCTTGGCCTCGTCCGTGTACTCCTGGCCGTTGCGGACCTGGAGATACCAGAGCCGGCCGCCGAGCGTGAGGAGAAGGGAGAGGACGAGGACCTGGATGACGATGAGCCGGATCTGGACCCGCTGTGTCCGCCCGGTCTCCGGGATATTGCTCAAAGCCGCTTGACCCCCTTGATACGGCCCGCCCTGGCCGCGCGGTTACGGGCGGCCCTGACCCACAGTCCGCCACGCTGGCCGCCGATCCGCAGTCCCGTGCCGGTGGCGAGCCAGCCCGAGGAGACATCCGAGCCGCCGCCGTTCTTCTCGGTCCCGGCGAGCGGATCGTTCTCGGCGCGTCTGGCCAGCCACATGATCAGCGGTACGACGAACGGCGCGAGAAGCAGATCGTAGACGGCGGCGGAGAACAGCAGGCCCGCGAGGCCCACATGGCGGGCGGCGGTGTCACCGACGAGGGCGCCCACCGCCGCGTACAGCAGCGTCGAACCGACCGCCGCGACCACCACCGCGGTCATCGGGGCGAGCGCCGATCTCATCTGGCCCTTCTCGGGCCGCGCGAGGCCCGCCAGATAGCCGATCACACAGAGCACCAGGGCATAGCGCCCGGCCGCGTGGTCCGCCGGCGGCGCCAGATCGGCCAGCAGTCCGGCGCCGAAGCCGATGAAAGCGCCGCCGACGTGCCCGTACACAAAGGCCAGCGCGAGGACCACCAGCAGTGTCAGATCGGGGACGGCGCCGGGGAGCTGGAGTCTGGCGAGGATGGACACCTGGACGACCATGGCCACCACGACCAGCGTGGTGGAGAGCAGAATCCGGTTGAAGCGCATGGGAATCGAGCCCTACTCCTGGTCGTCCGCTTGGCCGTCGGGATTGTCCTGTGCGGTGCCGTCGCCCGGCGGATTGGCGGGCGGGACGGCCGGCGGGTTGGCGGGCGGATCGGCCGGCGGGAGGCCCGTGCCGTCGCCCGGGTCCGTACCGCCCGCGACATCGGCGGCCTCGCCGTTGACTTCGAGATTGCCCTCGGGCGAGGGAGTGACGGTGACCGTCACGGTCGGCGTCGGCTCGGCCTTGGGCTTGGGCGGAAGCACCGTGTCCCTCGGATCGGTCCTGGGCGCCTCGACCACCACACCGACGATGTCCAGCTTGGTGAACCCGGCGAAGGGCCGTACGTAGATGGTCCGGGTGAGATTGCCGCCGGACGGATCGACCCGTACGACCTGGCCGACCGGCACACCGGGCACGAAGGGCTTGTCCTTGCTGGAGCCGAAGGTCACCAGCCGGTCGCCCTTCTTCACCTTCGACTTGCCGTTGAGGAGCTGGACGGAGAGCGGACGGTCGCCCTGTCCGGTGGCGAAGCCCAGTTCGTCGGTCCCCTCCATCCGGGTGCCGACGGTGAAGTCCGGGTCGTTGGCGAGCAGGACGGTCGCGGTGCCCGGACCGACGGTGGTGACGCGGCCGACCAGCCCGTCGCCGTTGATGACCGTCATGTCGCGCTCGATGCCGTCGTCGGATCCCGCGTCGATGGTGACCGTCCAGGAGAAGCCCTGGGCCGCTCCTATGGCGATGACTTCGGCGCCCTTGATGCCGTACTGCCCGGCGCCCGCCTTCTTGAGCATCTTGTCGAGTTCACGCACCCGGCTGCGGTTGCGGACATCGCTGCCGAGCCGGGTCTTGAGCGCGGTGTTCTCCTTCTGGAGCGCGGCGATACGGTCGTGCCGCGCGCCGGAGTCCCGTACGGCTCCTATGGCGTTGCCGACCGGATTGACCGCGGACGCGACGCCGTTCTCCACCGGGCCGAAGACCGCCGCGGCGACCCGCCGCGCGCCGTCGACCGGTGAGCCCTCACCACCGCGGATGTCCACCGTGATCAGTGCGAACGCGATGGCGACCAGCAGCACCAGGAGCAGCCGGCTCTCTCGTGTGTCCCTCACGTGCGGCGGCCGTGCCTTCCTCGTAGGAATGTTTCTGTGTCTGTGCCGGCGACAGGTCCGCCGGCGCTCCGCCGTACGGGAGGTCCGAGGCCCGTACCGGTGGTCCCCCGGGCCGCCGGGCCCGGAGGGATCACGGGGCCCAGGGGGATTCGGACGCCCACGTCAACGGCGGGGCTGGGCGTCCAGCACCTGCTGGAGCGCCTCGAACTCCTCGACGCACTTGCCGGCTCCGAGCGCGACGGAGTCCAGCGGATCCTCGGCGATATGGATGGGCATTCCCGTCTCCCGGCGCAGCCGCTCGTCGAGACCGCGCAGCAGCGCGCCGCCGCCCGTGAGCACGATCCCACGGTCCATGACATCGCCGGACAGCTCGGGCGGGCATTTGTCGAGTGTGGTCTTCACCGCGTCGACGATCGAGTTGACCGGCTCCTCGATGGCCTTGCGCACCTCGGCGGCGGAGATGACCACGGTCTTCGGCAGTCCGGAGACCAGATCTCGTCCGCGGATCTCGGTGTGCTCGTCCTTGTCGAGGTCGTACGCCGAACCAATGGTGATCTTGATGCTCTCGGCGGTCCGCTCACCCAGGAGGAGGGAGTACTCCTTCTTGATGTGCTGGATGATCGCGTTGTCCAGCTCGTCGCCGGCGACGCGGATCGACTGGGCCGTGACGATTCCGCCGAGGGAGATCACCGCGACCTCGGTGGTGCCGCCGCCGATGTCGACCACCATGTTCCCGGTGGCCTCATGGACCGGCAGTCCCGAGCCGATGGCCGCGGCCATGGGCTCCTCGATGATGTGCACCTGACGCGCGCCGGCCTGGGTGGAGGCCTCGATGACGGCACGGCGCTCGACACCCGTGATACCCGAGGGCACACAGACGACCACACGTGGCCGGGCGAGATAACGACGCTTGTGGATCTTGAGAATGAAGTAACGCAGCATGCGCTCGGTGATTTCGAAGTCGGCGATCACACCGTCCTTCAGCGGACGCACGGCAACGATGTTGCCCGGTGTCCGCCCGATCATCTTCTTCGCTTCGGCGCCGACCGCGAGAATGCCGCCTGTGTTGGTGTTGATGGCTACGACGGACGGCTCGTTGAGTACGATCCCCCGGCCTCTGACGTACACCAGCGTGTTGGCGGTCCCGAGGTCGACAGCCATGTCACGGCCGATGAACGACATGTTGTTCCCCATGAGGATGCGTCTGGCCTTCCCAGATCGAGCTTTTGATGGCTTCTCAGGATGGCGAGGTGGGTGCTGTGGCTTGGAGGCTTCCATCGTAGTCACGCCTGTGCGACGTCCGCTCGCTGGGCCGCCCCGCTAACTCGTCGGCCCACCTCGATAAGGGTGACGAAGAGTCGGCCGAATGCGTTCCCGGAATGGCCCCGCATATGCCCAAAGGCGACCGAATTCCTTCGGTCGCCTCAAGCGGTCGGCCTCGTTCGGCTGACTGACGGTCAGGAAAGTCCCGGAAAGAAAATTTTCAGTTCCCGAATGGCGGACTCCTCGGAGTCCGAGGCGTGGATCAGGTTCTCCCGGACAATGGTGCCGAAGTCCCCCCGGATGGACCCGGGCGCTGCGGCGATCGGGTCAGTCGGGCCGGCGAGGGCGCGCACGCCCTCGATGACCCGCTCGCCCTCGACCACCAGGGCGACGACCGGGCCCGAGGCCATGAAGCCGAGCAGCGGCTCGTAGAAGGGCCGGCCCTTGTGCTCGCCGTAGTGCTGCTCCAGCGTCTCCTGGTCCAGGGTGCGCAGTTCAAGAGCGGTGATGGTCCAGCCCGCCTTGCGCTCGATACGGCCGATGATCTCGCCGATCAGCCCGCGCCTGACCGCGTCGGGCTTGAGGAGGACGAGAGTGCGCTCGGTCACGGTGCAGGCTCCTTCATGTGCGGGTGCAGGACTTAGAGGCTACAGGGCACGGCCCGCCTCGATTACACAGCGTCAGCCTCTGCCGAGGCCTGTCCCGGGGCCCGTTCACCGCCCCGTTCCTCGCCTTCGGCCCGCTCCTGGGCCTCGGCCTGCTCCGCCCAGCGCGCCTTGGCCTGGTCGATCGCCCGCCCGTAGTGCACCGAGGCCCACCACAGGGCCGCGAAGATCGCACCCAGCGCGAACATCGCGGGGACCGCCACACCGCTCGCGACCAGCGCTGTCTGGAGCGCCCAGCCGAGCTGCACACCGCCGGGACGGGTGATCATCCCGCATAGCAGCAGACACAGCACCATCGCGACACCGCAGACCGTCCAGACCGTCCCCACCGACAGATCGTCCGACTTCATCGCGACCAGACCGGCGAAGCCGATCACGAAGATCTCGGCGATCAGTGTCGACGCACAGAGCGTACGCAAGGAATTCAGCTCCTCTTCAACAGCAGCCGGGCCTCGCCGACCGTGATCACCGAGCCGGTCACCAGCACTCCCGCGCCCGCGAACTCGGACTCCTCCTCGGCCAGCGTGATCGCCGCCTCCAGCGCGTCGTCCAGACGGGGCTCGACCTGTACGCGGTCGTCGCCGAAGACCTCCACCGCGACGGCGGCCAGCTCGTCCGCGTCCATCGCCCGATGACTGGAATTCCGGGTGACCACCAGCTCCGCGCAGATCGGCTCCAGCGCCTCCAGCACACCGCGCACGTCCTTGCCGTCGCTGGCGCCCACCACACCGATCAGCCGGCTGAAGCCGAAGGACTCGGTGACGGCGGCGGCAGCGGCGCGCGCGCCCGCCGGGTTGTGCGCGGCGTCCAGCACCACCGTGGGCGAACGCCGTACGACTTCGAGCCGGCCCGGCGAGGACACCGACGCGAACGCCTTGCGGACGGTGTCCATGTCCAGCGGACGCGCGTGCTGGGCCCCGATACCGAAGAACGCCTCGACGGCCGCGAGCGCCACCGCCGCGTTGTGCGCCTGGTGGGCGCCGTACAGCGGCAGGAAGACCTGTTCGTACTCACCGCCGAGACCGCGCAGGGTGAGCAACTGCCCGCCGACCGCGACCTCCCGGGCCACCACGCCGAACTCCATGCCCTCGCGCGCGACCGTGGCGTCCACGTCGACGGACTTCTTGAGCATCACCTGCGCCGCGTCCACCGGCTGCTGAGCGAGGATCACCGTCGCGCCCTGCTTGATGATCCCGGACTTCTCCACGGAGATCTCACCGGGCGTCTTCCCCAGCCGGTCCGTGTGGTCCAGATCGATCGGTGTGACGACGGCGACGGCGGCGTCGATGACATTCGTCGCGTCCCAGGTGCCGCCCATGCCGACCTCGACCACGGCGACGTCCACCGGCGCGTCCGCGAACGCCGCGTACGCCATGCCCGTCAGCACCTCGAAGAAGGAGAGCCGGTACTCCTGCGTGCCGTCGACCATCTCGACGTACGGCTTGATGTCCTCGTACGTCTCGATGAACCGCTCGGCGGAGACCGGCGCGCCGTCCAGACTGATCCGCTCGGTGATCGACTGGACGTGCGGGCTGGTGTACCGGCCGGTGCGGAGATCGAACGCGCCGAGCAGCGCCTCGATCATCCGGGCCGTCGACGTCTTGCCGTTGGTCCCGGTGATGTGGATCGAGGGGTAAGTGCGCTGCGGATCTCCCAGCACGTCCATCAGCCCGGCGATCCGGCTCACCGAAGGATCGAGCTTCGTCTCGCCCCAGCGTCCGGCGAGCTCCTGCTCCACGGCGCGCAGCGCCTTGTCCACCTCGGGGTCCTCGGGCCGCCCGGGCACGCCGTCCCCCTGGGCGGGCCCCGCCTGGGCACGCAGCGTACGGCTGCCGGCCTCTATCACCGCCAGGTCGGGGTCGCGCTCGGTCTCGGCGGCGACGATCTCGTCGAAATCGTCGGGCTCGCCGGGCTGGTCGAATGGACGCTGCTCGCTCACGCCACCAGTCTACGGAGCCCCGCCGACAGCCCGGCCCCCCGGCCGTCACAGGCCGGGGGGCCGGGATCACACCCGCGTACGGGGGTGCCGGTCGCGTACGGCCGTCAGCCCTCGGGCAGCGCCGCCACCTGGGCGCCGATCCGCGCGATGTCCGCCTCCGCCCTGGCGAGCCGGGCGCGGATCTTCTCGACCACGTGATCGGGCGCCTTCGCGAGGAACGCCTCGTTGCCGAGCTTCGCCTCCGCCTGCGCCTTCTCCTTCTCGGCCGCGCCCAGATCCTTCGTCAGCCGCTTGCGCTCCGCCTCGACGTCGATCGTGCCCGACAGGTCCAGCGCCACCCGCGCGCCCGCGACCGGCAGTGTCGCCGTCGCGTGGAAGGACTCGCCCTCCGGCTGGAGCCGCAGGAGCTGGCGGATGGCCGCCTCGTGCGCCGCCAGCGCCGTACCGGACAGATCCAGCCGCGCCGGCACCTTCTGTCCGGGCTGGAGCCCCTGGTCGGCCCGGAACCGCCGCACCTCCGTGATCACCTGCTGGAGATGCCCGATCTCCCGCTCGGCCCTCTCGTCGCGGAATCCGCTGTCGGCCGGCCAGTCCGCGACGACGAGCGACTCCTTGCCGGTGAGCGTGGTCCACAGCGTCTCCGTGACGAACGGGACCACCGGATGCAGCAGCCGCAGCATCACGTCGAGGACCTCGCCCAGCACCCGTCCCGAGACCCGCGCCTGCGCGCCGCCCTCGAAGAAGGTGGTCTTGGAGAGCTCGACGTACCAGTCGAAGACCTCGTCCCAGGCGAAGTGGTACAGCGCGTCGCTCAGCTTCGCGAACTGGTAGTCCTCGTAATACGCGTCGGCCTGCGCGATCGTCTCGTTCAGCCGCGAGAGGATCCAGCGGTCCGCCGCCGACAGCTCACCGGCCGCGGGCAGCGGGCCCTCGACCGTGGCGCCGTTCATCAGCGCGAAGCGCGTCGCGTTCCAGATCTTGTTCGCGAAGTTCCGGGACGCCTGGACCCAGTCCTCGCCGATCGGCACGTCCGCGCCGGGATTGGCCCCGCGGGCCAGGGTGAAGCGGACGGCGTCCGAGCCGTACGCGTCCATCCAGTCCAGCGGGTCCACCGAGTTCGGGTTGGACTTCGACATCTTCTTGCCGTGCTCGTCACGGACGAGACCGGTCAGCGCGATCGTGTGGAACGGCGCCACGCCGTCCATCGCGTACAGCCCGAACATCATCATCCTGGCGACCCAGAAGAAGATGATGTCGTGCCCGGTGAGCAGCACATCGGTCGGATAGAACTTCTTGAGATCCGCGGTCTGTTCGGGCCAGCCGAGCGTCGAGAAGGGCCACAGGCCGGAGGAGAACCAGGTGTCCAGGACGTCCGAGTCCTGCGTCCAGCCCTCGCCCGTGGGCGGCTCGTCGTCCGGTCCGACGCACACGGTCTCGCCGTTCGGGCCGTACCAGACCGGGATGCGGTGGCCCCACCAGAGCTGGCGCGAGATGCACCAGTCGTGCATGTTGTCGACCCAGTCGAAGTACCGCTTCGACAGATCCTCCGGGTGGATCCGGACACGCCCGTCCCGGACCGCGTCACCCGCGGCCTTGGCCAGCGGCTCGACCTTGACCCACCACTGGAGCGACAGCCGCGGCTCGATCGTCGTCCTGCAGCGCGAGCAGTGGCCGACGGAGTGGACGTACGGACGCTTCTCGGCGACGACGCGGCCCTGCTGGCGCAGCGCCTCCACGATCGCGGAGCGCGCCTCGAACCGGTCGAGTCCCTCGAACGGGCCGGGCGCGGTGATGACGGCGCGCTCGTCCATGATCGTCAGGGATTCGAGACCGTGCCGTCGGCCGATGGCGAAGTCGTTGGGGTCGTGCGCCGGTGTCACCTTGACCGCGCCCGTGCCGAACTCCGGGTCGACATGGGTGTCCGCGACGACCGGGATCGTACGGTTGGTGAGCGGCAGCTTGATCCGCCTGCCGATGAGATGCGCGTACCGCGGGTCGTCGGGATGGACGGCGACGGCGGTGTCACCGAGCATCGTCTCGACCCGGGTCGTCGCGACGACGACCGTCTCGTCACCCTCGCCGTACTTCAGCGAGACCAGCTCGCCGTCGTCCTCCTGATAGTCCACCTCGATGTCGGAGATCGCGGTGAGACAGCGCGGGCACCAGTTGATGATGCGCTCGGCGCGGTAGATCAGCTCGTCGTCGTAGAGCTTCTTGAAGATCGTCAGAACGGCCTTGGACAGCCCCTCGTCCATGGTGAAGCGCTCACGCGACCAGTCGACACCGTCGCCGAGCCGGCGCATCTGGCCGAGGATCCGGCCGCCGTACTCCTCTTTCCACTGCCAGACCCGCTCGACGAACTCCGCCCGCCCGATGTCCTGACGGGACTTGCCCTCCTCGGCGAGCTGCTGCTCGACCTTGTTCTGCGTGGCGATTCCGGCGTGGTCCATCCCGGGCAGCCACAGCGCCTCGTAGCCCTGCATCCGCTTGCGGCGGGTGAGGGCGTCCATCAGCGTGTGCTGGAAGGCATGCCCGAGATGCAGGCTGCCGGTGACGTTCGGCGGCGGGATGACGATGGTGTACGGCTCCTTGCCGCTCTTCGCGTCCGCCTCGAAGTAGCCGCGGTCCACCCAGCGCTCATACAGCTTCCCCTCCACCTCGGCCGGCACGTACTGGGTCGGCAGTTCGGGGTCGCTGACTGGCTGCTGCTGAGTGTTCTCGGTCACGGGGTCAGTTTAGAGGTGTCACGGGCGCGTACTGAAACGGGATTGTTCGGTAACGGAGCCGCCCCGAACGGCCCAGGTCACTGTCTCTTCCGACAGGATGTTCGGAACGCATAAGTTTCCGGAGGGGACAGGACAGATGAGTTACCACCAGCCGGGCCCGTACGGTGGCCAGCAGCCTCAGCAGCCTGGGCCCTACGGTCAGCCGCAGCCGGGGCCCTACGGACAGCAGCCCCCGCAGGGGCCGCCGCAGCCCGGCTACGGTTATCCGCAGGCGCCGGGTGTGCCGCCGCAGGGGCCGCCGCCGCCCGGTACACCGCCCGGGTACGGCTATCCGCAGCAGCCCGGCCCGTACGGACAGCCGCCGCAGCAGCCTCCGTACGGCGGCGGCCCGTACCCGCCTCCCCCTCCGGGCCCCGCGCCCAGGAAGAAGAAGACCGGTCTGATCATCGGTGTCGCCGTGGTGGCGCTCGCGGTGATCGCCGGCGGTGCGTACGTCCTGACCTCGGGCGGCGGTGGCGGCGGCTCGGTCGCGGACGACGGCCCGCACAAGCTGGCGACGCCCGCGACGGTCATCGACGGCACGTACAAGAAGATCGACGCGGGCGCCGCCGGTGCCGACGGCATGTCCGAGAAGGACATCAAGGACATGGAGACCTGGGGGGTGAAGAACCCCAAGGACGTCGGCGCGGGCTACACGAGCAAGGCGAGCAGCGACGCCCTGATGGGCAATCAGCTCACCTTCAGCGGTGTCTACGGCGAGATCGAGGACCCGGAGAAGGTCATCGACGCGCTGTTCGCCAGCATGAAGACGGAGGCCGCCGCGGACAAGACCGGCGGAGGCGAACTGGTCGGCAGCCCTCAGGAGTTCTCGCCCACCGGGTTCGAGAACGGCGTCCTGAAGTGCCAGGAGGCCAAGATCACGGACAGCGGCAAGACGTCGTCCTTCCCGACCTGCATCTGGGCCGACCACAGCACCGTGGCCTACGTCCTGTCGATCGACCTCGCCCAACTCTCCACCGGCAAGCCCACCTCCCTCGCGGACGCGGCCATCCTGGCCGCCAAACTCCGCAACGACGTCCGGGTGGCACTCTGACCGCTCACGGCACGCACAGCGCACGGACGCGCTGTGCGTGCTGTGGCCGGCGGTACCGGCGAGCTCAGAGTCGCACCGACACGTTTCCGACCGTGGCCAGTATCGTCAGCTCTCCACCAATGGCCTGGAGATAGGCCGCAAGCGTCGAGGTGTCCAGCCGTACGCCACCACGCTCGATCTGGCTGATCCGCCCCTGCGTGACGCCCATCTTCCGGGCGACCTGCACTTGTGTCATCCCCTGCGTCTTCCGGAGAGCGGCGAGTTCGTGGCCCCTCTCCGCGTCGACCATCTCACGCTTGATCTCATCGATCCGTTCGCGCTTCTCCGGTGTGATGCCACCGGTCAGATCCGCCATGCCGCCGAGCTTCACGATTCGTTCTCCTCCCTCAGCGCATCGAGGTAAGCGGTGTACTTGGCATCGGCTTCTTTGATCGCCCTCGGATACCACGCCGACCACTGCCGTCCGTCGGCCTTGTTGCCCGCGACAAGGAACACCGCGCGTCGTACCGGATCGAAGACGAACAGCATCCGGATACTGACGGATCCTCCGCTCCGAGGACGAAGCTCCCGCATGTTGCGGTACTGACTGCCGTCAACAGCTCCGACCGTCGGGCGGCGGAGGGCCGGACCGCACTCCTGTAATCGCTCAAGGGCAGCGATGACGTGGTTATGGCTGTCGGGATCCTCTTTGCCGAGGACTTGAATCCACTCCAGGACATCGGCGAAAAACCTCAGCTCGTACGGACCGTCCACCCGATCGACATTAGCAGCACCTAATGTCTCGGGCAACGCGACGCCCGGCCGGTTGGACCGGCCGGGCGTTGCTGTGGGTCGTTCCTGTCCGCCGTGTCGGGCGGCGGCTACGCCGACTTCTCGTGGCGGCCGTCGTTCTTCACGATCCTCGGCTCGCGCGGGACCAGCGTCGGGTTCACGTTGTCGCGGACGACCTCCGCCGTGATGACGACGCGGGCCACGTCCTTGCGGGACGGGACCTCGTACATCACCGACTGGAGCACCTCTTCGAGGATCGCGCGCAGACCGCGCGCTCCCGTGCCGCGCAGGATCGCCTGGTCGGCGATGGCCTCCAGCGCCGGGCGGTCGAAGTCCAGCTCCACACCGTCGAGTTCGAAGAGCCGCTGGTACTGCTTCACCAGCGCGTTGCGCGGCTCGACCAGGATCTGGAGCAGCGCCTCGCGGTCCAGGTTGTGGACCGACGTCAGCACGGGCAGACGGCCGATGAACTCCGGGATCATCCCGAACTTCACCAGGTCCTCCGGCATGACCTCCTGGAACTGGTCGCTCGCCTCGATCTCCCGCTTCGAGCGGATCGTCGCCCCGAAGCCGATCCCCTTCGCGCCCGCCCGCGACTCGATGATCTTCTCCAGACCGGCGAAGGCTCCGCCCACGATGAACAGCACGTTCGTCGTGTCGATCTGGATGAACTCCTGGTGCGGATGCTTGCGTCCGCCCTGCGGCGGTACGGAGGCCGTCGTGCCCTCCAGGATCTTCAGCAGCGCCTGCTGGACGCCCTCGCCCGAGACATCACGCGTGATCGAGGGGTTCTCGCTCTTGCGGGCGACCTTGTCGATCTCGTCGATGTAGATGATCCCGGTCTCGGCCTTCTTGACGTCGTAGTCGGCCGCCTGGATCAGCTTCAGCAGGATGTTCTCGACGTCCTCGCCGACATAGCCGGCCTCCGTGAGCGCCGTCGCGTCCGCGATGGCGAACGGCACGTTCAGCATGCGGGCGAGCGTCTGCGCGAGGAGCGTCTTGCCGGAGCCGGTCGGGCCCAGCAGCAGGATGTTCGACTTCGCCAGCTCGATCGCGTCCTCACGGCCGGACGCGCCACCGGTCTCACCGGCCTGCACACGCTTGTAGTGGTTGTACACCGCCACCGACAGGGCCTTCTTCGCGGGCTCCTGGCCGACGACATAGCCCTCGAGGAACTCGTAGATCTCACGAGGCTTGGGCAGTTCCTCCCACCGCACCTCGGAGGTCTCCGCGAGCTCCTCCTCGATGATCTCGTTGCAGAGGTCGATGCACTCGTCGCAGATGTACACACCGGGACCCGCGATGAGCTTCTTCACCTGCTTCTGGCTCTTCCCGCAGAACGAGCACTTGAGCAGATCGCCGCCATCACCGATGCGTGCCACGAGGTGCTTCCCCTTCGCCTGGGAGCAGCTTTGGTTCAGCGGCTCCTGTGCCTCATATCCGACGGTACCTTGCTCGGGCCCCCGTTCGGGCCCCCCTTGGCGCGGTTCACATGGTCGTGGGATCCCGTCCGGTCCCTCACGGACCTGGTCCCGGTCCCGTACGGACCCGGCGGGACGGTCCGGCAGGACCTCCCCCGCGAAGCCCAACCGGACTCATGCGCGCACCGCGCCAAGGGCGCCGGGTGTGTCAGGCTGCCGCAGCGGCCGTCGTCTTGCGGGTCGACACGATCTGGTCGACCAGGCCGTACGCGAGCGCGTCCTCGGCCGTGAGGATCTTGTCACGCTCGATGTCGTCGCGGACCTTCTCGATCGGCGTGGTGGAGTGCTTGGCCAGCATGTCCTCGAGCTGGGCGCGCATCCGCAGGATCTCGTTGGCCGCGATCTCCAGGTCGGAGAGCTGCTCACGGCCGGTCTGGCTGGACGGCTGGTGGATGAGCACACGCGCGTTGGGCAGGGCGAGCCGCTTGCCGGCGGTCCCGGCGGCGAGCAGAACGGCGGCGGCGGAGGCGGCCTGGCCCATGCACACGGTCTGGATGTCGGGCTTCACGAACTGCATGGTGTCGTAGATGGCCGTGAGGGCCGTCATCGAGCCACCGGGGCTGTTGATGTAGATGGAGATGTCCCGGTCGGGATCCATCGACTCCAGGCAGAGGAGCTGCGCCATGACGTCGTTGGCGGAGGCGTCGTCGATCTGCACACCGAGGAAGATCACACGCTCCTCGAAGAGCTTCGCGTACGGGTCGTACTCACGCACGCCCTGCGAGGTGCGCTCCACGAAGCGCGGAACGACGTAACGGTTGTCCACCTGCGGGCCGGTGTAGAGACCGCTCGCGGAGTAGTTGTTCATGTTGTGCATGTGGGTGTTCACCATCCTGTGGCGTTCGGTGGTCTTGGCCGGCCGATGCGGCTGGTGCGGCTGCTGCGGGGCGGCGGTGCTGCTCAGGCCCCGGTGCCGCCGCCGCCCGGAACGCCGGAAGCAGCGGAGATGATCTCGTCGATGATGCCGTAGTCCTTGGCCTCCTCGGCGGTGAACCAGCGGTCGCGGTCACCGTCGCGGATGATCGTCTCCTCCGACTGCCCGGTGTGGCGGGCGGTGATCTCGGCCATGCGCTTCTTGGTACGGAGCAGCTGCTCGGCCTGGATCTTGATGTCGGAGGCGGTGCCACCGAGGCCCGCGGAGCCCTGGTGCATGAGGATGTCGGTGTGCGGCAGCGCGAAGCGCTTGCCCGCCGTGCCACCGGTCAGCAGGAACTGGCCCATCGACGCGGCGAGACCCATACCGATGGTCACCACGTCGTTCGGGATGTACTGCATGGTGTCGTAGACGGCCATGCCGGCCGTCACGGAACCGCCGGGGCTGTTGATGTACAGGAAAATGTCCTTCTCGGGCTCGGCCGCGAGGAGGAGGAGCTGCGCCGTGATCTTGTTCGCGATGTCGTCGTCGACCTGCTGGCCGAGGAAGATGATCCGCTCTCCGAGCAGCCGGCTGTAGACCTGGTCGCCGAGGCCACCACCGAGGGACGGCTCACCGGCGGCGTAAGGCATCAGATTCGTCACGTATACACCTGCTCGTCTCTGACGGCTTTGGCCGTCTCAGCGTCTTCGTACCGGGGACGGGAGACTCCCCAGCCCTCGTATTCATGGACCCTAACGCGCTGGTCGGCGGGCGCCATCCCGGTTCCGTGGCTGTTCGCTGGGAGCGCAAGGTAGTTGAAGGCCGCGAGGCTCTGTACGGCCCTGTACGGGCCTGGACACGGACGCGAAGGGCCCCGGGGTCGCGTGGCGCGTCCGGGGCCCTTCCTGGCGTTCAGAGCGACGTTCGGAGCGGCGTCGGCCCCACCGGGACCGCCGGCGTGTCCGGGCCGGCCCGGACA
>NZ_MAUD01000018.1 GCF_001700515.1 Streptomyces lushanensis
AGAGGTGTCTAAGAGACAGGACCCCGCCCGAGGCGGACCCGGAACCCGTGGAGTCCGGGCCGTCCTCCGGCGGGGTCTTCCCGGCCTGGGCCGCGATGGTGGCCGCGGCCTGGAGGGTCTGGGTGCGCAGGGCCTTCGGCAGCGGCGCGTACCCCTCGGGCAGTTCGCCCGCCGCGACACCGGGCCGCTGGCCGTCGCCCGCCGCGTAGGTGAGGAACTCGGCGTAGTCCTTGCCCTCGGCGGCGGTCAGCCGGGAGGGCACGGTCGCCGCGTAGGTGAGCGAGGTGAGCGGATAGGCGCCCTTGGCCTTGGTGGCGGGCGCGGCCTCGGCCACCGACTTGACCGGTCCCGGCCGCATCGCCGCCTGGCCCGCCAGCAGACCCGCGGTGGTCGGCGCGACGTACTGCCCGGCGCCGTTGCGCAGCTGCGCCGGGATCAGTCCGTAGCGCAGGGCCGTCGAGCTGTCGGCCAGGGCGAGCATGGCGCGCTGTCCGGCCGGCTGCGGCGGGTCCTTCTTGTACGCGGGCGGGTTGGTGGTCTTGTCCCAGGAGGTACGGGCCAGCGAGTCGCCGCGGCCCGCCGCGCGGGCGGCGCCGTGCATGTCCAGGGTGTACGGATGCTTGTCCTGGATGCAGAGCGGGTTGTCGGGATGGTCGTCGAACTGCTGGCAGAACGGGTCGCTCTTGGGGAAGTGGTCCACCGGAAGATCGAGCTTCTCGTAGTGCGGGTTGACCGTCATCCCGGAGTTGGCCGCGTCGCCGTACTTCCCCTTGTTGTCGGGGGTGCCGTCGAGGAACTCGCGCGCCGCCGGGTCCTGGTCCACCCAGTTCCACAGCAGCCGCGCGGAGTCCGAGAGCGCCTCGGGCACGAGGACGTCGCCGAACTTGCCGCCGAAGTCGAGATGGGCGTACGCGGGGTTCAGCCGGGTGAACTCCGGGTCATGGCCCAGGTTGTACGGGTTCTTCTCGGTGCTCGGCGCGAAGCGGGAGTTGCCGTCCTGGTACGACTCGGTCAGCAGCTTGGCCACCAGGCGCTGGTTGAGCTTGAGCGAGGTGATCCGGCGGCCGTTGCGCGCCTTGACCTCGTCCGGCGCGGAGGACGGTGCCTGGCTCTCCACGAGAAAGCCGATGGTGAGTCCGGACAGGGCCACCGGCGCGTACACCGGTGTCTGGTCCGCCGGTATCTGGTCGGCGGTGGCCGGCTCGTTCAGGAACACCATGCCCGGGGTGCCCGAGCCGAGCTTCCCTCGCGCGGTCGTGTCGGTCACCTGGGCATAACCGAAGATCGTCTTGCCGCCGGTCTGGCACAGGGCGGGCTGCCAGCGGCTGACGACCTCGGCGACCATCTCGTTGCCGAGGGTGGGACGTTCGTCGGCGCCGAGCGGGCAGAAGTTGCCGAGCGGCTCGAAGTGCAGCGGGACGA
Source organism: Streptomyces lushanensis (assembly GCF_001700515.1). Taxonomy (GTDB): domain Bacteria; phylum Actinomycetota; class Actinomycetes; order Streptomycetales; family Streptomycetaceae; genus Streptomyces; species Streptomyces lushanensis. The sequence goes on from NZ_MAUD01000018.1 coordinate 1,423, forward strand.
CCAGCCGCTGGGCCCAGTTGGTCGCGGAGAGCGGCGAGGACTGGAGGAGGCCGCTGGACTGGGCCGTGTACCGGGTCCCGTTGACCTCGGTCTCACCGCGCGGCACGACCACCAGCCAGCACTGCCGGCCCTCGGTCTGGGCGGTGTCCCCGGCCTCGGCCTCGCCGCAGCCGAGACCCGGTGCCTCCAGGGCCGTCTGGGCCTCGAAGTACACCTCGCCGGTGCCGTCGGGGTTGGTACGGGCGTACGGGACCTCGTTGGTGGTGTTCGAGTCGAAGAAGTCGTTGGAGTTGCCGGTCGGGGTGACCTGGCCGCCCACCGAGTGGAACGCCACATACGAGATTCCGGAGGGCGACGGAGGCGGCATGGTCTGGTTCTCGTCGGAGAGAGAGCCGTAGCTGAGCTGACGGGTGTTGGTGTACGCGCCCGCCGCCTGGTTGCCGGATCCGGGGCCGAGCGCCGAGGAGCCGCCGAACTGGCACTGCTCCGGGTCGGGTCCCGCCTTGTCGTCGCCCCAGCACTGCATGATCTGGAGGTAGTCGGCGGCGTAGGCGGTGTCCGAGACGGTCGGCGTCGCGCCGGTCCAGGAGACCTTGACGACCTGGTTGACCAGGTGCCTGGTCTGCGCGACGGTGACCTTGAGCTTCGCGAAGTCGCCCTTGCCGGTGACGGTCACCGGTGAGCTGCCCGAGGCGGGATTGTCGGCCGCGCCCGCCGCGTCGGCGCCCGCGCCGACGAACGCGCCGGCGCTCAGGGCGCAGCAGAGCGCGAGGACGGCGACGGTGGCCGCCCGGTGGACACGGGTGAACCGCGCACGGCTGATCCAGGTACGGGTACCGGTGGAGCCGGTTCCGGGAATCCTCATGACGTCTGCTTCCTCGCCGTCAGATAGCGGGACAGCAGCGGAGGACCGACCGTGACCGCCACCAGCAGCAGGGCGGCCAGCACCATCAGGGCGAGCCGTACTCCGCCGCTGATCGTTCCCGAGGTGGAGACGGGCACGGCGAACGCGTCGCCGCCCGTGCCGACCCCGGCCGCGTCACCGGCGCCGCCGGCCTGGGCACCCGCCGCGATCGGCTGGCCGGTGTCCGGGTCGATGGCCCCGCCCGCGCCGCCCGCGGTGTCCGCGCCCGGGGTGGCCCCGCCGCCGGACGCGCCCGCGCCCGATGTGCCGGAGGCTCCCGTACCGCCCGTGGCAGCCGTACCACCGCCGGAGGCTCCGGAGGTGCCGGTACCGCCGCCACCGCTGCCGCCCGAGGCACCGCCCGAGCCCGCGCCGCCGCTGCCCTGGGTGACCGTGGGCTTCTTGTCACCGCCGGTGCCGGTGGCGCACTGCGTCGGGCCCTTCTTGTCACAGGCCTGCGGGAAGGGCGCGCTCTTGGCGAGGGTGTTGGAGCCGTCGGCGGAGAACGTCGGGTTGTGGCAGTTCTTGATGTTGATGTTCTCGACGTCGACGCCGGGGATCTTGCGCACCTGTTCGAGCCCCGCCTCGACGAGGTTCACCGGCAGCGGGGAGTAGCCGAGGTTGTCGACGTGCTGCTGTCCCTGGCAGAGGAAGTAGTACGCGAACGCGCCGAGCGTCTTGCCCTTCTGGGCGTTGAAGTTGGACTCCACCTTCGTCGGCACGATCATGTAGCTGTAGCTGGACAGCGGGTAGTTGCGCCGGTCCTTGCCGTTGTAGACGTTGTCGAGGATCTGCGTCAGGTACTTCGGGGACGAACTGTTCTTCTCGATCTGCGCGTTGAGCAGGGCCACCGCGACGTTCTTGGCGGTCGGCTCGGTGTAGTAGCCGGCCGCGTTGAGCACCTTCACCACCGGGAAGCTGGTGGTGTACACGGCGTACGAGTACTCGACGTAGGTGATCGTGCCGATGTTGCCCGCCTGGGCGACATAGCCGGAGACACCGTTGGAGCCGGACTGGGCGACGAAACCGCCGCCCGGCACCAGCGGGTAGTTCGAGGTGGCGCCGCAGGGCGTGCTCCGTCCGGCCTTGGCGCAGTAGCCGTTCCAGATGGACGGGTACTGCTTGCTCATCCAGGTGGTGAGCTGGGCCGTCGTACCCGAGCCGTCGGAGCGGACCACGGGGACGATCCGGCGGGCCGGGAGCGAGGCGGCCAGGGCCGGGTTGTCGGCCTTGATCGCCGCGTCGTTCCACAGCTTGATGCCACCGGTGAAGATCTTGGCGAGGACCTCGCCCGACAGCCGCAGGTTGGTCACCCGCTGGTTGCCGATCTTCAGGTTGTACATGAACGACGTACCACCGGCCACGATGGGCATGTACGCGTACTTGCGCGGCGGCGGCGAGTCGACGACCCCCGAGTCCGTGATGCCGTAAGGGATCTCGGAGACGCCGTAGTCCACAGTCCCGTTGCGGAACTGGTTGCGGCCGTCCGAGGAGCCGGTGCCGTTGTAGTTGACCGTCATGCCGTACTGCTTGACGTTCGCCCGCCACTGGTCCAGCGCGTTCTGGCTCCAGGTGGAGCCCGCACCGGAGATCGGCACATAGGTCGCGGCGGCGGCGGGCACGGGCTGGACGAGTGCCAGCAGCACCAGCGTCACAAGGGCGAGGGCCGCCAGGGCGGCGCGGACGCGTGGGCCTGGCAGCGGCGCCGGAAGGGTTCCGGACATCGGGAGACGACTCCTGTCGGTGGGGCGGGGCGGTTCTCGGTGGCTCGGCGACTCGACGGTGGCTCGGTGGCTCGCGCGTACGGGGTGGTCGGCCTGGCGGTCCGTGGACGGTGGGGCGGGAGGCCGTGGGCCGGAGGCCGGGCGGCGTCCCCGGGCCCGGAGAGGCGGGCCCGGGAGCCCGGTGGCCCGGCTCAGGTGCTCAGTTGCTCCATCGGCCCGGCCGGTCCGGGTGGCTCGGGTGGCCGGTCCGTGTACGTACTCGCGTCGGACCGTTCCACATACGTCCCTCCGCCCGGCCCGGTCCCGCGCAGTCCGCCCATCCGCTCGGCGTCACGGCGGGAGGCGAGGACCCGGCGGTGCGTCTGGCGCCGGGTCAGCTCTCCGGGACCGCGTCCGCCGATGATCCGGGCGACCACGAAGAGCAGCAGCACCAGTCCCATCAGCAGCGCCGCGGAACCGAAGCCGCGGGCGATGAAGCTCGGCTGCGGGGACCGTACGAGCTCGAAGGTGGCCAGCGGCAGCGACACCTGCGGGCCGTGCAGCGGGTTGAGGTTCATGTCGGTGGTGTATCCGGCGGTGAGCAGCACCGGAGAGGTCTCGCCGATGCCGCGCGCCGTGCCGAGGATGACGGCGGTGGTCAGTCCGGAGCGCGCGGTGGGCAGCACCACGGTCCACACGGTCCGCCACTGGCTGGCGCCGAGCGCGAGGGACGCCTCGCGCAGCGAGCCCGGCACCAGGCGGATCACCACGTCGGACGCGCGGATGATGATCGGCAGCATCATCACGCTGAGGGCGAGCGCCGCCGCGATCCCGGACTTCTCCAGTCCGAGGATGAGGATGACGGTGGCGTAGATGAACAGACCGGAGACGATCGACGGCAGCGCGGTCATCGCCTCCACGATGGTCCGTACGAACCGCGCGTAGGCGCCGGGGACCTCACTGAGGAAGACCGCGCAGGCCAGTCCGAGCGGCACGGTGATGGCCAGGGAGATGGCCATGTGCTCGACCGTGCCGGCGATGGCGTGCAGCATGCCGCCGCTGGTGAGCGGCTGGACGGGCCCGGTGCGCGACATGTCGTCGGTGAAGAAGTTGAGATGCGGCAGCGCCGACCGGCCGCGCCACAGGGTGTACGCGACGACGAAGACGAGCGCGCCGACCACCAGCACGGCGAGGCTGTGGATGACGACGGCCGCCGCCCGGTCCCGTACCGCCATGCCGCTCTCGGCGAAGGACACCAGCACGGCGTACAGACCGACGAAGAACAGATAGGCGACGACGACGAAGCCGAGCGGCCCGTCGAACGGCGCAATGCGCGTAAACAGTACAACCGTCAGTCCGAGCGCACCGGCCAGGGCGCCGAGCAGCGCGCGGACGTCGCCCGCGCGCACGGTGGAGGTGGAGCGGCGGACCTCGGGTCTGCCGGTCCCGTCCGGCGGACCCGGACGGAAGGTGAGCGGGGCGGGCTCGGCGGCCGGGGCGGAACCGGCGGCGGAGGTGACGGTGGTGGTGTCGGAGGGCTGCACGGAGGTGGTGGTCCGGTTCATATCAGGCTTCCGTCCCGGCCCCGGAGCGGCTGCGGGCCACGATGGAGGAGGCGACGAAGTTGACGACGAGCGTCATGAGGAAGAGGGCGAGCCCGGCCGCCATCAGCGCCGACATACCGAAGTCGCTGGCGGAGCCGTAGCGCAGGGCGATCAGCGAGGAGACGGAGTTGGTGCCGTTCTCCAGGATCCGCGGCTGGATGACGAAGGCCGGCGAGATGATCATGTAGACGGCGATCGTCTCGCCCAGCGCACGGCCGAGACCGAGCATCGTGCCGCCGATGACACCGCCGCGCCCGAAGGGCAGGACGACCGTCCTGATCACTCCCCACCGGGTCGCGCCGAGCGCGTACGCGCCCTCGCGTTCGCCGACGGGTGCCTGGAAGAACGTCTCGCGCATCACCGAGCAGGCGATGGGCGTGACCATGAGCGCCACCACGATCCCGGCGATGAACGTCGAGGAGGTGTAGACGGTCGTGGTCGCGAGCGGGTCGCCCGGCTCGGCGCCGTGGACCTTGAAGATCGGGATCCAGGAGAAGTAGGTGGCGATCCACCGCGACAGACCGACGATGTGGGACTGGAGGAAGAACGCGCCCCACAGACCGTAGACCACGCTGGGCACCGCGGCCATCAGGTCGATCAGGCTCACCATGGTCCGCCGTACGCGCCGGGGCGCGTACTCGGAGATGTACAGCGCCGTGCCCATGGCGAGCGGCAGCGCGAGGGCGATGGCGACGAGCCCGATCAGCACGGTGCCGGTGAGAACGGCGGCGATGCCGAAGTGATGGGAGTCGGGCTCCCAGGCGGCGGTGGTGAGGAAGGACCCCTTGGCCACGCGCAGGGCCTCCCAGGCGCGGTAGCCGAGGAAGGTGCCGACGAGCAGCATGATGACGAGCACCACACCGCCGCTGCCCCGGGCCAGCCCGCGGAAGAGCTGGTCGGGCAGGCCGGCGGAGCGCTTGATCGTCCGGGGCTCGTCCGTCGTACCGAGAGCGGGTGCGGTGAACGTCATCGGGCACCCGCACTCGCGGCACGCGTCTTCGGGAAGTCCGGGAGGAGCCTCGGCGGCCGGTCACCGGGCGGGTGCGGCATGCGCCTGGCCGAAAGGGACACCAGACCGGGCGCGAGCTGCGCCTCGGGCACGGCCTTCACGAAGTTGGCCAGGCTGTAGTGGCACTCGCGCTGACGCTGGTACGACCGCCCGGCGAGGGCGACCGAACGTCCGTCGAGGTCGAGCCGCCAGATCCACAGCCCGGTCGTCTCGGAGACGGTGACGACCGGCCGCGCCCTGGACATGCCCTCGCGCAGTGTCGCCACGGCGGCACGGCAGGCGACCAGCCCGGGCTGACTCTCCCAGCCCTGGCCGAGACCGCGATTGTTGGCACCGAGCAGACGCCAGACCACCGAGACGGTTCCCGTCTCGGTGTCGGTTCTCGGTACGAACAGAAAGCGCGGGTGATTCATGGCCCAGCCCCCCTCCCGGGCGCCCTCCGGCGGCCGGCAGATATTGGCCGATTCCCATCATCGGCCGACCTGACCCTCACGGAGCACGGAAGAGCTACGGGCACGCGTGCATGAACACCGGACATCCGAAAATGGAACGAGGTGTGCAGGCACCGCGCAGGCACCGCCCAGGCACCGGGCAACAGGCGATCTTCACGCGCGCAGAGCGCGTGGGGCGGCCCGGCCGGGTCGAGCGGGAAGCAGGATCTGCTTGTACCACGTCACAGGGTGCTACGTCACGTCGCTCTCGGCTTGTATGGCGCTGTCCGCTCCGCCCGGCACACCCCGCCGCCGGCCCGGCCGCCCGGCGGCGAGGGGCCCGAACGCGGGCCGGGACGGGCGGGCATCCGGGGCACGGGAGAACGGATGGTGCGCAGGGGCGGAATTAAGTCAGTCGCTTGCTTTACTCCAGCAAGGACAGTTAACTGATCACGTACTCGATGCCGGCCTCCTGGAGGATGCGCGATGGGTCATGACGAGAGTGATCAGCCGCTCGGTCATCCACTGCCCGGCACGACCGCGCCGGAGCCCCCGGCCCTGTGGGCGGACCTGCGGGGCAGGTGCCCGGTCGCACGGGTCGGACCGCCCGGACGCGACGCGGCCCCACTCCGGACGCGCCACGACGACGCCGAGTTGGCGCCGTCCGATGCCCGGTCCACCCGGCGGATCGACGCTCCGGATGCCGCGCTGTTTCGGCCAACGAGCCGGGCAGGGGCGTACGGGCGGAGCGCGGTGACGCGACGCGGGAGCTGATCCTCGCGACGGCGCCGGCGTCTGTTCGCCGAGCACGGCGTGTTCGCTGTTCCCAACCGCCAAGTCGGTGGAGCGGCTCCCGTCCCACGTCCTCGGCGAGTCCGCGCCCCCACCCTCCTCACCGAGCGGCCGAGCGGCCACCCCCGCACCCGTTGCACCCGTTCAGTGCCACCCGTCCCGCACCGACCGCACCCGTCGCGACCGGTGC
>NZ_MAUD01000180.1 GCF_001700515.1 Streptomyces lushanensis
CGCGAGCGCGGGCGCCTGGGCTGGCAGCAAGGGCGGGTGCATCACGTGCGGGACTGTGTAGGGTCTGGGATTCCCAGCTAATACCTCTGCAACGCATGTGACGGATCATCGGCCTGACGAAGTGCGGCCCCACCGTAGTGACGGGCTCCGCTGCGCTCCACTCGAACCCCTCCCCCGTTCTCAACTGCCCGTACGCAACCCCACCGAATCTCACGAGCATACACCCTGATGAGTCACTGGAAGGCGGGAATCGGTCATGTGTCACCCTAGAGTGCGGAAGTTTAAGCAAGAGTGATGCATCATGCTCGCGCACTGTGTAGAGTCTGGGAACAGACAGCATCACTCCTGAGCCATTCGTCGCTCCGGGAATCTCCATTCTGATGCGCGCATCATTCCGCGAAAAGGAGAACACGGGAATGGCCGTGAAACTACGTGCCCACCAGATCGAGGCCGTTGCCGCCATTGTGCGCGGTCTCGATATCTCGCCGGGCGGGATTCCTGTGAATGGCCTGCGCGGACAGGTGCACGCCGCGTGCGGAACGGGAAAGACCATCATCGCGGCTGCGGCGGCAAAGCGGCTCGCGCCCAAGGGCCGCATTCTCGTTCTGGTGCCGACGCTGGATTTGCTGTCCCAGACGGTTCAGGCGTGGAATGCGGCCGGGCACACGGGTCCGGCGGTCGCGGTGTGTTCTCTCCAGGACGACCCGGAATTGTGGAATCTTAAGGTCCGGAGCACCACGAATCCGGTGCAGCTCGCCCTGTGGCATGGGCAGGGGCCGGTCACCGTCTTCGCGACGTACGCCAGCCTCGGTGTCCTTTCCGAGGCGTTCGAGGGCGCCTACGGGCAGCAGTTGTCTCCCATGGACCTGACGGTGGTTGACGAGGCCCACAGGACAAGTGGCTCGATGGGTAAGGCTTGGGCCGCGGTGCACGACCAGGGGGTCATTCCGTCGGTGCGCCGGCTGTACCTGACGGCGACGCCGCGGATCTGGGAGGAGCGGCTGAACCGCGAGGTTGCTGAGGGGGTGCGTGACCGGCTGCCTCGGGGGATGGCGGCCTCCATGGACGACGAGACCGTCTTCGGACCCGTCCTCTACAAGCTGTCCCTCGCATCTGCTGTGTCGCGCGGGCTGCTGGCGCGGTACCAGATCATCGTGCTGGAGCTCCAGGACCCGGTTGTCACGCCCGAGCGGCTGATGGGTGAGGAGCGGCGCAGTGAGGAGGTGCGCGGTCAGCGGCTCGGGGCCTTGCAGGCCGCACTGTTGCACACGATGGCGCAGCACGACCTGTCGACGTGCATCACCTTCCACCACCGCACCATCGAGGCACAGGCGTACGCGGAGGGCCTGGAGCGGGTTGCGGCCAAACTGCACGCCGACCGGCCTGAGCGGTACCCGGCGCAGATCTGGGCCGACTGGCTCTGCGGCGAGCACGTACCCGAACGCCGGCGCGGAGTCCTGGGCAAATTCGGCACCGCGGCACTGCGTGCCATTCTCTCGAATTGCCGCGTATTGGGTGAGGGCGTTGATATTCGCGCCGTGGACTCCGTGGCTCTCCTGGATCCCAAGGGTGCGCCGCACGATATTGTCCAGGCTATCGGGCGCGCTTTGCGTCAGAAGCCGGGGCAGGGCAAGCTCGCCTCTCTGATCGTGCCGGTTTTTCTCCAGCCCGGGGAAAAGCCGGAAGACATGTTCACTTCGGGATCGTATCGTCCGTTGGTGAAGATCCTTGAAGGTCTACGCGCTCACGACGAAGAGGCAATCGAATTGCTGGCGATCCCCCAGGAGCCGCAGAAGGACGTCGCGCAACCGTCCCAGCACATCGGTACGCCGCCCGGGGAAGGCGAGGATGAATCCCGTCTGCTGCTCCGTTTCGCCGCCCCCAGGGATCCGGTAATGGTCGCGGACTGGGTGTCCTTCAATGTCATCGACACCGAACGTCAGGACTGGGCCCGTGGCTGGGCGAAGCTGAAGACGTACGTCGAGCGGGTCGGGAACGCGAGGGTGCCCTACGGACACCGCGAGGGCGCGACACCTCTTGGACAATGGGTGGCGGAGCAGCGACGGGCATATGGGGCCGGGGAGATGAGCGGGCAGCGCGCCCAGCGCCTGGAGCGGCTCGGCATGGTGTGGTCGATGGCCGATGAGAGGTTCCAGGAGAACCTGGAAGCCGCGAAGGCGTACTACGACCAACACTGGACGCTCTGCGCCCCCCGCACGGCGGCCATGCTGGATAGACCCTTGGGGATGTGGCTCGCGAATTTGCGGCGTCCTGGTGCGCTGGACGACCACCCCGACTGGAAGACAGCACTCGAAGCTGTCGACGAAGACTGGAACCCCGGGTGGCCGGCCGAATGGCAGCGGCACTACGCCGCACTACGCGAACTCGTACGCGACGAACAGGGCCAGGCCGATGTCCTGCCCGGCGTCACGGTTCACGGCATGGACATCGGACGATGGGCCGCGAAACAGCGCCAACCGGTGGTGTGGGCTTCGCTGATGGACGGGCAGCGCGAGCGCCTGGAGCAACTTGGTGTCGTACCGCTCCCACCGGAGCAGGAAACGCCCGCCAAGGCCCCCCAGGGCGCCTCTGGAGCCTTCGAACGGGGTATTGCAGCCCTGGCGCAGTACAAGGCGCGGGAGGGCTCCGTGACCGTCCCCAGAGGCCACACAGAGCAGTTGGAGGACGGGACAGAAGTCCGACTCGGAGTGTTCCTCAGCAACAGCAAAAGCCGCCGCGCGAAGCTCACCGTCGACAAACTCGCCGCGCTCGCAGCGCTGGGGTTGGAATGGGCACAGGAAGGTTAAGGAGTGGGCTAAGTTTTTGGTTAAGCAGTATCGGGTCCTGATGTGAAGGTGCAGGGAATGGCATCTGAGGAAGAGCTGTTCGCGTCCGTCGACGCTCTGTTGAACGAGGAGCCGCATCTCCCGCCTCCGGCGGAGCGTGCCCGGCTTCGTGAGGCCGCCGGCATCACCCAGGCCCGCCTCGCGACCGCGTTGAAGACGACGACCCAGTCGGTGAAGAACTGGGAGAACGGCCGCTCGGAGCCGAAGTCGCCGCGCCTGGATGCCTACCAGCGGCTGCTGAACGGGTGGGCCGCGAAGTACCCGGCCCACGGAGCTCCCGCTGTCACGCCCGCCCCGGCTCCCGCGCTCAACCCGGAACCGGTTGCGGAGACGTTCACCGGCCCGGCCGTGCCCGAGGCGCCCGCCGTAGTGGAGGTGCCCGTCGTCCAGGCTGAGTCGGCGACGTCGCGCCGTCCGGCGAAGAAGCGTTCCGCGCCCGTAGCCGACTCCCGGTTCCCGCATGGTCCGCTCGCGGTGCTGGACGGTGACGGCAGTGCGTACGGCGTCGACGGCATCGTGCTCGACTGCCCGGCGACCACTATCCCGGAGTTGGTGGAGTGGACGCTGCGCGAGTCCGGCCTCGGGGCTGCGAAGCTGAACCGGTACGGCAAGGACTCCGACCCGCTGATCGTGCTCACCGCCGCGGCCGCCGTGAGGCTGGGACTGCCCGAGCGCCTAGAGGGCCACGAGCAGCGCCGCTCCCTCCGGCTGCCCGCCGACCACCCGGTGGTCAAAGAGGTGGCGAAGGCTCGGTGGCAGTTGACGCAGCGCGGGTTCGGCCCGTGGGCGCGGATCTACCGCAAGGCCCAGGGGCGCGAGCGGCAGTGCGTGCAGCTCGCCATCCTGTCGTGGGACGCCCTCGATCTCCGGTCGTGGCCCGGCGTCTGTGAGATGGAGCCGGCCGACATCGCACGCGTCCTGGGTGTCTACGCGACCCGGGTCATCACCCCACGCGGCTCCACCGCCGTCTCGGGCCTGGAGTTGATGACGGCGCTGCGCCCGCCGACGAAGGCCGTGCAGGACCCGGCAACCGGGAACTGGGTGTCCGGCTACAACGCGGGCTCCCTCGGTGTGGAGCCGATGGACCCGGCGCCGCCGGAAGCCACCCCGGAACACCCCGTGGTCGTGAACTCCGGCTGGAGTGGCGGGTTCCTCAACGAAGAGGCGTACCAGTGGGTGCGCTCGGTGGAGACGCTCAGCGATGAGGAGTGCGTGCTGCCCTTCGCGGTCGGCCTGGACCTCAACACCGCGTTCCTCGCGGCCGCGGCCCGCCTGGTCGTCGGCCTGTCCGCCCCGGACCACTTCCACGCCCCGACGTTCAACCCGAAGATCCCCGGGAGCTGGCTGGTCGACCTGTCCCACATCGAGCTGGACCCGCGCCTGCCCAGCCCGTTCACCCCGGACGGCAGCCGTCCGACGGGACCTGCCTGGTACCAGACGCACACCGTCGCCTACGCCCAGGAGCTCGGCTACGACGTCCACCCTATCGAGGCGTACCTGCGCCGCGAGACCGGCGCGTACCTGGACCCGTGGCACGACCGGCTCAAGACCGCCTACGTCGACACCCTCGCCGACCTCGGCGTCACCCGGGAACTGGACGACCGCCAGTTCCTCGCGGCGATGGAGCAGCACAAGCAGGTCGACCCGGCGATGGCCGCCGTCCTCGGCGCCATCAAGGCGACCGTGAAGGGCGGCGTCGGCAAGCTCCGCGAGCGCCCGCAGGGCAAGCAGTACAAGGACGGCGACCCGTGGCCGGCCATGCAGCGCCCGACCTGGCGCCCGGACATCCGCGCCGCCGTCATCAGCAAGGCCCGGGTCAACATGCACCGCAAGCTCAACAACATGGTCAAGATGACGGGCCTGTACCCGCTCGCCGTGCTCTCCGACTGCGTCGTCTACCCGTCCCCGGGGGAGAGCCCGTTGGACTTCCTGCCGTACGCCGCCAGCGGTAAGCCGCAGCCCGGAGGATTCCGCCTCGGGCCCACGCCGGGCCTGGCGAAGCTGGAGGGCGTCCAGTCGATGCTGTGGGCGGTCGACCTGATGGAGAAGAGCCTCAACCCGGCCCGCCACATCAAGGGCGGCGACGCCGTCCTGGACGAAGGAGAGTAACCGGTGAGCGAGATCGACGACGCGATCGAACGCGCCGACCGGGAGGCCTTCACCCGCCAGCCGCCGAAGACGTTGAAGGGTCAGATCGGCTACCTGCTCAAGCAGTTGGGCAGTGCGAAGGCCGTCGCGCAGGAGATCGGGGTCACCGCCGACTCGGTGAACCGCTACAGGCGTGGCGCCCGCAAGCACGCCCGCGCCGACGTCGCCGCGAAGATCAACGACGCGGTACGAGCCCGCTGGCAGCCCCAAGTGCGCAAACGCCGCCAGAAGCAGGCCGCTACCGCAACCGGGATCACGGTGGAGACGAGGGCCCGTTTCGGGTACACCGCGCCCGTCGGAACGACCGACGACGGACGCTTCCGGCGACTCACCGTGCACCTCCCCCCGGCGTACGCGCAGCGCCTGTTCGACGCCCGCAACGCGGGCGCCAGCGACCAGCAGATGCGCGGAATCATCGCCGAAGGATTCAAAGAGATCTACTTTCAAGACGGCGGAGGGCGCGCCACAGGACTCTCCGACGTCACCCTCAACGACATCGACTACCTCGACCTCGACTACTGACCTGACACCGGCTGACGGGCCCGGCACCTGCTTGTTGAGCCGAAGCACGATAGTTGTCACAAGCGACGGGATGGGTGGGGGAGCTGTTGCTGGCCGCGGGTGCCTTTCGGGTGACGCCCCTGCAGGGTGAGATGACGCTGTCGTTCCTGGGGCGGATCGCGGACAGGTACGGCCTCACGGTGCGGAGTCTGCTGTCGTCGGTTACCGAAGTGGCTGGCCAGCAGGGCGTCGTCCGGGCTCTGCAGGGCGACAGTGAGGTGTTCTTGAACGCCGCGGCCCGGGACCGGGTCGCGGCGCTGTGTCGTGTGCCGCAGGTGGGCTTACGCCGCGCGTTGCCGGCCTGGACGCGGGAGGAGCCGCTGGGCCCCTCGAAGGAGCGGCTGGCGGCGCGGCTTTACAACGGGGTGGAGACGGTTGCTGCCTGGGGTCCGGCGTGCCCGGGCTGTGTGGCTGCGCGGACCGGTCACGTTGCACCAGCCCGGGTGTACCTGGCGGCGCACCAGCGAGTCTGCCCACGCCATCGATGCTGGCTGAAGAGCGTGCCGGGCAGCGGGGGCCGTGTCGTCGGGTTGGCCGGATGCCCGGAGGTGGTCCAGGCGCAGGAGGATCACCGCAGGCTGCTGCGCCGCTCCCCCGTCGCTGGTTCGGCGTTCGATGTTGCTGAGGCGGTCACGGCCTGGTGGTGGGCGCAGGAGTGGCCCGAGGAACGTCTGTGGCCGGTGCGGCTGGAGGCGGCCATGCCCGCGGGTGAGGATCCGCAGCGGTGGCGGATCCTGGCGCGGGATCTGGTCACCTACCCCGAGACCGTCGCCCTCGCCACGCTTCTGGCCAGCCCGGCCTGGCGGCTCCGTGTCGCTGCTGACGGCGGTGGTCACCTCCCTTACCGGTTGGCTGATGTGCCCTGCGTGCCCGGCGAGCTGGGCCATCGCTTGCGGCGACCGTGGCTCACCGAGCGTCTGGCCGCCTGCACCCACGGACCGCTGTTTGCCTGGACGTACCAGTGCATCCGTACCAAGGGCGGCAGTGGAGACGACGAACAGCGGCTGTGGCAGGTCCCCTTGGCGCTCCGGCCCCGGCCTCTCGCCGACATTCTCGCGGGCTACCAGCGTCGGCAGACCGCGGGCGCAGAGGGTCCGCCGGCTCAGAAACGGCTGCGGGGCCACAGCGTGCACGCCGAGGGCGCCTTCGCCGCCGGCCTGGCCCACGCACGCACCTACGCCGCCCAGCACGGCCACCTCGCCACCCAACGCGACACCCGAGTCGGTTCCTTCGCCCTGGGGAAATGGGTGCACAACCAGCAGGCCCACGCCCTGACCCTGCCCGAAGAAAAGGCCGCCGCCCTGAAGGAGGTGGATCCGTGGTGGAACATCCCCTGGTCGGTGAAGTGGCAGCGCTCCTACTACCGCGCCCGCGACCACGTCAGCCGCCACGGCCCCCTCAACGCCGCCGACGGCTTCCCCGACACCCACATGCTGACCGGGGAATGGCTGTACCTGCAGTGCACCGAGTACAGCTCACTCCACCCCCAACAACGCCGTCTGCTGGCCGACATCGGCCTCACGGCCCAGGCCGCCGGTGGCGCACGCCCGCGCCGAACGAGCCGGACAGCGGGCATCGATACGGCTGTTGCCTGTGCGCGTGCCTTCGTCGCCGAACACGGATGTCTGGCCCTGGCCACCAAGAACGTCTCGTACCAGGGGTTTTTGCTCGGGAAGTGGCTCGCTGCCCAGCGTTGTCTCACACGCCGCCAGGACGAACCAGCGCACCTTCAGGTGCTCGACGCGATCGACGTGTGGTGGAACCCGCCGTGGCCCTTGGCGTGGCAGCGCACCTGGTACCGGATCCACGCTCATGCCCAAGACCGGCGCCGAGGGGCTGCAGAAGGTGGCTGGCCGGACGGCAGTGACGGCTGGGCCACGTGGCTGTCCGTACAGTGCACCGGTTACAAGCAGTTGCATCCGCTGCAGCAGCGTCTGCTGGCGGAGATCGGCATCACCGCCGAGACTGCCGCCGCTCGCCCCCACGAGGTCATCGCCCAGCTCTGCGGTACGGGCCCCGGGCTGGCCCACTCGCGCACGTACGCCGCCGCACACGGCCACCTCGCCACGCCCCTGAAAGCTTGTCCTGAGGGGTTTCCGCTGGGCCGGTGGCTGAGCGAACAGCGCCGCCAGGCGCGGGAGCACCATCGCAGTACAGGCGGGACATGGCCGGTCAGCACGCTCCTCGCCACGCTCGACCCCTGGTGGAACCCGACCTGGTCCTTGGAGTGGCAACGCAACTGGAGCCGCGTACGCGAGCGGTCAGAGTCCGTGTCCGCAGCCGTCGACGGTGGTACCGGCATTGCGGACCTTGAGAAGAAGCTGGCCGACTGGCTGAGGCGTCAGTGTGCCGGCTACGGCACGCTCGACCCCGAACAGCACCGCCTGCTGACCAAGATCGGCATCAACGCCGAAACAGCCCGGGCCGCCCAACCACCGGCTCCCCGCGCCGAGCCCGGTCTTCTCGACACCGCGCTCGCACAAGCTCGCGCCTACGCGGCCGGATACGGCCATATTGTCGCGCCCGTCAGCACCGTCCTTGACGGGTTCCCGCTGGGGAGGTGGCTGGCCTGGCAACGACGACGCGCCGGTCAGGGCCGTCTCTCCCCCACCCGGGCCGAAGCCCTGACCATGATCGATCCGTGGTGGAATCCGCCCTGGCCCCTGCGATGGCAGCAGGCCTACCACCGCCTCCGCACAGCAGCCACGGGTGCCGAGGGCGTACCGGCCACGAACCTCCCCCGAGGCCTTGTCCGGTGGATCCGTGTCCAGCAGGAGTCCTGGGAGCATCTCCACCCCGGCCAGCAGGACCTCCTGACCGCCCTCGGCATCACACCCGACGCTGTTGTAGGCGAACGGCCCGCCCCGGCCACACGCTCCTACCCCGCCAGCCCCGGAATCGACCACGCACGCGCCTACGCCGCCCGACACGGCCACCTCACCCCGGACAAACACACCCGGCAAGACGGGTTCCCCCTCGGCAGATGGCTGTGCCAGCAACGCCGCAAAGCCCGCGCCGGCGTCCTCTCCACCACCACCATTGAGGCGCTCACCGCCCTCGACCCGTGGTGGAACCCACCCTGGCCCTACACCTGGCACCGCACCTGGCAGCAATACCGCACCACGATCAACGGGAACGAGACCCTCCCCCGTGCCCTCCAGCACTGGGCCAACGCCCAACGCAGCCAATGGAGCACCCTCCACCCCGGCCAACAGCACCTATTGACCGCTGCTGGCATCACTACTGCTCCGTGACACAAGCGGAGAGCACTCGATGCGTGTGGGGCTGGAGTCAGGTTGTCGGCGTAGCGGCGCTCGCCTCTGGCGTGGAGAACGCCGCTTTCGGATAGCATAGTTCGGCTCTCACCTGGCATTCTCCACTGCGGCGGTGTCCACCCATCTCGCCAAGATACTGAATGCGGCCAGCTGCTCCAGTGCCTCGTTCTCTTCCAGTTCCTCATCCTCTTCGTGGGCGATGGGGTTGCGGATGGCTGAGTAGACACCCCTTGCGAAGTTTCCTGCACCGTCGTGGCGGTTTCTGAATGTGTCGCTCCCGTCGTTCTCGCTGAGACGCAAGCGGGGGTGCCCCGGGGCAGGTTGATTGGTGGAGAAAGCATCGGAGAGGAGCTTGGCCTCGGAGGCGTCTCGTCGTCCAAGCTTCGCCTGGGATTGCACATTCACTGCCCTGGCGGCAGCGCCGACCGCCTCGCGGAAGTGGCCGCTGCTCCACAGGCCCTGCACGCTGCCCCAGACCCATGGGTGCAGCGTGGCTGCGTCGAGCTGGGGCGCGCCGCTGCCGAGATTCTCCTGCAATTCCTGTTCTGCCTCCAGGAAGGCGACCGCGCGGTGAGCCGCCTCCCGGTGGCGCCACATCGGTTGCCTCTTGGCTTCTTCCCAGTCTGCAGTTCGCCAGTCAGGGATCACCCGGTCCAAGATCTGCTCCGCGATGTGCGCAGCAGCCTGCGCCTCTGGCTTCGAAGCATTCTTAAACTTGAAGCTCCCAGCACTCACCATGCCGTGTGGTGGCGCAACCCACTCGACTGCTGCGGTGTGGAGGAAACCCTTGAGCTTCTCGATCGCCCACTCTTTGTTCATCTGCGTCATGCTCTGATGCTGCCGCACATCACTGACATCGCCGTCCTATACGCCAGGTCAAGCTGACAGTCGCTGGCTGGTGTCTGCGGATCCAGGCGCGACCCTGCCGTGGACCCGGCATGATCTGTTGAGGAACGCAGACGGACTTCGGGGGCCTCGGCATGCAAAACGTTCTGAACCGGATTGCCACGCAGGGAACGGTATTGGCGCGCCGCCATGTGCGACCGTTTAGACGTGCCTTTCTGATTCGCGACGACGACTACGCAGGCCTGCTGCGGGTGATCGAGCGTGCCTGCCAGGTGTGGGGCGGGGTCGGCGACCTCATTGTTCCGGTGGCTGCTGACGGTAGCGTCAGCGCCTTGTACCGGACGATGCTGCTGCGCAGCGAGCTCGACTACCTGACGGTCGTCGTCCCTGATACCGAGTCACAGGCATGGCAGCAGCGATGCCGCGAACTGGGCGAGGCGATGCGGCTGCCGACGGGGCGGGGCGAAGAGATACCGGTTCTCATGATTGCCGGGGCGCGAGACGCTGAGAGTCTGCGTACGGTGACCGTGACAGGCACACCGGCGGACGATCCCTGGGAGCTGGTGTACAGCGTCATGCTGGGGCGCTTGCCGCACCGGCCTGACGAGGACCTGCTGGCGTACTCAAGAGCCCGCGATGATCTGCAGTTCTCCGATGTCTTGACCCTCGAGCGGCAGACACCCGAGAGCTTGGGGGTGAATGACCTGCTGACGCGGTGCCGGCAGGTCACGCCCGTGGGACTGAGCCGGATGTCCCTGACACCCCGTCCCGTGTGGGTGGGCACCAACGGTGTTGACGACTGGCTGCAGGAAGCCGGAGCGGCAGCCCGCGACCTGGGCCGCAACGTCTACGTCCTCTGCGAGCACAAAAGCGTCGCGGACGCCGCCCTGTTGTGGAACCTGCGGGCCCTGCACGGTTGGTCCCACATCGTGCCGATCGGCCTGCCGGTGTCGCGTACCCCGGCTGGGGAACTGGACGCCGCCGAAGCGGAAGCGAGGATCGAAACCGTCGCTCGTCAGCCGTTCTGGGTGACCGGCGCGGCGCCCATGATGGTGCTCACCTCGGCCACGCTGCCGCAGGAGGAGCTTGAGGCTGTGGGGCGTGCTCTGCCCCACCGTCCGGTTTACGCCCTCAGCCCTTCCGATGTACTGGTCGCCACTCCCGCGCCCCTGGCCCGGAGTTCCAGCATGCCGCTGACCTTCGCCGCCGGCCGCGCGCTGGCGCCGACACTGACCGAGGACGACCGGGAGGTACTGGCTCTGGTGAACACGGACCAGTCGGTCCGTGTCACGGTCGAGGTCGACCGGCAGCCGCTGCCTTCGTTGGTACCGCTACGCGGTGGGCGCTGGTCCGTGTACCCGGCGTACGGGGGAGGCGGCGCGATCGTCAGTGCTTCAGCGACGGGCGTTGCCGAAGTGCAGTGGCCGCAGGCGTGGACTCTCTTGGAGGCGGCCGCGCGTGAACACGGCCTGACGGTACGGGAGTCCGTCCCCGGACAGCACGCCGTCGCGCTGGCCGAACTCGCCGGCGGTGCGCACGGGGTTCGCTGGCTGGCTCATCGCGGCCTGCTCTCGCTGCTGTACTCCACTGCGGCAAGCACATCCATGAGCTGGTTCAAGGCGCGGGCGGATCGTCTGGCCAGGCAGGTAGCCGCAGCTCAGGAAGATCCCGACGCCGCAATGGCGCAGTTCTCCGAACTGCTCGCGGACATCAACGTCAGCCATGACGCCGAGACCTCGGGCGCATTCGATCTCAGCTCCCTCAGCAAAGCGCTGGGCGGGAAACGCTCGGTCGCGGAAGCCTGGCTGCGGTGGGCACTGCAGCGGCGCCTCGTCCTGCGTGTCGTCCAGCTCATCTGTGATCACTGCGGCTTCAAAGTCCTGCGCCCGGTGGAGCAGACCGGCAACGCCGGCTGCCCACGATGCGGCCGCACCATGGTGGACCCGTTCGCCCTGACGTCGCTGACGTTCCGATACCGCCTGGCCGAGCCCCTGCGACGGTCCATCGACGACGATTCCGTCTACCACGCCTTGATCATGCGCTGGCTGATCGCGGCCCTGGCGAACCGGCCCGGCTACCTGGTGGGCGCGCACCCCGGAGTCGAGTTCTACCGCGGGAAGCAGCAGATCGGTGAGGCCGACATCGCCCTGCTCATGGCGGACGGCACCATCATTCCCGCCGAGGTGAAACGGCACGGCCGCCAGCTGACCGAGGGCGAGGTGGACAAGGTCCGCTCGATCGCCGACGCGCTGCAGTCCCCCACCGTGCTGCTTGGCGCGGGCGACAGCAGCGACGACTGCCCTCAAGCCCTCACACATGACCGCGACGACGGCACCGCCCGCGTCATCACCAGCGACTACTGGCTCACCCCGATCCCCCGGCCCGCCATCGACGGCTCAGGCCTGCCCCGCTGGAACAGAGACAACAACCGTCCCCCCGGCACCCTGCACGACCACGAAGAAGCCTTCTGCACACTCATCGAGGACGCCAGCGCCCGCGCCTTCGGCACATACGACCCCGTCCGCGACCTGTTCTGACACTGCGATGTGCCCCAGGAACATGCTGGTCAGAAAGCGACATCGATACAGGCGATCTCGGGGTCAAGCCGGGGCATCGGCTTTCGTCCGTATCTGCGTCAGCCACCGCGCGGTCTCCAGCACAGACCCGAGCGCCGCGCCCACCCAGACCTGCGGCGCAGCGGGATGCGGACAGCCGGATCCGCCAAGAACAGAGAGCGAGGAATGAAGCCGCCATGGCTAACGCCGACGGGGCTGTCCAGGGCGGCAGTCTCCCGCCCGGGATCTTCCGTGTCGCGCCCTTCGCCGGAGAGACAACGGCGTCGCTGATATGCCGCACCGCCAGCCGCTACGGGATGGAAGCGAAGGTGCTGCGGGCCTGCTGGAAGTGGCGCAACTACCCCCCTGGGCACGAGGGCGGAGGCGCACGTGCCGACGCCGAGGTGCTGCTGAACGCAGCCGGACGCCAGCTCCTGGCAGGCATGTGCGGCGTGGAGGAAGACGTGCTGGCACGGGCGTTGCCGTCCTGGGAAGAAGGGGACGCCAAGCTGCGCGCCGAGGGTGGCGATCCGGTGGGGCTGTGGCGGATCGGTGGCGCGGTGGCCGGTCCGGTGGCGTTCGGCTGCCGGCTGTGCACGGCCCGGCGCACGGGGACAGCTCCCACCGCGGTGCGGTACGCGCCGCGGTGGGAGCGGGCGTGTGTCCGGCACCGGCGGTGGCTGCTGGACGCGGACGCCAACCAGCCGCTGGAGCACCTCGACCTGCGTGGCCTGCCGGAGGTGGTGGCGGGGCAGCGGCGGTGGGCCTCGGTGGCACGGCGGGCGGTGCGGGCCGGTGCGGAACCGGAGCGGGTGTTCGCGCTGGCGCATGCGGTGGTGGCCCGGTGGTGGGAGCAGGCCCTGCAGTGGGAGCGGGAGACGATCTGGCCCCGGCGCCTGCACCAGGTCGCGGGCGGGGATGCAGGTGGTGATCTGGAGCGGTGGCGGATCGTGGGGCGGGACGCAGTCATCTTCCCGGAGGTGGTGGCGGTGGCCGACACGCTGCTGGACCCGGCCATGGCCGAGCTGGTGTGGGCCGACAGCGGTGCCGGCCGGCCGCGGGCGCTGCCCGCCGACGGGACGTTCTGCCGTCGGCTCGGCGAGCGGGTCGGCCGGCCGTGGCTGGGGCCACTGGCGGCGACCGACTACGGCGGCCCGCTGACCTCCTGGATGGGCAGCGTCATCCGCCTTCGCCGCGGCGCCGGCGGGCCGCCCGGGTACGACAACGACCCGTGGTGGCTGCGGCAGGAACACCACAGCTCGACCATGGCCGGCCAGCTGCGGGTGCTGAGCAAGGAGAAGAAGGCGCCCGGTTCGGGGACGATGTGGCGGGCTGCAGTGCCCGCCGAGCAGCGCAGGCTGATCACCAGCGCTATCGACAGCACCGAGGAACAGCTGCTACAGCTGCGCGGGGTGCAGACCGGACCGACCGCCGACGTCGCCCGACGGCTGCTGCGCGGGCTCGGTCACAGTGCCAGCCTGATCGAGAACGCCTGGAAACGGACCGCGGTGGCGGCGGTGAACGGCGGGGTGCCCCTGGAGGAGGTCGCCGGGTGGGTGGACATGCCCGTCGAGGTGCTCCGCAAGATGCTGTCCGCGGGCGGGCAGGAGAGCGGCGGCTGAGCCCGCGCGCCGGGGGCGAGTCGGCTGTTAGCTGATACGGCACTCGTTCGTGGCAGAAACACTGAAAACAGCGGTCCGGGCGGGCGGGAGCGGCTTGGCTAGCGTGGGTGATCAGTACAGGAGCAGCCCGGGGCCGGGCAGGGCGAGCGGCCGTGTACCAGGTAGGCGGGTTCGAGGCGGTCTTCCTCGACCCGGTGGGGCAGGCGGCGCAGCAGCGGTGGGCGGATGCCGCCATGACCGTGGCGTTCGAGGACCTGCCGCCGGTGTCGGCGTTCCCGGCCGTGCCGGGGCGGCGCTGGGGGCCGGGCCTGTGGTGGTCGGCGACCACCGGGCGGCACGTGGCCGCGGGGTCGAACGCGATGCGCGCCCAGCTGATGGTCTTGGACCGCGACCCGGAGGTGACGGGCCTGGCGGGGCGGCCGGTGCGGCTGCTGTGGCGCAATCGCCGCGGCCAGGTGCGTTCCTGGGTGCCGCAGCTCTTCGCCCGCCGTGCCGACGGCACCGCGCTGCTCGCCGACTGCCCCGGCCACGCGGGCGCTGGCGGCGAGCGGGCGCAGAAGGCCGCCGAGGCAGTGGCGCAGGCATGCGCGGACATCGGCTGGACCTACCGCCGCCTGCCGCCTCTCGACGACATCCTGGCCGCCAACCTGAAATGGCTGGCTGGCTACCGCCACCCCCGCAACGCCGGCCGCCCGGGGCTGACGGAGGCGGTCATCGAGGCGTTCACGCGGCCACGGCCGCTGATCGAGGGGGCCGAAGCGGCCGGCGACCCGATCGAGGTCCTCCCCTGCGTCTTCCACGCCCTGTGGCACGCCCGGTTGACGGCCGGTCTGGACACGCCGCTGCACGAACGCGTCCCCGTCGGCCCGCGGGGCTGGAGCAACCCGGGCAAGACGGGAGGTGCCCGGTGAGCGCGCGGCGTCATGCCCGGCCGGCCGTGAAGGTCGGTGCTCGCGTCCGGTTCTGTGACGTGACGTGGCAGGTGGTCGCCCTTTCGGGGCAGGAAATCCACCTCCTCGGCCCGGACGGCGGCGGCCAGACCGTGCTCGCCGGGCACCTGTTCGCCGACCCCGGCTTCGCCATCATCGGAGCCGATGCGCCTCAGGCGGCCCCGCAATGGGGGCTGTTCGAAACCGCTCCCGCCGCAGCGCGTGAGAAGGCCCTGGCTTGGCGGCGGCACGTGCGGGAAGTCGAGTGCGGGCTTGCCGGCGGGCCCGGCAGCGAAGGAGCGGTCCGGCCGCAGTACGACCCGCAGCGGCACACGCTGGCCGAGCGCGAGCAGGCCAAGGCCGAGGAGCTGACCGCGCTCGGATTCGGCCGGGTGTCGCGCACCACGGTGCAGCGTATGCGCCTCGCCTACCGCAAGCAGGGCCTGTGGGGGCTGCTCGACCACCGCACCACCCGCGCCTCCAGCCCCACCGGGCGATCCGACGAACGGGTCGTCGCCGCCGTCCGCGAGGCACTGCGCCGCCGCCGCGGGCGCTCCAAGGGCACCATCAACGGCCTGTTCCCGCTGATCAACCAGATCCTTCAGGACCGGCACGGCCCCGGCACGGTGCCGGCGCCGTCCCAGGCCACGCTGTACCGGCTCGTCACCAACCTCGCCCGGCCCGGTGAACTGCCCACCGGGCCGGGCGAGGTTGG
>NZ_MAUD01000181.1 GCF_001700515.1 Streptomyces lushanensis
GAACGGGACGCGACCGGCGCGTACGGGCGGGGCGGGATCAGACGCGGATGACCTGCGGCCCGAGCAGCGAGTAGCGCTGGGCCTCGGCCGAGGGCAGTCCCGCGTCCGTGACGATCGACTCGAAGTCACCGACCTCGGCGAAGCGGCAGAAGCTGACCGCGCCGAATTTGGTGTGGATCCCGGCGAAGACCCGGCGGCGCGCGCTCCGCATGGCCTGGGCCTTGACCTCGCTGACCGCCGGATCGGGGGTGGTGAGGCCGTACTCGCGGGATATGCCGTTCGCCCCGACGTACGCCAGGTCGATGACGAACTCGGCGAGCATCCGGGTGGTCCAGTGGTCGACCGTCGCCATCGTGGAGCCGCGGACCCGGCCGCCGAGCAGCAGTACGGCGATCTTCTCGGCGTCGGCGAGGGCGGTCGCCACCGCCAGGGAGGCGGTGACCACGGTCAGCGGCCGGTCCCTGGGCAGCGCCTCGGCGACGAGCTGGGGGGTGAAGCCCTCGTCGACGAAGACCGTCTCCGCGTCGCCGAGAAGATCGGCGGCAGCCGCGGCTATCCGGGACTTCTGGGGTACGAGCCGGGTGGTCCGTACGGCGAGGGTCGTCTCGAATCCGGCGCTCTCGACCGGGTAGGCGCCGCCGTGGGTGCGCCGCACCAGCCCGTGTTCCTCCAGGGCGTGCAGATCGCGGCGGACGGTCTCCTTGGCGACCTGAAGTCTCCCGGCCAGGGCGGTGACCTCCACCGACCCGTCTCGTCGGGCGATCTCAAGGATTTCTCGTCGGCGCTCGTCGGTGTCCACGACAACACACTTCCCTGCTTTGCTGCGGCTCAGCACCCGTTCGGGCTCATGCGTCGTTTGTACAAGCAGGAGACCGGCCACGACCAGCTTCTTCACAGCATCGACTGTGCCCGTTCATGCCCGTTTCGGGAAGAGTGTTTGCGCTGATCACCGCAGCGACCGGGGTGGCAACCGCTCGGATCACTGCCCGATTGACGCCCGCGACGTGCCCGTTCGGAGCCCGGTGCGGTACACGCTTTTGCCGCAATCGGAAGCGCCATGCGGCAGCCCGTCGCGGCACGGGGAATCCGGCGGCGGGCCATGGGGAACCATGGCCCGCCGCCGGATGCCGTCCGGCGCCGCCGGCGGGGAGGAGACGGCGCGGGCGGATCAGGTGAGCCGGGTCTCGCCCGGATCGGGGGTCCGGGTCAGCTGTAGACGCCGAACTCGTAGAGGGAGTAGCCCCAGCCGGTCCCTCGCACGGTCGCATTGATCCTGACATAACGGGCGTTTCCGGTCAGGTCATGATCATCGATCCCGCCGTTGCCGTCGGTGACGGTCTTCAGCGTGGCCCAGTTCCGCCCGTCGTCGGAGGTCTGGACGGTGTAGCCCTTGGCGTAAGCGGTCTCCCAGGCGAGCTGGACATGGCGGAACGCCGTCTTCTGTCCGAGGTCGACCTGGATCCACTGCGGGTCGCTCCAGTCGCTCGCCCACCGGGTGTCGAGCGAGCCGTCGACGGCGTTGCCGGCCGGGCAGGGGCAGCCGGTGCCGGCCGCCTGCGCCGAGGACGCCGTCGCGGGCTTGCCCCGGGCGACATTGGTCCCGGTGACCGGCGGCGGCACCACCTTGAACGACTTGGTCTCGATGCCGACATTGCCCTTGCCGTCGCTCGCCTTGACATAGACCTTCCACACACCGAGCCGCTCCGGCGCGACCAGCCGGAAGGTGCCGTTGCCGAGGGCGGTGAAGGCCGTGTCGTTCAACTGGCCCGAGTTGTCCACGTACTTGGCGCCGAGCAGCAGTTGGTAGGAGAGCGGATCGCCTTGCGGGTCCGTGACCGAGGCGCGGACGACGAACTCCCGGCCCGCGGGCACCGAGGCGGCTCCGTCGACCGACATCGAGGAGATCACGGGCGGGGTGTTGTCCCGGGAGGTGTCTCCCCCGTACGCCCTCTTCACCGCGTAGTACGAGAGCCGCTTCTGGCCCGCGGGAAGCAGATTGAACCAGACGCCGCCGAAGTCGTACTCGGTGCCGTAGTGGAAGAGCGTCGCGCCGAGCGCCACGCCCCGGTGGCCGGTGATACAGCCCCATGCGTTGGTGTAGCCGGCGGCCTTCGCGGGATCGGCGGGCTCGGCGGGCACACCGTTGGCGTCGTTCGGAACCTCCCACTCACCGGCGGGACCGCCCTCGGTGACGATGTACGGCTTGGTGTAGCCGCCGTCCTGCCAGGTCTTCTGGATGTTGCAGACGTCGCCGTACGAGTTCACCGCGTACAGGTCGAGGTCGGGCGCGTTGCGCCGGTAGTACGGCCAGGCGCCCGTCCAGGCGTCGGTCGAGGTCACCGGGTGGTTGGGGTCGACGGCGTGGATCCGCTTCGCGACGTCGTTGACGAATGTCGTGTACGCGTTGCGCTGCTGCTCCAGCGCGTCGCCGCTGTAGCAGTTCTGGAGTCCGAGGACGGACTCGTTGCCGACGTTCCACATCAGAACGCCCGGGTGGTTCTTGTAGGTCTCCACCCAGCGGGGGAACTCCGCGAGCATGTTGTTCTTGTACGTGGTGTCCGTCAGATAGTTGACACAGCCACCGCTTCCCGGGCCGCCGCCCGGCTGGAGCCAGAAGCCCGCGATGACCTTGACACCGTTGGCCGCCGCCGCGTCGAACAGCGGTGCGCTGCCGGCATCGGTGCCCCAGGTCCGTACGGTGTTGGCGCCCATCGACTTCACGTCGGGCATGTACCGCGCCGCGTCGGCCGCGGCGGGGCCCCAGGTCAGGCCCTTGACCTGGTACGGCGCTCCGTCGACGGTGAGCTGCCAGTTGCCCTGTGTTCCGGTGACCTTGACGACGCTGCCCGCGGCGTGCGCGGCGGGAGCGGGAAGGGCCACCAGACAGGCCCCGAACAGGGCGGCGACGGTGAGCGTTGCCGCGCGCCGGATTCCGGCGGCCCGGCGCAGGACGGCGGTGAGCCGCGCGGCCCGCCGTCGCGCGGGCGGCTCGTGGACGGGTGGTCGAAGTGCGGATGCTCGGCGCATGGCGTGCTGTCTCCTCGGGTGGCGGTGCGGGTGGGGGAGGCCGGTGGAGAGGGGAAACGGGCGGAGCGCGGGAGAGCGCTCTCCCGCGGAGGCGCGGTCCGCCTCCGCGGAAGAGCGGCCCGGATCAGGGCAGTTCGTAGTTCGCGTTGAGCGCGGCGCCCGCCTCGGGGTGGTTCTGGTCGTACCCACGGGCGTCGCACTGGAGCCCGCCGACGACACAGTGCCGGACCAGCGCGTTCAGCGTGCGGTCGTCCCAGGCGTTGAAGAAGTCGTAGTGGAAGGTGTGTCCCACTCCGCTCGCCAGCCTGACCCGCGACATGTCACCGTTGACGGGCCAGGCCATCTTGAACTCGATCATCGGCAGCGCCACGGGATGCGAGGGCGGGCAGACGTCCTGGTTGGCGCCCTGCGCTCGCGGATAGGCCATGTGGCTCTGGTGGTCCGGTGTGTCCAGATACTTTCCGTCCCAGCAACTCGGTGCCTGGAAACGGAGATTGAGCTGGACATCCGGCCTGGCCGGGCAGGTCGCGGGGATCTCGGTGTTCTTGTAGCTGTCCCCGCACTCCCAGCCCTCCACCCAGCCGCGGTGGTTGCGGAACTGCTCGGCGGTCTGCGTCGGACTGCCGACGACGAAGCGCAGTCCCTTGGGGAACGGCCGTACGGACCGGTAGTCGGTGACGCCCGACTTGTAGTAGATGGTCTGCGGACCGACCGGCGCGACCGCGGTGTTGCCGTTGAACAGCGTCGGCATCCAGTACGCGGACCTGTCACCGGGCGCCTTGCACGCCGTGCCGCCACCGCTCAGCGAGGCCGTGGTGCTGTTCGCGTCGGTCGTCCTGTTGCCCATGAAGGTGTGGTCGTGCGACTTGCCCGGCTGGCCCGGATAGACGATCGGGTCGTCCGGCCGGGTGTGTGTCACCGAGCAGTTCGCCTGGAACTCGTGGAAATACCGGGTCGGAGGGATCTCGGCGGACGGCACGACACCGGTCACGGGCGGATTGGCCGGAATATAACCGTCTCCGTCGGGATCGTCGCCGGACGGTACGGGGACCGCCGGGGCCATCCGGTGTCCGGCGTGGGCCGCCTCGGCGACCGCGGGCGCGTCGGCCGCCCGGGGAGTGGCCTCGGCGGTGGCGGTGTCGGGGATCGCGATGAGCCCGAACGCCACCAGAGCGAGGGCGGTGGCGACGAGCAGGGCGGACACCAGTGCGGTACTGCGAAAACTGCGCATTCTTTCGGCCATGCGGACCTCCATGCCGCTCTTCAGCCGCACCCGTCGAAGAGTGCGGTGGGGGGAAGTGGAGCTGGAAGGTGCACCGCGGAGAGCCGGCCCCGCAGCCGGTGAAGAAGCCGGGATCACTGCGGGAGAGCGCTCTCCAAAGCGCTGTCAGTGTTACGCCGCCGCTGAGAGGGTGTCAATACTTTGTGAACGAGGGGCCGTCGACGCGTGCGGGCCTCGTCTCGCGCTCGCGCTCAGAACACGGCACGATGCGTCAGGTCCGGAATGCATGAGCTCCGGGCCCGCTTGACGATTGATGAACGGCCGTGTCCGGCGGTACGTACCGCTCCCCAGCGGGACCTACCGGTGGCGCACGGCGCATCCTACGGATATCCAGGAGCACACGACATGAGTGGAACTGCCCAGATCGGTGTCACGGGGCTCGCGGTCATGGGCCGCAACCTCGCCCGCAACTTCGCCCGCAACGGCTTCACGGTCGCGGTGCACAACCGCACCGCGTCGAAGACCCGTTCCCTGGTGGAGGAGTTCGGTGATGAGGGCACGTTCGTTCCCGCGGAGTCCGCGGAGGAATTCGTCGCGGCGCTGGAGCGGCCCCGTCGGCTGATCATCATGGTGAAGGCCGGTGCTCCGACCGACGCGGTGATCGAGGAGTTCGCGCCGCTGCTGGAGGAGGGCGACGTCATCATCGACGGCGGCAACGCCCACTTCGCCGACACCCGGCGCCGGGAGAAGGAGCTGCGCGAGCGCGGTATCCACTTCGTCGGTGTGGGCATCTCGGGCGGCGAGGAGGGCGCGCTGCACGGTCCGAGCATCATGCCGGGCGGCTCCGTCGAGTCGTACGCCTCGCTCGGCCCGCTGCTGGAGCGGATCGCCGCCAAGGCGCCCGACGGCGCGCCCACCGTGGCGCACATCGGTCCTGACGGCGCGGGCCACTTCGTGAAGATGGTGCACAACGGCATCGAGTACGCCGACATGCAGCTCATCGCCGAGGCGTACCACCTGCTGCGGGCCGTCGCGGGCTACTCCCCCGCCAAGATCGCCGAGACCTTCAGGACCTGGAACACGGGCCGGCTGGACTCGTATCTGATCGAGATCACGGCCGAGGTGCTCGCCCACACGGATGAGGCGACCGGCAAGCCGTTCGTGGACATCGTGACCGACCAGGCCGAGCAGAAGGGCACCGGCCGCTGGACCGTTCAGATCGCCCTCGATCTGGGTGTGCCGGTCTCCGGTATCGCCGAGGCGGTCTTCGCCCGCTCGCTGTCCGGCCACGCCGGGCTGCGCGAGGCCTCCCGTTCGCTGCCGGGCCCGACGGCGGCGCCGCTCTCCGAGGCGGACGCGGCGCGCTTCGCCGACCAGGTCGAGCAGGCGCTGTACGCGTCGAAGATCGTCTCGTACACCCAGGGCTTCCACCAGATCCAGGCGGGCAGCGACGAGTACGACTGGAACATCGATCTCGGCTCGGTCGCCGCGATCTGGCGGGCCGGGTGCATCATCCGGGCCGCGTTCCTCGACCGGATCCGCGAGGCCTACGACACCCAGCGCGAGCTGCCGAGCCTGCTCTCCGACAAGCAGTTCGCCGAGGAGATCGGCGCGGCGCAGGAGGACTGGCGCGCGGTGGTCGCCACGGCCGTGCACCAGGGAGTACCGACGCCGGGCTTCGCCGCGGCGCTCTCGTACTACGACGCGCTGCGCGCCGAGCGGCTGCCCGCCGCGCTCACCCAGGGGCAGCGGGACTTCTTCGGCGCGCACACCTACCGGCGCACCGACCGCGAGGGCTCGTTCCACACCCTCTGGGGCGGCGACCGCTCGGAGGTCTCGACCGACTGAGGTCCTTCGTTCGGATCGGGCCCGGCGAGATCCGGACGACAGGCCCCGGGGCCTGTCCGGTCGGTCTTCGCGGGCCCGGTACGCCGGCCCGTCGCCTGTGCCGCTCTCCCGGGACGCCCGGGGCGCGGTCCACGGAAACCGACCGGACAGGGCCTAGCGGATCCAGCCGAGCGGGCCGGGGGCGGGCTCGGGTTCCGGCCCCGGTACGGGGTCGGGGCCCGGCGGCGGGCTCGGGATCGGGTCCGGCGGAGGCATGGGCGTGGGGCTCGGCGGCGGTGTCGGGTGCGGCGGCGGAGTGGGCATCGGCGGTGGACCGGGCGGCACCGGATCCGGGCCGCCGGGCCCCGTCGGGCCGGGCTGCGGAGTGGGCGTGGGCGGTACCGGATCGGGGTGAACGGGGTCCGGGTTCGGGCTGGTCATGGCCTTGCCTCCATGGTGCGGGCGTCGTGCGTTCTCACTCTCTCCCCCTGCGCGTGCCCACGCGCGCCGGGTCCACGCGTGAGCGGACCGATACGGGCCGGGCTGCGCGGGCGTTCCGCGTACGGGCTGCCCACGGAGACTGCCGGAAAGCCCGTGGACAGCCGCCGTACGGGCCGTGCGCGCCGCAGCCGCACAGGCCGTGCGTGCCGCACAGGCCGTGCATGCCGTACGGGCCGTACACGTTCCCGTGCGGGTGCCGGACAGCGGGTGCCGGACACGCCCGTCCGCCGTCAGATCGCCGCCGCCGCGGCAGCCGCCGCGTTCAGCCCCGGGCGCGGGCTGGAGAAGACCGGGAGACCACAGGTCGTACGGTCCGCCGCGTCGGCCATCGAGGCCTGGGCCAGCACGACGACGTCCGCGCCGGTGATTCCGTCCACCGCGGCGGCCACCATGTTCAGATAACCGTCGAGGTCGCCCGCCTCGAAACGCTCCCAGGCACCCTCGACCAGCACCATCCGCAGATCGACCGGACGCCCGGCCGCCTCCTGGCGGATCAGCGCGGCCGTCGGTTCCAGTGTGCTCTCCAGGGCGGCGACCACGACGACCCGCCCGGCCGTGGCGGCGGCAGCCGCCATCGGCCGGTCGACCCGCAGTACGGGCACACCGAGCGCCGCGCCGGTCTTCTCCGCGACCTCACCGATGGTCGAGCAGGTGCAGAGCACGGCGGCCGAGCCCTCGGCGACAGCGGCGGCGAGCACGGCCTCGACATCGGCCGCCACGGATTCCGGGCCCTCGGCCCTCGCCCGGGAGAGCAGGGACTCGTCGACGACATGGCGCAGGACGAGTCCCGGATGGTCCAGGTCCCGCAGGGCGTCGAAGACCGGGACATGGACCGGGGAGGTATGCAGCAGAGTCAGCATGATCGCGATGCTAAGGGGTGTTCCGTCATCGCTGATGGATCAGCTGGGCGGCGTCGGATGCGGTGCGTCGGGAGACGGAGAGGCGCCCGCCTGCCGGACGTGTCCGGGCGTTCCGACAACGCGGCGAGACGCGCGGCCGTCACCGGGAGCCCACCGGGGATGACGGGACGACCCTCGGCACACGAACGCCGTCAGACGCCCGCCGCCCTGCCGTCGCCACCCTCGCCGTCCCGGCCGTTCTCGCCCTCCTGACCGGAGTCCAGCGCGGCCTTCAGCAGCTCCCTCGCGCTCCCGACCACATCGTCCGGGGCCGCCGGAGCCTCCGCGGGATGGCGCTGGGCCCACCGGGCGGCGTACGGGCAGAACGGGACGACGGGCACGCCCTCGCGCCCGGCCGTCGCGTACAGCTCCCGCACCAGCGCGCCCGCGATGCCCTTGCCCTCGTGCCCTTCCTCCACCCCGGTGTGCACCGCGACCAGCGCGCCGGACGACTCTGCCGTGGCCTCCATGGCGAAATACACGATGGATCCGACGGCCCGGCCGTTCTCGTACGCCTCAAGACGACCCTCGGACCGGTTGTCGCGGATGTCGAGATCTGACATGACGGTTGGTTCTCCCTGCTCCTGGTGGGACGCGGCCGGTTCAGCCCGCGACGGCGTGCGGTGGGCGTACGGTACCGCCCTCCCCGGCCCGCACTCGTTGCCCGTCCCGCACAGCGGGTGTTTCATGGAAAGGCAGGATAAAACGCATGAATCCTCGATATACGTGTGAGCGGGAGCGGCATGGTCGGCGGCGAGCGGCGGAGTACGAGCGGTGCGCGGTCCCCGCGGTCGTCCGAGAACCGGCGCCATGTCGCGGCCTCCCCGGCCGAGCCCGGGAGTCCCCTGCCGATGGGGCGGGCCATGCGGGAGGCCACGGAGCAACTCGCCGCGCTCATCGGCAAACAGCCCGAGTCCGTGTCCGCCGTCAAGCGCACGGAGGACGGCTGGCAGGCCGACATCGAGGTACTGGAAATCCCACGGGTGCCCGACACGACCAGTGTGATGGCGAGTTACCGGGTGCGACTGGACGAAACCGGCCGGCTCACCGAGTACGAGCGCCGTCAGCGGTATGCCCGGGGCCGGATCGAGCGGTGACCGCCGGCAGTACGCGCGGCGGACGCCGAAGTGGCCGCCGGGGCACGCGCGGCGGTCGCTGAAGGGAGTCATCGTGACTGTAGCGCCGCAGCAAGGCGGCCAGGTCGCCGTCGGTGGGAGCGGAAACCTCTACGACGTCCTGGAGCTGATTCTGGACCGCGGGCTCGTCATCGACGCGTTCGTCCGGGTGTCCCTGGTCGGTATCGAGATCCTCAAGATCGACGCGCGGGTCGTCGTGGCGAGCGTCGACACGTATCTCCGTTTCGCGGAGGCGGTCAACCGGCTCGATCTGGAAGAGGGACGCAAGGCACCGGACACGATCACCGGCCTCGTCGGCGAGGTGACCGAGAGCGGGGCGCGCGGCAAGAGCAAGGGCGCGCTGACCGGAGCCGTCGAGGCCATCACCGACTCCCTCGACGGACGGTCCCGGGAGAGGGAGGACCCGGAACCTGAACCGAGGCGCCGCGGCACCGGTCAGCGCCACGCCAGGCGCCGGGAGGAGTAGC
>NZ_MAUD01000182.1 GCF_001700515.1 Streptomyces lushanensis
CGCGAGTCCGTCGGGGGCCTCGCGTATGCGGTATCGCTCAGTGGCCATCCAAGACATAACCGAATCGTACTTGACTATGTCAGCGTGGGCGAGCACGCTGACGACAGAGGCAAATTAACTACGCCTATGTCATTGTGGGCCGTCATCCGAGGAGATCGTCATGACCACCGTCAGTGGAGCAACCGTCCTGGTCACTGGTGGACAGCGCGGACTGGGCCGGGCTTTCGTACAGGAGCTGCTGGAGGCGGGAGCCGCCAAGGTGTACGTCACCGCCCGTACGCCCGTCGCCGATCCCGACCCCAGGGTCGTTCCCGTACCGCTGGAGGTGACCGACGCGGAGTCGGTCGCGGAGCTGGCGCGTGTCGCGGACGATGTGTCCATCGTCTTCAACAACGCGGGGATCGGCGCCGCCGACCCGCTTGTCACGGTTGACCTGGACAAGGTCAAGGAGCTCTTCGAGGCCAATGTGTTCGGTGCGCTGAGGATCGCTCAGGCTTTCGCCCCGATCCTGGCGGCGCAGGGCGGCGGCGCGCTGGTCGACATCCACTCGGCGCTGTCCTGGGCGGCGGGCAGTGGCGCCTACGGTGCGACGAAGGCGGCCTTCTGGTCGCTCACCAACTCGCTCCGGCTGGAACTGGCTCCGCGGGGAACCCAGGTGGTGGGGGTGCATCTCGGCTACACCGACACCGACATGATCCGGGCGCTGGACGTTCCCAAGGGTGATCCCAGGGCGGTGGCGCGCGCGGTCCTCTCGGCGCTGGAGAAGGGCGAGAGCGAGGTGCTCGCGGACGACGCCAGCCGCTTCTTCAAGTCCGTGCTCTCGGGCCCGGTCGAGGGACTGACCCTGTCGAGCGCCGCCTGACGGGCGGGAGGCTCCTCGGCCGCGGCCGGAGGGGAGTGGGGCCCGGCTGCGCCAAGGGCGGAGCCGGGCCCCGTCGGTTCGGCCCCTCGCGGTCCGTCGCGTCCGTCACCGTCCGTCGGTCGCCGTTCCTCGTGCTCCGTCACGGTCCCCCGCGATCCGTTCGGCCGGGCGTGCCGGACCCCCTGCTTCAGGTCTCCATGTCAGTCCGCCACGGACGCGAAGGCCGAGACCTTGTCCGCCTTGAGGCGCACCACCAGCTCACCCGGAACTCCGTTGCGCTCCCCGAACTCCCCCGCGCGTTCCTCGCCCATGTACCGAGCGGCGATCCGCGTCGCCCAGGCGCGCAACTGCTCCGGCTCCTCGTCGATTTCGGCCCGGCCCTGGATCACCACGAAGGCGAACGGCGGTCGTTCGTCGTCCACACACAGCGCCGCCCTGCCGTCACGCAGCAGATTGCGCCCCTTCACGGTCTCCTTGCCGGTGTTGAAGACAAGATCGTCGCCGTCCACCACGAACCAGACGGGCGCGATGTGCGGGCTTCCGTCGGCCCGTACGGTGGACAGTTTCGCGGTGCGTGTCCCCTCGGAGACGAAGGCCCGCCATTCGTCCTTGCTCATGTGTCTCGCCATGCTCGTATTTTCCGTCGGGCACGCGCCCCGCGCGATACGACGCCCCGGGTGTGCGCCGGGGCCCTGAGGGCCGGGGAGCGCTTGCCCGGGAGCGGCGGGTGCGGAAGGCTACGGGGCGTTGCGAGCCAGGAGAACATCTGAACGGGGAGGAACGGCAATGCCACTCGAAAAGGGACTTGACTGGCTGCTGGACGACCTGACGGAGCGGGTCGAGCATCTGCAGCACGCGCTGGTCCTGTCCAACGACGGCCTGGTGACGGGGGCCAGCGCGGGACTGGCGCGTGAGGACGCCGAGCATCTCGCGGCCGTCTCCTCGGGCCTGCACAGCCTCGCCCGCGGGTCGGGGCGCCACTTCAGGGCGGGCCAGGCCCGGCAGACCATGGTCGAGTTCGACGAGGCGCTGCTGTTCGTCACCGCGGCCGGGGACGGCAGTTGTCTGTGCGTACTGACCACGGCCGAGGCCGATGTCGGGCAGGTCGCCTATGAGATGACGCTGCTCGTCAACCGGGTCGGGGAGCATCTCGCAGTCGCGGTCAGGCAGGCGGGCCAGACCAGCCTGAGCGGTCTGTGAGCGGTTCAGGAACACCCTGAGCCGGGCCTTCCGCCCGGCCCGCCGAGTTTTCCACAGGCCTGACGGAGAACGTGCCTGCCGCGCTACGGTCGTCACCGGGAGTGATCGCGAGTGATCGCGAGTAACGACGACTCACGGGGGAGGACCATCATGTCCGTCAGCGATGCCCGGGGCGACATCCGGGACAGGACCATGGGCGACACCATGGACGAGGCGGGGACCGCGGAAAGGAAGCCACGCACGGCGCGTACGGTCGGTGTCGTGCGGGCCGCGCGGGAGCTGGAGCTGAGACGCGGGGAGTTCGAGCTCGCCGCGCAGTTGGGCCATATCCGTACCCTCGCGGGACCGGGCGCCGGACGGCGGCAGGTCACCCGGCAGGAGATCGACCGTCTGCGGGCGGCGGAGGGATTCCCGGAGGCGCTCCGCGAGCGGGCGCGCACGGTGGGGACGGCGGAGGCCGCGGAGCTCATGACCGTCAGTCCGGGGCGCTTCACCCGGCTGGCACGGGCGGGATTCATCGCCCCGGTGCGGTTCTATTTGAATCGGTACCGCGCGGTTGTCTGGCTCTATCTCGCCGATGACGTCAGGACGTTCGCCGTCCGGGAACCGGCTCTGCTCACCGGCCGGCTGCCAGGGCCGCTCCGCCTCGGTCCGGACGCGGAGGAGGACCGGCGTCCGCGCAACTGGCGGGGCAGGCGCATCGCCCATCTGCTGCACGAGAGCGAGGACCCCTGGGAGCGCGCGGCCGTCGTCGGCTGTGTGCTGGATCCGGCCCTCCTGGCCGAGGTGGTGCGTGATCCGTACGAAAGGGCTCATCTGAACCGGCTGCGGCCCGAGCTCGCTCCCGGCCGGCCGGAGCCGGAGTCGGAGGTGGCGCGGGAGACGGTGCGGAGGCTGGTGGTGGCCGACCACCCGGACGAGATCCGATGGCACCGCACGAGCCTGGACACACTCCTCGCGCAGGCCCGGCGCACCCGCCCGGTCCCGCGCCCCGGCGGCCTGTACAAGGACGGGGGACCGTCACGGAGGGAAAGAACCCCCGAGCCACCGCGCGCGGTCGGCCGCAGGGGCCTGCTGAGCCGACTGCGGATCGGTGGTGACCGACGCAGGCCGGCGGGTCGGCCGTGACGGCCGACCGACCGTCACGGCCGGGCGGTGGGTGCGTCGCCGGGGCCGGGCTTGCCGGTGACGACGGTGCGCTCCGGGGAGAACTTCCCCCAGTTGCCGTCGGGCAGCTTGGCACGGAGCTTCACCCGGTAGGTCTCGCCGGCCTCCTTGCTCACATACACGCTGTAGTCGGCCCGGCCCTTGGGGGCCTCGCCGCCCCAGATCAAGGTCGTCGCGAAGGTGCCGTCGATGTAGATCTGGTACGAGGGGACCTCGCCACCGGTCTTCGGCGCCAGCCAGGACAGATCGACATAGTGCGCGCCGTCGGCGGCGTGTGTCGTGGCCCGGAAGTCGATCGGGGCGGTGTCGGGATCGTCGCCCGGCCCGCGCGGGGTGGTGATCTCGACGGCTCGGCTGGCCGGTGATGTGTTGTCCGCCGCGTCCCGGGCGGTGACCGTGAAGCGGTAGTGGGTGCCCGGCCGCAGTCGGGTGACCTGCGCGGAGGTCGCGTCCCCGCCCACGCTGTGGATCTTGGAGCCGCCCTGGTAGATGTCGTAGGAGGTGATGCCCTGGTCACCGGTGGCCTTGGCCCAGCTCAGCCGGGCGGCCCGCGCGCCGTCGCTCCTGCCCGTCAGCATCTCCGGGCGGGTGGGTGCTTCCTTGTCCTCCGCGACCGCGGCGGGCGTGGTGACGGCCGTCTCTTCGCTGTACGGCGAGAAGGCGCCCTCGTCGGTCCTGGCCCGTACGGAGAAGGTGTACGCGGTCGACGGCTTCAGCCCGGTGACATCGATCATGGTCTTCTCGGCCGGGACGTCCTTGATCTTCGTCTTGCCGCGGTACACCTCGTAGCCCTTGATCCCGGCCTTCGCCGGAGGCTGGTTCCACATGACATGGACCGAAGTGGCGCTGCCCGCCTGGACGGTGACCCCGGCCGGGGCCGAAGGAGCCTTGTCCTTCTCGTCGTTCGAGCCGCAGCCGGCCAGTGCGAGGAGGACGGCGGACGTGAGCGCGGCAACACTGGCGAACCTGGGCATGGCCGTGTCCTCCACCTGGGGGCAATGGTCTAGACATATATGGCACAGGTGTCGCGACCACATCAAGGGGGAGGGGTGTATTCGTTCCCTGGCCGGGGTGTACTCCGACCCCGGCCAGGGGTTCGAACTAAGACAGAACGAAGGGAGAGGGAGAAACCGGGATGGTGCTAGACCCGGTGGACGAGCTGGGTGTTGAGCTCGTAGCGGGCGCCGACGATGGCCAGCTTGCCCTCGGCCACCTTGGCCGCGAGGTCGGGCTCTGCGGCCAGGCGTCCGGCCACCCGGGCGACGTTGGCGGTGACGGTCGCGTCCACGCGCGCGTCGCCCACCTCGGAGTGCACGATCGCGGGCTGGATCTGGTCGGCCAGGTACTGTATGTGGGCCGGGAGTTCCTCGCCCGACTCCTCGGCGTGGACGGCCGCGGCCACGGCGCCGCAGGACTGGTGTCCGAGGACGAGGACCAGCGGGATGCCGAGCTCCAGCACGCCGTAGGCGATGCTGCCGAGGACGGCCTCGTCGAGGACCTCGCCGGCCGAGCGAACGGTCATCAGATCGCCGAGGCCCTGGTCGAAGACCAGCTCCGGCGGTACCCGGGAGTCGATGCAGCCGAGGACGAGGGCGAAGGGGTGCTGCCCCGAGACGAGCGCCTGACGCACGGTCTCGGTCTCGTGCGGGTGCTGCTCCCGGAAGGTCCGCCAGCGTCGATTGCCTTCGGAGAGTTCACGGAGGGCCTCGTCCGGGGTGGCCGGACGGGGGCGGGGCAGGCGGTGGCCCGTGGCGCCCGCGGAGGGCGCGGCGATGGCCACACCGGCCGTGGCGGCGCCACCGGCGAGGGCGGCGCGAAGCAGCGTGCGGCGGGGTGTGGCGCCGGCTGCGGAGGGTCTATTCGCATGTCTGGTCGATATCACGGCCGGAGACTATCCAGGGCACCCTCGGGTATTGGCTGGTCTTGGCGCATTGTTGACCCTCTCTTGAATCAACCGCACCGTGCGTACCGGGGATTTGGAGCAAATGCGGACGTAGTTGGGTCGCTGTCCAGCCAGGTTCTTTGGATTCGAACAGACAGGCCCGCGAGCATGGTTGCCCCGGGCACGGCAAGGATCCGTGGCCCGCTGTGGTTGCATGGTTCGGTGAATCGACAGACAGTGCCGAAAGCCGATGACATCCCGATGTGTGATGTCCGGCGTCGCGGCGAGGACGACCTCGACGACTGCCTACAGGTGCTCGCCGAGGTGCACAAAGTTGACGGCTATCCCGTGAACTGGCCCGTGGGCCCGGTCGACTGGCTGGCCGGGCCCACGCAACTGGCGGCCTGGGTCGCCGAACTGGACGGACGGATCGTCGGCCATGCCGCCCTC
The DNA here is from genome assembly GCF_001700515.1 of Streptomyces lushanensis. Classification (GTDB taxonomy): domain Bacteria; phylum Actinomycetota; class Actinomycetes; order Streptomycetales; family Streptomycetaceae; genus Streptomyces; species Streptomyces lushanensis. Next base: position 5,562 of record NZ_MAUD01000182.1, read on the forward strand.
GCCCCGGCCGGCGCGGAGGACGTGGCCCCGGTCCTGTGGAGCAGCCGGACGGGAACGGCGGTCGCCGACACCGCCGTACTGAGCCGTCTGTTCGTCGCTCCCTCGGCGCGCGGCCATGGGATCGGCGGCCTGCTGATGTCGCAGGCCGCGCGGGAGGCCCGTGAGCGCGGTCTCCATCCCGTACTGGACGTCGTGGCCGCCGACTCCGCCGCGGCGGCTGCCGCGCTCTACGAACGCTTCGGCTGGAATCTGCTGGCCGTCGTGGACCAGCGCTGGAGCCCGGACCAGACCGTCAAGGTCCACTGCTACGCGGCCCCGTAGCCGACCCGTGTGCGCGGCCGGCCCCTGTGTACCGGGCCCGAGCCATGGTCCCGTCGGCGGTCAGCGCGCGGGCCGGTCCAGCCGGCGCGTCGAGCGGCGTACCACCAGCTCGGGCTGGAGCACGACGGAGCGGTGCCGGTGCTCCTCCGCGCCGGGCCCCGTCTCGTCCATCAGCATCTCCGCCGCCGTGCGCCCCATCGCGTCGGCCGGCTGCCGTACGGAGGTGAGCGGTACGACGGCCGCGGCGGCGAACTCGATGTCGTCGTAGCCGACGATCGACACATCGCCGGGCACATCGACCCCCGCCCCGAACATCGCTTGCAGAACACCCAGCGCGAGCAGGTCGTTGGCGCAGAACACGGCGGTGGGACGCTCCGCCAGTCCCAGCAGCCGCGCTCCGGCGTCGATACCGGAGGCGACGTCGAGCCGCGCCGACTCCACCTGCCGCAGGGCCTGTTCGGGCAGACCGGCCTCGCGCAGCGCGGCCAGCGCGCCCGTACGGCGGTCCCGGCACTGAGGCAGCGACATCGGGCCGCTGATGTACGTCACCGACCGGTGCCCGGCGGCCAGCAGGTGCCGCACCGCGAGCGCGCCGCCCGCCACATCGTCCACCGAGACGGAGCACCCCTCGGCGGCGGGCACGGCCCGGTCGACATGGACGTACGGAATGCCCTGCCGCGCGAACTCCCGCACGGTGCCGCCGGACGCGTCGGTCGGCGTGAGCAGCACGCCGCGTACCCGCTGCTCGGCGAAGAGCGCCAGATACTCCGCCTCCTCGGCCGCGCTGCCCGCGCTGTTGCAGAGCATCACCCCGAGCCCCGCCTCGCGCGCGGCGCGCTCGGCGCCCTTGGCGACTGCGACGAAGAACGGGTTGGCCATGTCGAGGACGAGGACGGCCAGGATCCGGCTGGTGCCGACCCGGAGCTGGCGGGCCGTCTCGCTCCGTACGAAACCGAGTTGATCGATCACGGCGCGGACCCGGACGAGTGTGTGCTGCGAGACCTTCTCGGGCCGGTTCAGCACATTCGAGACGGTCCCGACCGAGACTCCGGCCAGCCGGGCCACGTCCTTGATGCCGACCGTCTGCGCCACGCGTTCCTGCCCGTTCTGTCACATCGTGTGGGGACCTCTGTCCGGTAGGACCATCATATGCGGGCTATGCCCCTGGATCAGTGCCGCGGCCCGGTCCCAGCGGGAGCGGTCGCCGGTCGGTCCGTACCGTCGCGGCTCCAGCGTGGCGCGGAGCAGAGCGCGCAGTTCCGCGAGAGTGCCGCCGACGGCGCCCGCCGCGCGTGCCTGTACGAGTACGTTGCCGAGGGCCGCCGCCTCTGCGGGCCCCGCCACCACGGGCAGACCGCAGGCGTCGGCGGTGAGCCGGCACAGAAGCTCGTTGCGGGCGCCGCCACCGACGATGTGCACGGTGTCCACGGCGCGGCCGGAGAGCCGCTGGGCGTCCTCGATCGCGCGCCGGTGCGCCAGGGCGAGCGAGTCCAGGACACAGCGGGCGGTCTCGGCCGGTCCCCGCGGTGGCCGCAGGCCCAGGCCCCGGCACGCGTCCTCGATCCGCCGGGGCATGTCGCCGGGCGCGAGGAACGCGGGATCGCCGGCGTCGACGTAGCACCGCAGTCCCGGCACCTCGGCGGCCTCGCGCAGCAGCCGGTCCAGCCGTTGCGGGAGGCCGGCCGCCTCCCAGGCGCGCAGACACTCCTGGAGCAGCCACAGGCCCATGATGTTGCGCAGATAGCGGACCGTGCCGTCGACACCCAGCTCATTGGTGAAGTTGGCGCGTCTGCTCTCCTCGGTGAGGACGGGCGCGTCCAGTTCCAGCCCGGCCAGCGACCAGGTGCCGGTCGCGACATACGCGAACCGGTCGTCCGACGCCGGGACCGCGACGACGGCCGACGCCGTGTCGTGCGAGCCGACCGCCGTGACCGGGACGGGGCCGGACAGACCGGTCTCCGCCAGCACCTCGGGGAGCAGCTCCCCGGCCCGGTCGCCCGGGCCGCGCAGCGGAGGGAACAGCGTGAGATCGATACCGAGAGCGTCGGCGACGGACCGGGACCAGTCGCGGGTACGGGGGTCGACGAGCTGCGTGGTGGAGGCGTTGGTGAGCTCGGTCCCGGCCTCGCCGGTGAGCCAGTACGCGATCAGATCGGGGATCAGCAGCAGCCGCCGCGCGGGGCCGAACACGGCGCTGCCCCGGGCCGCGATGAGCTGGTAAAGGGTGTTGAACGGGAGGTACTGGAGGCCGGTCGCCGCGTACAGCTCGGCCGGTGGCAGCACGGCGTCCACCAGCGCGGCCCGGCCCTCGGTGCGCGTGTCGCGGTAGTGCACGGGATTGCCGAGCAGCGCGCCGTCCGCGTCGAGCATTCCGTAGTCGACGGCCCAGGTGTCGACGCCGACACTCGCCGGCGCCCGTCCCGCCGACCTGCCCGCGGCGCGCAGCCCGTCCAGCACACCTCCGTACAGGGACAGGATGTCCCAGTGCAGGGTGCCCGCGGTCCTCACCGGGCGGTTGGGGAACCGGTACACCTCCTGGAGGCGCAGTGTGCCCGCGCCACGGCCGGAGACATGGCCGACCATGACCCGGCCACTTGACGCGCCGAGATCGACGGCGGCGAAGGGGAGCGGAGCGGTGGACGACACGACGGACCTCGTTCTCAGCGCAGGAACGCGGCCGGGACACCGGCGTCGACCGGCACATGCAGCCCCGTGGTGTGGCTGAGGTCGCCGCCGGTCAGGGCGAACACCGCGCTGGCCACATGCTCGGGCAGCACCTCCCGTTTGAGCAGCGTGCGCTGGGCGTAGAACTCGCCGAGCCGCTCCTCCTCCACGCCGTACACCGCCGCCCGTTCGGCGCCCCAGCCGCCCGCGAAGATTCCCGAACCGCGCACCACGCCATCGGGATTGACACCGTTGACCCGGATTGAGAGCCCGCCCAGCTCGGCGGCGAGCAGCCGCACCTGATGGGCCTGGTCGGCCTTGGTCGCGGAGTACGCGATGTTGTTGGGACCCGCGAACACCGCGTTCTTGGAGGCGACATAGACGATGTCGCCACCGAAACCCTGATCGGTCATCACCCGGACCGCCTCACGGGAGACCAGGAACGAGCCACGGGCCATGACGGAGTGCTGGAGGTCCCAGTCCCGCGCGGTGGTCTCCAGCAGCGGCTTGGAGATCGAGATGCCGGCGTTGTTGACGATCAGGTCCACGCCGCCGAAGGCGAGGACGGCCGCGTCCAGCGCCGCCTTGATCTGCTCCTCGTCCGTCACGTCGGCGGTGACCGCCACCGCCGTGTCCGTGCCACCCAGTTCCCCGGCGACCGTCGTCGCGCTCTCGGCGTTGAGGTCGGCGACCACCACGCACGCGCCCTCGGCGGCCAGCCGGTGCGCGACCGCCCGCCCGATCCCCGAGCCCGCACCCGTCACCAGCGCGACCCGGCCCGCCAGCGCCTTCGGCGCGGGCATACGGCGCAGCTTGGCCTCCTCCAGCTCCCAGTACTCGATCCGGAACTTCTCGGACTCCTCGATCGGCGCGTACGAGGAGACGGCCTCGGCCCCGCGCATCACATGGACGGCGTTGAGATAGAACTCCCCGGCCACCCGGGCGGTCTGCTTGTCCTTGCCGAAGGAGAACATGCCCACACCCGGCACCAGTACGATCGCCGGATCCGCCCCGCGCATCGCCGGTGAAGCGGGCGTCGCGTGCCGTTCGTAGTACGCCCGGTACTCGGCTCGGTAGCCGGAGTGCAGCTCGGCCAGCCGCTCCCTCATCCGCTCCAGCGGCGCACCGGCGGGCAGATCGAGCACCAGGGGGCGGACCTTGGTCCGCAGGAAGTGGTCGGGACAGGAGGTGCCGAGGGCGGCCAGCCGGGGATGTTCCGCACGGGAGAGGAAGTCGAGGACCGGTTCCGTGGCGGTGTAGTGGCCGATCTGGCGCCGGTCGGTGGAGACCAGACCACGGATCAGCGGGGCCAGCGCCGCCGCCCTCGCCCGGCGCTCGGCCTCGGGCAGCGGCTCGTACCCCGGCAGGACGGGACCGAAGGGATCGGCCCTGCCGCGCTCGGCGAGAAACGCCTCGGCGGTACGGATGATGTGCAGGGAATTGCGCTCGCACTCCCGCGAGGTGGCTCCCCAGGCGGTGATGCCATGGCCGCCGAGCACACAGCCGATCGCCCCGGGATTGGCCTCCTTGACCGCGGCGATGTCCAGACCGAGCTGGAAGCCCGGCCGGCGCCAGGGCACCCAGACCACGGTGTCGCCGAAGCACTCGGCCGTCAGCTTCTCGCCGTCCGCCGCGCAGGCCAGGGCGATCCCCGAGTCGGGATGGAGATGGTCCACATGAGCGGCGTCCACCAGTCCGTGCATCGCGGTGTCGATGGAGGGCGCCGCTCCCCCCTTGCCGTGCAGGCAGTGGTCGAACGCGGCCACCATCTCGTCCTCGCGCTCCACGCCCGGGTACACCGCGGTCAGCGCGCGCAGCCGGTCGACCCGGAGCGCGGCGAGCCCGTCGGCCTCAAGGGTGCCCAGATCGCCGCCGGAGCCCTTGACCCACATCAGTGCGATGTCGTCGCCGGTCACGGGATCGGTGGCGGATCCCTTCGCCGAGGTGTTGCCGCCGGCGTAGTTGGTGTTGCGCGGATCGGCGCCGAGCCGGTGCGAGCGGTCGAGCAGCTCGGCCGCCGCCGGATGCACGGTCGGCACGGGGCGATAATGAGGCTGATCAGTCATCATGTCCCTCTGTGAGGTGCGGACTTCGCCGGTGCGGTGCGGTCCGTGGGCGGTGCGGGCCGGGCAGGGGCCGGGCCGGGTACGGGCGCGGCGCGGCGGACACGGGCTGTACGGGCCCGGTCCTCAGGCGCCCCAGCCGGCCGGTGTGCCGCCGGCCCGCTCCGCGACGATCCTCTTGCCGTATCCGGACGCGTGGTACGCGGCGACGGGATCGGCGTCCGCGCCCAGTTCCGCGCGGACCTCGGCCACCAGAGGGCGTACGTCCGTGCTGAAGGCGTCCATGAGCGCCGCGTTCGCCGCCAGCACGTCACCCGCGCGCTGGGCCGCGTCGAGCGCCTCCGCGTCCACCAGCAGCGCCTTGGCCGTGGCCTCCTGGACGTTCATCACCGACCGGATGACCGCCGGGATCTTCTCCTCGATGTTGTGGCACTGGTCGAGCATGAACGCCGTCTCCGCCGTGAACCCGCCTCCCCTGATCACCTCGTACATGATCCGGAAGAGCTGGAAGGGGTCCGCGGCCCCGGCCATCAGATCGTCGTCTGCGTAGAAACGGGAGTTGAAGTCGAATCCGCCGAGCTTTCCCTCGCGCAGCAGCACCGCGACGATGAACTCGATGTTGGTGCCCGGCGCGTGGTGCCCGGTGTCCACGACCACACGCGCCTTCGGGCCCAGCTTCAGACAGTGCGCGTACGCCGTGCCCCAGTCCGGCACGTCCGTGGCGTAGAAGGCCGGTTCGAACAGCTTGTACTCCAGCAGCATCCGCCGGCCGTCCCCGAGCCGCTCGTACACCGCGGACAGCGCCTCGGCGAGCCGTCCCTGGCGTGCCGAGATGTCGTCCTGGCCCGGGTAGTTGATCCCGTCCGGGAACCACAGCTTCAGATCGCGCGAGCCGGTGGCCTCCATGACGTCCACGCACTCCAGCAGATGACCCAGTGCCTTGCGGCGCACGGCCGGGTCCGGATGGGTGACGGACCCGAGCTTGTAGTCGTCGTCCTGGAACACGTTCGAGTTGATCGCCCCGACGCGCAGTCCCAGCTCCCGGGCCCGCGCGGCGAGCGCGCCGTAGTCGTCCACCCGGTCCCACGGGATGTGCAGCGCCACCGTCGGGGCCACGCCCGTATGCGCGTGCACCCGCGCGGCGTCCGCGAGCTTCTCGGCGGGGGTACGCGGCACACCGGGCTGGGCGAACACCTTGAACCGGGTGCCGGAATTCCCGAACGCCCACGACGGCGTCTCGACGGCCTGTGACCTCAGTGCCGCCTTCACCGCGGACTCGGCGGATCGACCCGTCATATGTCAGCGCTCCCGTGGTGCGGACTCGCGGGACCGGCCGGAGTCGTTGCCATGATTCCTTCTGAATCGTTTCATCGCGGCGAAGTTATGGGAGTCGGCGGAGGGTGTCAACCCTCGGCGCGACACCTCCATTTGTTCGGGTCACACCCCTGTGAATGCAACCGGAGATTGTCGGGCGCAGCCCATTGACGCCGCCCTGGAAGGCCGTCTAGCTTCCGTGGAACCTCATTGAAACCTTTCACGACGGACGGGTGCCCCAGGTCCGTCGCCGCTGAGGAGCCCTCATGAACCAGCCCGCCCCGGACCTGGCCCTGAAGGACGTGAGCAAGTCCTTCGGCGCCGTACCGGCCTTGCGGGACGTCTCCCCGCGACTGTTCCCCGGCGAGGCGCACGCGCTCGCCGGCCCTGGCGTCGGGTCGGATCACCGGCGCCGGGGGTGAGAAGTTCGAGGCGGGCAGGCTCGGCGAGTACACGGTCGGGAAGGACGGCGAGGTCGTCCTCGGCGAGCCGGCCGTCTTCGACGGGAACAGCATCGACACGTTCGACTTCTGACCGGCGCCCAGCCGGAGACCTCCAACGGAGCCGCCATGACCGTCCGTACCGCCGCCGTCGCCCGCAGGCCCAGGATCGGGCTGGTCGCGGGCGGACTGGGCGCCTACTGGCCGCAGTTCCCCGACCTCCTGCCGCGGCTGCGGCGCTCGGCCGACCGGGTCACCGCGCGTATGCGTGAATTCGACGCCGACGTCGTGGACGTCGGTTTCATCTCGGACGCCCGGGAAGGCGCCGAGGCGGCCGAGAGGCTGCGCGCCGCCGACTGCGATCTGATCGTCGGTTTCCTCACCACTTATATGACGGCGACCATGCTCGTCCCCGTCGCCCAGCGCAGCGGCGCGCCCGTCCTGCTGATCAATCTCCAGCCCGCACCGGCCATGGACCACGCCTCCTTCGACACCGGACAGTGGCTCGCCTACTGCGGTGCCTGTCCGCTGCCGGAGATGGCCAACGCCTTCGAGCGTGTCGGCGTCCCCTTCCGCTCCGTCTCCGGACATCTTGAGGACGAGCGGGCCTGGGAACGCATCGGCCGCTGGATCCGGGCCGCCGGAGTCCGCTCCGTCCTGCGCCACGGCCGGCACGGTCTGATGGGACATCTGTATCCCGGCATGTACGACGTCTCCACCGACCTCACCATGGTCCCGGGACATCTCGGCGGCCATGTCGAGGTCGTGGAGTTCGACGATCTGCGCGTACGGGTCGAGCAGGTCAAGGACGGGGAGCTCACCGCGAAGCTCGACGAGACCCGTGAGGCCTTCTCGCTCGCCGACTCCGTGATCGAGGACGATCTGCGCTGGGCCGCGCGTGTCTCCGTCGGACTCGACCGGCTCGTCGCCGACTTCGACCTGGACTCGCTCGCGTACTACCACCGGGGGCTCGACGGCGAGATCCATGAACGGCTCGGCGCGGGCATGATCCTCGGCTCCTCGCTGCTGACCGCCCGCGGTGTCCCGGCCTGCGGCGAGTACGAACTGCGCACCTCGCTCGCGATGCTGATCACCGGCCGCCTCGGCGCCGGCGGCTCCTTCACCGAACTCCAGGCACTGGACTTCACGGCCGGAGTGGTGGAGATGGGCCACGACGGCCCCGGGCATCTCGCCATCAGCGAGCGCAAGCCACTGCTGCGCGGACTCGGTGTCTACCACGGCAAGCGCGGCTGGGGTGTCTCCGTCGAGTTCGACGTACGGCACGGGCCCGTCACCCTGGTCGGCCTGGGACAGAGCCGGGACGGACGGTACCGGCTGGTCGCGGCCGAGGGCGAGGTCGTTCCCGGGCCGCATCTGAAGATCGGCAACACCACCTCCCGTGTGGACTTCGGCTGTGACCCGGGGGAGTGGACCGATGCCTGGAGCGCCAGTGGTGTCGGCCATCACTGGGCCCTGGCCACCGGCCGGCTGCTGCCCGAGCTGCGTGCGCTCGGCGCGCTGACCGGCCTGGACCTGGTGGAGGTCTCCGTCTGACGCGGTGTCCGGTGGGGCAGGGCGAACCCCTTCCTCGTGACGACTTCGTGGCGGTGGCCTCGGGCGCGCCCGCGACGCCGGCCCGGACGGGCGGTACGCGTCGGCGTTCTCCCGTACGCGTGGCTGACGGTGGGTCCGGTTGCCCGCAGTGGCCGGATCGGCCGGAAGCGCCGTGGCGTCCGCGCCATCCCTTGGTCTAGACCTTGACAGGTTCACGTGATTCCGATTTGGTTCCCTCACCCCCCATGGCGAGCAACGGGACACCCGGTTGCTCGCGCGAAGGAGTGAGTCGTTTGAGACAGCGCGCCCTTGCCCTGTTCGCGGCGATGGTTTCGGCCCTCGCCCTCACGATTTTCCTGCCCGCCTCTTCCGCCTTCGCCGCGAACTGCGCGGCGGGATGGAACGCGTCCGCCGTGTACACCGGCGGTAATACGGCTTCGTACAACGGCCACAACTGGTCGGCCAAGTGGTGGACCCAGGGAGAGACTCCTGGCACCACCGATGTCTGGGCCGACCAGGGCGCCTGTGACGGTTCCAGCCCCGGCGGCGGCTCCGGCGCCTGTGACTACCCGGCCTGGGTGGCGGGCCGGGCGTATGTCGCCGGAAACATCGTGAAGTACACCGATGGCAAGTTCTATATCGCGGAGCACGACAACCCGGGTTATGACCCGATCATCAGCACCTGGTACTGGGAGCCGTACAACTGCACCGGCACGCCGCCGACCGATCCGCCGCCGGCCGGTGGCTTTGTCGTCAGTGAGTCCCAGTTCAACCAGATGTTCCCGGGGCGGAATTCGTTCTACACGTACAGCGGTCTGACGGCGGCGTTGAGCGCGTATCCGGGGTTCGCGAACTCGGGCAGTGACACGGTGAAGAGGCAGGAGGCCGCGGCGTTCCTGGCGAATGTCAGTCATGAGACCGGTGGTCTGGTGCATGTGGTGGAGCAGAACACCGCGAACTACCCGCATTACTGTGACACGTCGCAGCCGTACGGTTGTCCGGCGGGTCAGGCGGCGTATTACGGTCGTGGGCCGATCCAGCTGAGCTGGAACTTCAACTACAAGGCGGCGGGTGACGCGCTGGGTATCAATCTGCTGGCGGATCCGTGGCGTGTGGAGCGTGAGTCGGCTGTGGCGTGGAAGACGGGTCTGTGGTACTGGAACACGCAGAGTGGTCCGGGCACGATGACGCCGCACAACGCGATGGTGAACCAGGCCGGTTTCGGTCAGACGATCCGTTCGATCAACGGTTCGCTGGAGTGTGACGGGCGCAACCCGGCGCAGGTCCAGAGCCGGGTGACCAACTACCAGCGCTTCACCCAGATCCTGGGCGTCGCTCCGGGCAACAACCTCTACTGCTGACGGCCGGCGGGCCGTCCTCAAGGCCCTGTCCCGTCGAGACGCGCGGTCCCGGAACCTCCTCCGGGACCGCGCGTCGCCGTCAGTCGTGGGGCGGGGTTCCCGTCACCAGATGGTCGGCATGGTTGAGGGCCTCGATCGCCAGCCTCCGCAGATGGCCGTCCCGCAGTGTGTATATCGAACGCCGGCCGTCCTTGCGCACCTGGACCAGCCCCGCGAGCCGCAGCTTCGCCAGATGCTGGCTGACCGCCGGGCGGGCCGCGCCGCAGATGTCCGTGAGCGTGTTCACATCTGCCTCGCCCTGGGTCAGGGACCACACCAGGTGGAGCCGGGTGGGATCGGCGAGCAGGGCGAAGACGCCGGCCGCCGCGTCGAACTGCGGGGCGCCTGGGGTGTGCCGTTGCGACTCGGGCGCAACTGAGGGCGGATTGCTCGCTGGCATCTCCCCATCGTAGGACCACGGCGGGGACCACCCGGCTCGACAGGTGCATTGGTGCGCGCTTAAATACCTATGAGTGGTGACGTACATCCGCGGTGCCTGTCCCTCCCGGCGATCTTCCCGACAGGAGAGCCACATATGAACGCTCCTCACGACCACGACCACGACCACGACCACGGCTCAGGCCGGCCGGCGCGGCTGAGGCACCGGGTGGCGCACCTCGTCAAGCCGCACTCCCATGAGGTGTCGGACAAGGTGGACTCCGCCATGGAGTCGTCGGCCGAGGGAATGCGCGCGCTCTGGGTCTCCCTGGCCGTCCTGGGAGTCACCGCGCTCATCCAGGGCGTCGTCGTCGTGCTGTCCGGCTCCGTGGCCCTGCTCGGCGACACCGTCCACAACGTCGCGGACGCGCTGACCGCGCTGCCCCTCGGCGTGGCGTTCGTACTCGGCCGACGTGCGGCGACACGCCGGTACACCTACGGCTACGGCCGGGCCGAGGACCTGGCCGGCCTCGCCATCGTGCTGACCATCGCCGCGTCGGCCGCGCTCGCGGCGTACCAGGCCGTCGGGCGGCTGCTCGACCCGCGTGACATCTCCCATCTCGGCGTCGTCGCCGTCGCGGCGGTCGTCGGGTTCATCGGCAACGAGTGGGTGGCCCGCTACCGCATCCGCGTCGGCAGGAGGATCGGCTCGGCCGCACTGGTCGCCGACGGCCTGCACGCCAGGACCGACGGCTTCACCTCCCTGGCCGTCCTGCTGGGCGCGGGCGGTGCGGCCCTCGGTCTGCGCCGGGCCGATCCGGTCGTCGGTCTGCTGATCACCGCCGCCATCCTGTTCGTGCTCAAGGACGCCTGCCGGGAGGTCTTCCGGCGCGTGATGGACTCCGTGGATCCCGTACTGATCGATACGGGCGAGGCCGCCGCGCGCGAGGTCCCCGGCGTGCTGTCGGTGACGGAGCTGCGGATGCGCTGGATCGGCCACCGGCTGCGCGCCGAGGTCACCGTGGTGGTCGACGGCGCACTGAGCGTCCGCCGGGCGCACGCGGTCGCCGTCGAGGTCGAACACGCCCTGCTGCACTCGGTGCGCGGACTCACCGCCGCGCTGGTCCACACCGATCCGGCCGCCCTGCCCGGCACCGAGGACCCTCACCGGAAGCTGGCGCATCACATGGCACGAGCGGTGTGAACGCTCCCCGCCGGTTTTGCGGGGAGAGCGGGAGGCGCGCCCCCGGCACCCTCTGGTTCCTCGTCCACGGGCCGGTTACCGTCCTGGGATGTCCGACTTCGATCCCTCGTCGCCCGCGTTCCTCGCCGATCCCTGTCCCGTCTACGCCGAGCTGCGGGCCCGCGGCCGGGCGCACTACTACGAGCCGAGCGACCAGTGGCTCGTACCGCACCACGCGGATGTGTCGGCGCTGCTGCGGGACCGGAGGCTCGGCCGTTCCTACGGGCACCGGTTCAGCCACGAGGAGTTCGGCAGAACCGCGCCGCCCTCCGGCCATGAGCCCTTCCACGAGCTCAATGACCACGGGATGCTGGAACTGGAGCCGCCGGACCACACCCGTATCCGGCGTCTGGTCTCGCAGGCGTTCACACCCCGTACGGTCGAGCGGCTCAGGCCCTATGTGCGCGCGCTCGCGACCGAACTGGTCGAGCGGCTCGTGGCCGAGGGCGGCGGCGATCTGCTCAGCTCCGTCGCCGAGCCGCTGCCCGTCGCCGTCATAGCCGAGATGCTCGGTGTCCCCGCGACGGACCGCCCGCTGCTGCGGCCCTGGTCGGCGGCGATCTGCGCGATGTACGAACTGAACCCGTCGCAGGAGGCGGCCCGCCGCGCGGTCACCGCCTCACTGGAGTTCTCCGCGTATCTGCGCGAGCTGATCGCCGTACGGCGCGCCGAACCCGGCGAGGACCTGATCTCGGGCCTGATCGCCGTCCACGACGAAGGCGAGAAGCTGACGGAGGCCGAGATGGTCGCCACCTGCGCGCTGCTGCTGAACGCCGGGCACGAGGCGACGGTCAACGCCACCGTCAACGGCTGGCACGCGCTCTTCCGCAACCCCGCGCAGCTCGCCGCCCTCCGCGCGGACCGCGCCCTGCTGCCCACCGCCGTCGAGGAGCTGATGCGCTACGACACGCCTCTCCAGCTCTTCGAACGCTGGGTGCTCGACCCGGTGGAGATCGGCGGCACCACCGTCCCGCGCGGCGCCGAGGTCGCCCTCCTCTTCGGCTCCGCCAACCACGATCCGGCCGTGTTCACCGCCCCCGAAGGACTGGACCTGTCCCGCCGCGACAATCCCCACATCTCCTTCGGCGCGGGCATCCACTACTGCGTCGGCGCGCCGCTGGCCCGTATCGAACTGGCCGCGTCGATGGCCGCGCTGCTCGATCTGGCGCCCGGACTGGGTCCGGCGGGCGAGCCCGTCCGCAAGCCCGGCTTCGTCATCCGAGGACTGGCGGCACTGCCGGTCACGGTGTGAGCGGTACGTATCTCACGAACGGTCACGGCCGCCCCGTACGGTCCAACACGACGCGCGCCCACCCGTCCCACGAGGCTGCAATGGACGCGTGACCGCGCCTCCGGACGACTGCCTCGCGCGCAATGAGTGGATCTGCGGCGCCTATCTCACCAGCCGTCGCCAGATCCTCTGGAACGCGGTGCTCGAACATCTCGAACTGACCTTCTTCGCCGTACTCCTGGGCGTGCTGATCGCCGTTCCGCTCGCCCTGGCGGCCCGCCGCTGGAGCTGGCTCGGCGCGCCCGTGCTCGGGATCACCACCGTCCTCTACACCATCCCGTCGCTCGCGATGTTCTCCCTGCTGCTGCCGCTGTACGGGCTGTCGGCCTCGCTCGTCGTCGCCGGACTGGTGCTGTACTCGCTGACGCTGCTCGTACGGAACATCCTCGCCGGACTGCGTGCCGTCCCCGAGGACACCAGGCAGGCCGCCCGCGGTCTGGGATACGGGCCGCTGCGGCTGCTGCTCGCCGTCGAAGTGCCGCTCGCGCTGCCCGCCGCCATGGCCGGGCTGCGGATCGCCACCGTCTCGGCCGTCTCGCTCGTCACCGTCGGAGCGATCGTCGGCCATGGCGGGCTCGGCAATCTCATCTACGCCGGGATGAACACCTTCTTCAAGGCACAGGTGCTCACCGCCTCCGTCCTCTGTGTGCTCATCGCCGTCCTCGCCGATCTGCTGCTGCTCGGACTCCAGCGGCTGCTCACTCCCTGGACGAGGGCGGCGCGCGCGTGAACACGCTCTCCGCCGCCTGGTCCTGGCTCACCAGCGCCGCGCACTGGTCGGGGCCCGACGGTGTCTGGCACCGGCTCGGCGAACATCTCTTCCTCACCGTCGTCTGCCTCGCCCTCAGCTGCGCCGTCGCGCTTCCCGTGGCCCTGGTGCTGGGCCATCTCGGCAAGGGAGGCGCGCTGGCGGTCAATGTCTCCAACGCCGGCCGGGCCGTGCCCACCTTCGCCGTGCTCGTTCTGCTGCTGCTCACTCCGATCGGTACGTACGGGGACTGGCCGACGATCATCGCGCTGGTCCTGTTCGCGATCCCGCCGCTGCTCACCAACGCCTATGTCGGTATGCGGGGCGTCGACGGCGATGTCGTCCAGGCCGCCCGCGGCATGGGGATGACCGGAAGCCAGCTTCTGCGCCGCGTCGAGGTGCCGCTCGCGCTGCCGCTGATCCTCACCGGGGTACGGATCGCCGCCGTACAGCTCGTGGCGACCGCCACGCTCGCGGCCCTGGTGGGCGGTGGCGGGCTCGGCCGGATCATCACCGCCGGCTTCAATCTCGCCGACACCCCGCAGGTGGTCGCGGGCGCGGTGCTCGTGGCCGTGTTCGCGCTGCTGGTGGAGGCGGTGTTCGAGGCGGTGCGGCGGCTGGGGCCGCGCTGGGCCAGGGACGGCGCGCGATGAGGGGCCACCGGGTCCGTGTCGCGGTCGCCGCCCTCCTGCTGCCGGCCGTCACCACCTGCGCCACGGGCCCGTCCCTGGAGCACCGGGGCGAGATCACCGGGCCGCCGGGCGACAGCAGACATCTGACCATCGGCTCCGCGGGCTTCACGGAGAGCGATCTGCTCGCCCAGATGTACGCGCTCCTGCTGAACCACGCGGGCTACCACACCCGGATCCTCTCCGTCACCAACCGGGAGATCTACGAACCGGCCCTGGAGAGCGGCCAGATCGACGCCGTACCGGAGTACGCGGCGACCTTCGCGGACTGGCTGAACGCCAGGACCCATGGCGCAGGCGCCGAGCCCGTCGGCTCGCCCGATCTGGCCGCGACGATGCGGGCCCTGCGCGCCCTGGCCGCGCCGCGCGGACTCACCGTGCTCGATCCCGGCCGGGCCGTCGACCAGAACGCCTTCGCTGTCGCCGCCTCCTTCGCCGCCAAACACCGGCTGCGCACGCTGAGCGATCTCGGCGCGTCGGGGCTGCCCGTCAGGCTGGCGGCCGGAGACGAATGCGTGGAGCGGCCCTACTGCGAGCCCGGGCTGAGGAAGACCTACGGCATCGACATCACCGGTATCGATCCCAAGGGCGTGGGTACGACGCCGGCCAAGAAGGCCGTCCAGGACGGCCAGGACCAGATGGTGCTGACCACGACCACCGACGCCACGCTCGGCCAGTTCGGTCTGGTGCTCCTGGAGGACGACAAGCACCTCCAGAACGCCGACTACGTCGTGCCGGTCGTCAACCGCTCCCGGGCCGGTGCCGCCGGCGTGACCGGCGCGCTGTCCGAGCTGAACACCGTCCTGACGACCAAGGACCTGGCGTCGATGAACGAACAGGTGGACAGCTGGCGCCGGCTGCCGCAGGACGTCGCCACGGCGTATCTGAGGTCGAAGGGCCTGATCCCGCCGCACTGACCGGAGCCGCACTGACCGGACCGGACGCACGGACCGGACACACGCGTCGGGCCTGTCCGGCCGGCCCCGGACGGCCGGACAGGGCCTACGCGTCCGACACCGAGTCGAAGTCCACCTCGCCGCGTTTGACGCCCTGGGCGTCCGCGTCCACCGAGCGGCGCAGGGCCTCGTGGAGCTTCGCCGGAGTCAGGACGCCGAGGAAGCGCGGGCCGTCGAGGACCGCCACCCATCCCGCGTCGTGCTGGAGCATCTCGCTGAACGCCTGCTTCAGCGGTGAGCCGAGCGGTACCCAGGCCTCCATCCGGCGGGCCAGATCGCCGACGGAGCCGCGCTCACCGGCCTCGGCCAGCGTGTCCGCGGAGACCCAGCCGTGGAGCTCGCCGCCCGTGCCCAGGACCACGGCCCAGCGGGCGCCCTGTTCGCGCATACGGGCCGCCGCGTCCCGGGCCGGCTCGTCGGTCCTGGCGACCGGAGGCTCCTCCAGATCGGCCGGTTCCACGGCGGTGACCGACAGCCGCTTCAGCCCGCGGTCCGCGCCGACGAAGCGGGCCACATACGCGGTGGCGGGAGCGCCGAGGACCGCGGCCGGTGTGTCGTACTGCTCGATGCGGCCCTCTCCGTACACCGCGATACGGTCGCCCATCCGTACCGCCTCCTCGATGTCGTGCGTGACCAGCAGCACGGTCTTGCGCATCGTCGCCTGGAGCCTGAGGAACTCGTTCTGGAGCCGCTCGCGCACCACCGGGTCGACCGCGCCGAACGGCTCGTCCATCAGCAGCACCGGAGGATCGGCGGCCAGGGCCCGTGCCACTCCCACCCGCTGGCGCTGCCCGCCCGACAACTGGGCCGGATAGCGCGGACCGTACGTCGCGGGATCGAGCCCGACCAGTTCGAGCAGCTCGGCCGCCCGTCCGCGGGCCCTCGCCCGCCTCCAGCCGATCAGGGCGGGCACGGTCGCGGTGTTGTCGAGGACCGTACGGTGCGGGAACAGCCCGCCCTGCTGGATGACGTAGCCGATACGGCGGCGCAGGGCCACCGGGTCGACGCCCGCGACATCCCGGCCCTCGACCAGGACACGCCCCGAGGTCGGCTCGATCAGCCGGTTCACCATCATCATCGTGGTCGTCTTGCCGCATCCCGAGGGCCCCACCAGCGTCACCAGCTCGCCCTCGGCCACCTCGAAGGAGAGATCCCGCACCGCGGCCGTCCCGTCCGGATAGACCTTGGTGACCTGCTCGAACCGGATCATGTCCTCACGCTAGGAGCGGGCGCGTCCCGGCGCACACGGACCGGGACTGTCCGAGTCGGGCGCGCGGCCGGGCCGCGCGCCCCGGGGCGGGGGCCGTGGGCGACCGTCCACGGGCCCGTGTGCTGAACTGTCCGCCGTGACCGTCCCCGGCAGGGACGAGCGAGAACAGGAGCACCCGTGACCAGCTACCGCCAGCCCGGCGTCGTCCTCACCGACCATCACTTCTCGGTCCCGCTGGACCACGACGATCCGTCGGGTGAGCGGATCGAACTCTTCGCGCGTGAGGTCGTGGCGAGTGCCAAGGCGGACGCGGACCTGCCCTGGCTGGTCTATCTGGAGGGCGGTCCAGGCTTCGGCGTCCGCCGCTTCACCGGACGGCAGGCGTGGCTCGGCCGCGCCCTCCAGGAGTTCCGGGTGCTCCTCCTCGACCAGCGGGGCACGGGCCTGTCCACACCGGCCAACCGGCAGAGCCTGCCCCTGCGCGGCGGCCCGCGGGAGCAGGCCCGCTATCTCGCCCACTTCCGCGCCGACTCGATCGTGCGCGACTGCGAGACCATCCGGCCCGGGCTGACCGGCGGCGCGCCCTGGACCCTGCTGGGCCAGAGCTTCGGCGGTTTCTGCGCCACCCACTACCTCTCCACCGCGCCGGAGGGCCTGCGTACCGTCCTGATCACCGGTGGACTGCCCTCCCTGGACGCCACCGCCGACGAGGTCTACCGCGCCGCCTATCCGCGGATCGCGCGCAAGGTGGAGGCCCACTACACGCGCTATCCGCAGGACATCGGCAGGGCCCGCCGGATCGCCGAGCATGTCGCCGAGCACCGGCCCGTGCTCCCCGGCGGTTACGTCCTGACACCCGAGGCGTTCCAGTCCCTGGGTATCGTGCTCGGCGGCGGCGACGGCAGCCACCAGCTCCACTACCTGCTGGAGAAGGCCTTCGTCCGCGCGCCCGGCGGCCCGGTGCTCTCCGACGCGTTCCAGGAGGCTGTCGTCTCGGCCCTCTCGTACGCCGGGCATCCGCTGTACGCCGTGCTCCACGAGGTGATCTACGCCCAGGACGGCCGGCCCACCGACTGGGCGGCCGAGCGCGTGCGCGCCGAGTTCCCCCGCTTCGACGCGGCGAAGGCCCTCGCCGGTGAGGGCCCGTTGTACTTCACGGGCGAGAGCGTCCATCCGTGGCACTTCGAGTCCGACCCGGCGCTGCGCCCGCTGCGCGAGACCGCCGAACTGCTCGCCGCCCGTACCGGCTGGCCCGCGCTGTACGACACCGGCCGGCTCGCCGCCAACGAGGTGCCGGTCGCCGCCGTCGTCTACCACGACGACATGTATGTCGACACGGAGCACTCGCTGCGCACCGCGCGGGCGATCCGCGGGCTGCGGACCTGGGTGACGGACGAGTACGAGCACGACGGGGTGCGCGCGGGCGCGCCGCGGGTGCTGGACCGGCTGCTCGCGCTCGCGCGGGGCGAGGACTGACCGCCCGCGGGCCCGCGCCGCATCCGCCGGACCTCGCCGAGCGGATGCGGCAGGGCGGGGGGAGAATGGCCTCCGGGGGACTGGTCTCGCGCTGCGCGCGACGGCGGGAGGTGGTGGACATGCTGCTGCCGGACAGACATCTGGTCGCTGATCTGCTGGCCCGTTACCGGGCATGGGAACGGCTCGTCCTCGCCGATCCGCTCGACGAGACCACCCGGGGCCGGTTCGAGGACGTCGCGTACACCCTGTGCGTCCTCATGGGGCAGCGCACCGCGCGTGAGGCGATCTGGCACGCCGAGACCTATCTGCGCAGGACCCGGCCGGTCCCGATCTTCCCGGACGGAACGGAGCCCGTCGGCCCGGGAGTTCACGAGATCAGCGCGGAGTGACCTGGATCCCGACGGCCCTGTGAGGGCCGTCGGCGTGCTGTTCCCACGATGGCAAGCGACCGCTTAGTATGCGGGCGAGTGCGGTACCGCCCATCGTGTGGAGGCCCTGAATGCAAGCATGGCGAGTACACCGGAACGGAGAGCCGGGCGAGGTGATGCGGCTCGAGGAGACGGAGCGTCCGGAGCCCGCCGACGGCCAGGTGGCGCTACGGGTCCGGGCGGCGAACATCAACTTTCCGGATGTGCTGCTCTGCCGCGGCCAGTACCAGGTACGGCCGCCGATGCCCTTCACACCGGGCGTGGAGATCTGCGGGGAGACCGAGGACGGACGGCGGGTCATCGCCGTGCCCGCCCTGCCGCACGGCGGACTGTCCGAGTACGTCGTCGCGGACGAGGCCGCGGTCCTTCCCGCGCCCATGGCCCTGGACGACGCGGAGGCGGCGGCCCTGCGCATCGGCTATCAGACGGGCTGGTTCGGACTGCACCGGCGGGCGCGGCTGCGGGCGGGCGAGACGCTGCTCGTCCACGCGGCCGCCGGCGGTGTCGGCAGCGCCGCCGTACAGCTCGGAAAGGCCGCGGGAGCCACCGTCATCGGGGTCGTCGGCGGCCCGGACAAGGCCCGGGTGGCCCGGGAACTGGGCTGCGACCTGGTGATCGACCGTCGTACGGAGGACCTGGTCGCGGCCGTCAAGAAGGCCACCGGCGGGCGGGGCGCGGATGTGGTGTACGACCCGGTGGGCGGCAAGGCCTTCGACGGGTCCACCAAATGCGTCGCCTTCGAGGGCCGTATCGTCGTCGTGGGCTTCGCGAGCGGCGTCATTCCCAGCCCCGCCCTCGGCCACGCGCTGGTGAAGAACTACTCGATCCTGGGCCTGCACTGGGGTCTGTACGCCGCCAAGGACCCGGCGGCGGTGGCCGCCTGCCACGAGGAGCTGACCACGCTCGCGGCCCGGGGCGCGATCAGGCCGCTCATCAGCGAGCGGGTGGCGATGAAGGGCGCTGCCGACGCCGTCCAGCGGGTCGCCGACGGCAGCACCACCGGCCGGCTCGTGGTGCTCCCGGGAGGCGTGGCCCGATGACCGACGCCGCCCAGCCGACGACCGATGCCGCCCAACTGCGTTCCCTCACCCGGAAGCTGCTCGCCGATTACCCGCCCTCCGGCACCGACCGCACCGACTTCCTGAAGGCGCGCTTCGATGCCGGACTGGCCTGGGTCCACTGTCCCGTGGGGCTCGGCGGACATGACGCGCCGCGCTCCCTCCAGGCCGTCGTGGACGCGGAGCTGGCCGCGGCGGGCGCGCCCGACAACGAACCGCGCCGGATCGGCATCGGTCTCGGCATGGCCGCGCCGACGATCCTGCGTTACGGCACCCGGGAACAGAAGGAGCGCTTCCTGCGGCCCCTGTGGGTCGGCGAGGAGGTGTGGTGCCAGCTCTTCAGCGAGCCGGGCGCCGGCTCGGACCTCGCCGCGCTCGCCACCCGCGCCGTACGCGAGGGCGGCTCCGCCACCGGCGACTGGATCGTCAACGGCCAGAAGGTGTGGACGTCCAGCGCGCATCTCGCCCGCTGGGCCATCCTCATCGCCCGTACCGATCCGGACCTGCCCAAGCACCGGGGCATCACATACTTCCTCTGCGACATGACCGATCCCGGTGTCGAGGTACGGCCGCTGCGCCAGATCACCG
This sequence comes from Streptomyces lushanensis, assembly GCF_001700515.1. Classification (GTDB taxonomy): domain Bacteria; phylum Actinomycetota; class Actinomycetes; order Streptomycetales; family Streptomycetaceae; genus Streptomyces; species Streptomyces lushanensis. The sequence goes on from NZ_MAUD01000182.1 coordinate 25,383, forward strand.
GCGAGGCCGAGTTCAACGAGGTCTTCCTCACCGACGTACGCATCCCCGACGCGCACCGGCTCGGCGAGGTGGGCGAGGGCTGGAAGGTCGCGCGGACCACCCTGATGAACGAGCGGGTCTCCATCGGCGGTGCCCAGCTCCCGCGCGAGGGCGGCATGATCGGCCCGGTCGCCAGGACCTGGCGCGAGCGGCCCGGACTGCGCACCCACGAGCTGCATCAGCGGCTGCTGACGCTCTGGGCGGAGGCCGAGGTGGCCCGGCTCACCGGCGAGCGGCTGCGCCAGCAGCTCGTCGCCGGACAACCGGGTCCCGAAGGAAGCGGGATGAAGCTCGCGTTCGCCCGGCTCAATCAGGAGATCAGCGGGCTTGAGGTCGAACTCCTCGGTGAGGAAGGCATGTTGTACTCCGACTGGACCATGAGCAGACCCGAGCTGGTCGACTTCACCGGACGCGACGCCGGTTACCGCTATCTGCGCTCGAAGGGCAACTCCATCGAGGGCGGTACGAGCGAGGTACTGCTGAACATCGTCGCCGAGCGGGTCCTCGGTCTGCCCTCCGAGCCGCGCGACGACAAGGACGTTCCCTGGAAGGACCTGGCACGATGACGGCGTGGCCGAGCGGACCCGACACCTCACCCGATCTGCTCTACTCCGACATCGAGGACGATCTGCGCGCTGCCGTACGGTCCCTGCTCACCGACCGCCACGACCTGCCGGCGGCGCTCGTCCGCGCCGAGTCCGGTGATCCGTACGATCCCGGGCTGTGGACCTCGCTCACCGCCGGGATCGGTGTGTCGGGGCTGCTCGTCCCCGAGAAGCTCGGCGGCCAGGGCGCGGGCGCGCGCGAGGCCGCCGTCGTACTGGAGGAGCTGGGCCGGCGCGTCACCGCGGCGCCCTTTCTGACCAGTTCGGTGATCGCGACCGAGACGCTGCTCGCCTGCGACGGCGGGAGCACGCGGAGCACGGATGTCGCGGGACTGCTCACGGCGCTCGCCCATGGCCACCGGGTCGCGGTGCTCGCCGTACCGTTCACCACCGCGCCGGACGGGGCACTGCCGGCCGGC
>NZ_MAUD01000183.1 GCF_001700515.1 Streptomyces lushanensis
CCTCGATCTCCTCGCCGTCCACGACACCGATCCGGGTCACGGGCAGCCCGCGGGCGCCGCACATGTCGGTGAAGCGGAGCTCCTCGCTGCGCGGTACGGCGACGACCGCGCGGCCCGCCGACTCGCTGAAGAGGAAGGTGAACGCGTCGAGCCCGTCCGGTACGACCAGCCGGGCGCCCTGGCCGCCGCGCAGGCAGGACTCGGTGACCGCCTGGATCAGACCGCCGTCGCTCAGATCGTGCGCCGCGTCGATCATTCCGTCACGGGAGGCCGAGATCAGAATCTCGCCGAGCAGCTTCTCCCGGTCCAGGTCCACGACCGGCGGCAGCCCGCCGAGATGGTCGTGCACCACCTGCGACCAGGCAGAACCGCCGAACTCCTCGCGCGTGTCGCCGAGGAGGTAAAGAAGCTGACCCTCCTCCTTGAAGGCGATCGGCGTACGGCGGTTGACGTCGTCGATCACACCGAGCACGGCGACGACCGGTGTGGGATGGATGGCCGTCTCGCCGGTCTGGTTGTAGAGCGAGACATTGCCGCCGGTGACCGGCGTGCCGAGCTGGAGGCAGCCGTCCGCCAGACCGCGCGTGGCCTCGGCGAACTGCCACATGACGGCCGGGTCCTCGGGCGAACCGAAGTTCAGGCAGTCGGAGATGGCGAGCGGCTTGGCGCCGGAGGCCGCGACATTGCGGTACGCCTCCGCCAGCGCGAGCTGCGCGCCCGCGTACGGGTCGAGCTTCGTGTACCGGCCGTTGCCGTCCGTCGCCATCGCCACGCCCAGATTCGACTCCTCGTCGATCCGGACCATCCCCGCGTCCTCGGGCTGCGCGAGCACGGTGTTGCCCTGCACGAAACGGTCGTACTGATCGGTGATCCACGCCTTCGACGCCTGGTTGGGCGACGCGACCAGCTTCAGGACCTGCTCCCTCAGCTCGGCCGACGTGGCCGGGCGCGGCAGCTTGTTGGCGTCGTCCGCCTGGAGGGCGTCCTGCCACTCGGGGCGGGCGTACGGCCGGTGGTAGACCGGACCGTCATGCGCCACCGAGCGCGGCGGAACATCCACGATCTGCTCGCCGTGCCAGAAGATCTCCAGCCGGTCGCCCTCGGTCACCTCACCGATGACGGTGGCGATGACGTCCCACTTCTCGCAGATCTCCATGAAGCGGTCGACGTTGGCGGGCTCGACCACCGCGCACATGCGCTCCTGCGACTCGCTCATGAGGATCTCCTCGGGCGAGAGAGTCGCGTCACGCAGCGGAACGGTGTCCAGCTCGACCCGCATCCCGCCGGAGCCCGCCGACGCCAGCTCGCTCGTCGCGCAGGAGAGCCCGGCGCCGCCGAGGTCCTGGATCCCTGCCACGAGCTTCTCGCGGAAGATCTCCAAGGTGCACTCGATGAGGAGCTTCTCCTGGAAGGGGTCGCCGACCTGGACCGCCGGCCGCTTGGCCGGGCCGGTGGACTCGAAGGTCTCGCTCGCCAGGACCGACACACCGCCGATGCCGTCGCCACCGGTGCGGGCGCCGTACAGGATCACCTTGTTGCCGGGACCCGACGCCTTCGCGAGATGGATGTCCTCGTGCTTCATCACGCCGATACAACCGGCGTTGACCAGCGGGTTGCCCTGGTAGCAGGAGTCGAAGACGACCTCGCCGCCGATGTTCGGCAGACCGAGACAGTTGCCGTAACCGCCGATGCCCGCGACCACCCCGGGCAGCACCCGCTTGGTGTCGGGATGGTCGGCCGCGCCGAAGCGCAACGGATCCACGACCGCGACCGGCCGCGCGCCCATGGCGAGGATGTCGCGGACGATGCCGCCGACACCGGTGGCCGCGCCCTGGTAGGGCTCGATGTACGACGGGTGGTTGTGCGACTCGACCTTGAAGGTGACCGCGTAACCCTGGCCGACGTCCACGACGCCCGCGTTCTCGCCGATGCCGACGAGCATCGCGTCGTTGGGCGGTACCTTCTCGCCGAACTGCTTGAGATGCACCTTGCTGCTCTTGTACGAGCAGTGCTCGGACCACATCACGGAGTACATGGCCAGTTCGGCGCCGGTGGGACGGCGGCCCAGGATCTCGCGGATCCGGGCGTACTCGTCCTCCTTGAGGCCGAGGTCCTTCCAGGGCTGCTCCGCCTCGGGCGTACCGCTCGCGTGCTTGACGGTGTCGAGGGTCTTGATCGTCATCAGGCGCTTACCAGCTTCTTCAGGATCGAGGTGAAGAATCCCAGGCCGTCCGTGCGGCCCGTACCGATCAGCGGCTCCACGGCGTGCTCGGGATGCGGCATCAGGCCGACGACATTGCCCGCCGCGTTGGTGATGCCGGCGATGTCACGGAGCGAACCGTTCGGGTTGCCGTCCAGATAGCGGAAGGCGACCCGGCCCTCGGCCTCCAGCTCGTCGAGCGTGCGCTCGTCGGCGACGTACCGGCCGTCGATGTTCTTGAGCGGTACGGAGATTTCCTGGCCGGCGGAATAGTCGGCGGTCCAGGTGGTCTCCGCGTTCTCCACGCGCAGTTTCTGGTCACGGCAGATGAAGTGGAGATGGTTGTTGCGCAGCATCGCGCCGGGGAGCAGATGGGACTCGGTGAGGATCTGGAAGCCGTTGCAGATCCCGAGGACCGGCAGCCCGGCCTTCGCCTGCTCGATGATCGTTTCCATCACCGGGGAGAACCGGGAGATGGCTCCGGCCCGGAGATAGTCGCCGTAACTGAAGCCGCCGGCCAGGACGACCGCGTCGACCTGGTGGAGGTCCTTGTCACGGTGCCAGAGGGAGACGGGCTCGGCTCCGGCGATGCGGACGGCGCGCAGGCTGTCCCGGTCGTCGAGGGTGCCGGGGAAGGTGACGACTCCGATACGAGCGGTCACGTCGGCTCCCCGACCTTCGCGGTCTTCCCGGCCGTGCTGTTCCGGGGCTCGTCCGTCGCGGCCCCGCCCTCCTCGGCTCCGGTCCTCTCGGCTCCACCCTTCTGGACCGTCCCGGCCTCGCCCGTCCCGGTCTCCTCGACCTTGACGACGAAATCCTCGATGACGGTGTTGGCGAGGAAGGTCTCGGCCATCTCATGGATACGGGCGAGGGCGGCGGCGTCGACCGGCTCCGCCACCTCCAGCTCGAAGCGCTTTCCCTGGCGGACGTCGGCAATGCCCTCGAAGCCCAGACGAGGCAGCGCGCGCTGCACAGCCTGTCCCTGCGGGTCGAGGATCTCCGGCTTGAGCATGACGTCGACTACGACGCGTGCCACTGGCACTCCCGGTGGTGTGGTGCGACTGGTTCTGCTGCTGTTTCAGCTGCTGCGTTCTCCGGGGAATCCCCGGGTCCCGGGGAATCCCCCAGACCCCCCGAGCTTCCCTCAGCGTACCCGTCCCGAGAATCTACGCGGGTAGATACACTCTCGACGGATCACCCGGCGATTTCGGCCACCGGGCAACGCCCGGGAAAATCCAGGGAAAAACCATGGCCCCCCATTGCATGGGACACGCTGATGCAATTGGCTGGGCTTCACAATGCGGCGCCTGCCGCTGTACAAAGGAATACAGCGGAAAGCACCATTGACCCGAAGTCCCCAGAAGTACCAGCCAGTCCCCAGTTAACAGCCGGAAGGCCGGTATCACCGCACGTCAGCCGTGTTTCCCAGACGGCCGGGGGCGGGCGGGTACCGCAAGAAAGGACCGATATCCGTGGCGCAGCGCGTAGTGGTCACGCTCTCCGACGACATCGACGGCGGAGAAGCGTCGGAAACGGTCACGTTCGGCCTGGACGGGAAGTCGTACGAGATCGACCTCAATCCCGCCAATGCAAAGAAACTACGCAAGGCCCTGGCACCCTTCATGGCGGCAGGCCGAAAGCAGACAAACGCCAGCAAGCACGGCAAATCCCGGACCACCTACCGGCACACCGCCCTCGCGCCCGATCCCGCGGCCGTCCGCGCCTGGGCCCAGTCCCACAAAATGGAGGTGCCGGCGCGCGGCCGGATCCCCAAGCGGGTCTACGAGGCGTTCCGCGAAGCCAGTTGAGCCGGCGGCGCCCCATGGGGCCGGTCGGGCGACGCGGCAGCGAACCGAGTTGCACAGCACCCCCACTGATCGGCTAGAGTTTGGACCACGCCGAGGGGCAAGGCCGAAAGGCCAAAACCTCGCCGAGCGTGCGGGTGTAGTTCAGTAGCAGAACGCCCCCTTTCCAAGGGGGAGGCGCAGTGTGCAATTCCTGTCACCCGCTCTGCATCGCCCTTCGGTCCACTCAGTGGATCGGGTAGGGTGGTGGTCGCACCGAGCGATCGGTGCGGTGCGGACGTGGCTCAGTTGGTAGAGCATCACCTTGCCAAGGTGAGGGTCGCGAGTTCGAATCTCGTCGTCCGCTCGGAAGCGAAGGTTCTGGTCGAAGGACAAAGGCTGGAGATCTTCGCGACGCAAGGTCAGTTGATGCAAGGTCGGTTGATCCGATCGCGATCAACACTCCTTGATCGGCGCATCAGTTTCAGCACAGCAGCAACATATATGGACCATACAGACGCCCGGCCGGTTTTATTGGCCGGGCGTTTCTGTGCGTGCGTACGGCCACCGGGTGCTGGTGCGGGCGGCCGGGCCGGGTCCGGCGCGGTGCGGGAGGGGCGGTGCCCCGGTGCTGGGTGCTGGGTGCCGGGTGCGGTGGGCGGCGGTGCGCGGTCGGACCCGGGGGCATGGGGTCCCGGCGGGCATGGGTGAAGGCGGGCGGAAACAGCGGTCCATGGCGCGTGGCGGTCTATGGCTACCTTTCCCCCGGCGGTCCTTGACGGCCCATGACATATGTCATCGGTGGCGGTGACAGCACGCACTGCCGGGCGCTCCGGGCGCCGGGGAACCTGAAGACATGAATGAGTCTTCACTGATCGAGCCGCCAGTGATCGATGTGGACGCGCTGCGACGCACCTACGCCGGCGGCTTCACGGCCGTGAACGGCATCTCGTTCTCCGTGGCGCGGGGCGAGGTGTTCGCACTGCTCGGGACGAACGGCGCGGGCAAGACCTCCACCGTCGAGCTGCTGGAGGGCCTCGCCCGGCCCAGCGGCGGGACGGTCCGGGTGCTGGGCAGTGATCCGTACTCCCGGCGCGCGGCCGTGCGCCCACGCATGGGGGTGATGCTCCAAGAAGGCGGATTCCCCTCCGATCTGACGGTCGCCGAGACGGTACGGATGTGTGCCGGCTGTACGAGCGGGGCGCGGCCCACCGATGAGGCACTGGAGCTGGTGGGGCTCGGCAAGCGGTCCGGTGTGCGGGTCAAACAGCTCTCCGGCGGCGAGAAGCGGCGCCTCGATCTGGCGCTCGCGCTGCTCGGCCGGCCCGAGGTGCTCTTCCTCGACGAGCCGACGACCGGGCTGGACGCCGAAGGGCGCCACGACACCTGGGAGCTGATACGGCTCCTGCGGGACGACGGCACGACGGTCCTGCTGACCACGCACTATCTGGAGGAGGCCGAGACCCTCGCCGACCGGCTGGCGATCATGCACCAGGGCCGGATCGAGGTCACGGGAACCCCGGCCGAGGTGACCGCGGCGCGGCCGGCCCGGATCCGTTTCCTGCTGCCGGCCGGTGTTCCGGCCGCGCGGCTGCCGTTGTCGCTGCGGGCCGCGGCGGAGGGACGGCGCGTGGAGATACGGACCCGCCGGCTCCAGCGGGATCTGGGCGAACTGCTGCGGTGGGCACAGGAGTCGGACGTGGAGCTGGAGGCACTGGACGCACGGTCCGCCTCCCTTGAAGAGGCTTTTCTGGAAATCGCGGCGCGGAGCGGCAGCGCCGAAGCGGTGGAGACGACGGGGACAGCGGGGACGGTGGAGGTGCGATGAGCGCGGAGAGTACGGCCGCATCGGGTGCGGCGGGGGTGGGCACGACCACGTTCTCGGGGCGTCTCGGTGCTCTCGGGAGAGCCGAGTTCACGCTGCTCGTAAGGAACAGGACGGCGCTGTTCGCGGCCCTGTTCATACCGGTGGCGATGATCGCGGCGATCAAGTCCTCGCTCGGGCAGATCGACCTGGACAGGACCGGGATGAACGCCGTCGAGGCCGCGCTGTCCGGCGGTATCGGCATGGTGCTGATCATGGCCGTCTATGCCAACCTGGCCTCCGCGTACACGGCCCGGCGTGAGGAACTGGTGCTCAAGCGGCTCCGTACGATCGAGGCGTCCGACCGCGAGATACTCGCCGGCACGGCGCTGCCGGCCGTGGCGCTGGCGTTCGTACAGTCCGCCGTGGTGATCGCGGCAGGTATCGCCTTCCTCGGTATACGGGCGCCGAGGCAGCCGGTGGTGCTGGTCGGCGGGCTGCTGGCCGGGCTGGTGCTGCTGACCGCGCTGGCGGCCGTGACCTCCGCGTTCACCCGGACCGTGGAGAGCGTCCAGCTCACGACGATGCCGTTGTTCATGATCTCGATCGTCGGCTCGGGGCTGTTCGTCCCGCTGGAGGCGCTCCCCGAGAGGATCGCCTCTCTGTGCGAGTTGCTGCCGATGACCGGAGTGATGACTCTGATCAGGGCGGGGTGGCTGGGCGGTGCGGAGGGGTACGACCTGATGGGGGCCGCGCTCAGCGCGCTGGTCTGGACGGCGCTGGCCGTGTTCGCTGTCGAGCGGTGGTTCCGGTGGGAGCCGCGGCGCTGAGCAGCGAGGGCGTCGGCAGGGGCAGGGAAGGTGCGTATGGGGGAGCTGGATGGAGAAGGAGCGATGTCCGGGCTGACGGGCTGGTGGCACGGCAAGAGCAAGCCGGTCAAGGTCGAGATCTATACCCGCTGGTCGTTCTACCTCTTCGGAGTGATGGAGCTGGTGGTGATCGGCGTCCCGTCGCTGACCACCGGTCACGGACCGCTCGGCGGATGGCTGTTCCTGATGGTCTGCTGCCAGGCCGCGCTCTGCTGTCTGCTCCAGTCCCGGGCCCTGGACTGGCGTCTCGGGCGGCGCGAGCGGCCCGCGCGACTGGTCCTGGCCGTGGCCGTCGCCTCGGCGGAGGGCGCCATGGTCGCCCTTCTCCTGCGCTACACCGATGTGATCGATGACAGCGAGAACGCACTGTTGCTGATCGGCTTTCCGGTCTTCGGGCTGGCGTCGGTCGCCTTGGGTCTGCGCACACATCGCCAGATGATGTACGCCGTGCTCGGCACAGTCGGCGGTACGGCGGCCATGACACTGGTGCTGTCCCTGCCGGCCGGGGTCGTCATCGGCAATGTCGTCGGGATAGCCCTCGCGGGCACGGGCCTCGTCCTCACCTATGTCTTCTCGGCCTGGCTGCTCAAGGCCGTCTGGGATCTGGACGCGGCCAGGGAACTTCAGTCGCGGCTCGCGGTCGCGGAGGAACGGCTGCGGTTCGGGCGCGATCTGCACGATGTCATGGGCCGCAATCTCGCGGTGATCGCGCTGAAGAGCGAGCTGGCGGTTCAGCTCGCCGAGCGCGGCCGACCGGAGGCCGTGGCCCAGATGGCCGAGGTGCAGCGGATAGCGCGGGAGTCGCAGCGCGAGGTGCGGGATGTCGTACGGGGATACCGCGAAGCGGATCTGCACATAGAACTCGAAGGGGCCCGAGGGGTGTTGACGGCGGCGGGCATCGACTGCCTGATCGAGGGGACGGACGGTCTGGTCGGCGAGGACAGTGGCAAGGGCGTGGCCGGTCGCAGTGGTCTTCCGGCCGAGGTCCAGTCGGCGCTGGGCTGGGTGGTGCGCGAGGCCACGACGAACGTGCTGCGCCATGGGGACGCGCGGCGGTGCACCGTACGGCTCTCGGAGAGCGAGGAGAACGGCCGGGCCGATGCCGACGGCCGGGAAGCGGTTCTCGTCGTGGAGAACGACGGGGTGCCGGTGGACGCGATCACCTCCGCCGAACCCATACGGAACGGTGCGAACGGCGGCTCCGGTCTCGCCGGGTTGCGGGAGCGGCTCGCGGCACTGGACGGCACGCTGGAGGCGAGACACACAGGGCAAGGCCGCTTCCGGCTGACGGCTCGGGTGCCGCTGCCCGCGCCGGGCCCGGACCGTCCTGACCACGGCCCCGGCCCCGCGTCCGACGAGGTGGTCGCGGCATGACGTCCCTGCCCGCCGATCAGGACGGTCCCGAAGGCGGTTCCGTAGGCGGTTCCGTGAGCGGTTCCGTGCCTGCTCCTGTCGCTCCTCCCGTACGGGTTCTGCTCGCCGACGACGAGCATCTGATCCGGGGTGCGCTCGCCGCGCTGCTCGCGCTCGAAGACGACCTGCTGGTGGTCGCCGAGGCGGCGTCCGGGCCCGAGGCGCTGGCGATGGCGCGGGCGCACCGGCCCGATGTGGCCGTTCTCGATCTCCAGATGCCGGGTGCGGACGGTGTGAAAGTCGCCACATCCCTCCGTACGGAACTGCCCGGCTGCCGGACGATGATCGTGACCAGTCATGGCAGGCCCGGCCATCTGAAGCGGGCGTTGGCCGCGGGGGTCCGGGCCTTCGTACCCAAGACCGTCAGCGCACAGCAGCTCGCCGAGATCATCCGTACCGTGCACGCGGGAAACCGCTTCGTGGACCCGGAATTGGCGGCCGACGCGATCTCGGCGGGGGACTCTCCGCTGACCGCGCGGGAGGCGGAGGTGCTGGAGCTCGCGGCGGACGGTGCGCCGATCGCGGAGATCGCGGAGCGTGCGTCGCTGTCGCAGGGAACCGTACGGAACTATCTCTCGTCCGCCGCGTCCAAACTCGGGGCGGAAAACCGTCATACAGCTGTGCGTCTCGCACGGGGCCGAGGTTGGGTATAGTGGCAGACGCGCCACGGCGCATGCGGACGTAGCTCAGTTGGTAGAGCGCAACCTTGCCAAGGTTGAGGTCGCCAGTTCGAACCTGGTCGTCCGCTCAGGAAGAGGAAGCCCCCGGTCAGGTTGACCGGGGGCTTCTTCGTGTCACTGGGAGCTTCTTCGTGTCGTCGGCCCTGGTGTGCGGGCCCTGGTGTGCGGGCTCCGGTCTTGTGCGGGCGCGCCGGTCCGGTGTCGCCGCGACCGCCTCCGCTGCCCGCGACCGGCTTCTACTGCCAGGTGTTGCCGGTGAGGAGTTCGTACACCTCCACGTACCGCGCCCGCGTCGCCTCCACGACCTCGGGCGGCAGCGGAGGCGGCGGCTGCTCGCTCGCGCGGTCCCAGCCGGAGGCCGGGGAGGTCAGCCAGTCACGTACGTACTGCTTGTCGTAGGACGGCTGCGGGTGTCCCGGCTCCCAGGAGTCCGCCGGCCAGAAGCGCGAGGAGTCGGAGGTCAGCACCTCGTCCGCGAGCACCAGCCGGTCCTCGACGTCGAAGCCGAACTCGAACTTGGTGTCGGCGAGGATGATCCCGCGGACTCGGGCCAGGTCACGGGCCAGGCCGTACACATCGAGGGTCGTCCGGCGCAGCAGCGCGGCGGTCTCGGCACCGACCTGGCGGGCCACTTCCTCGTACGGCACGTTCTCGTCGTGCTCGCCGACGGCCGCCTTCGTGGCGGGAGTGAAGATCGGGCCGGGCAGCTCCGAGCCGTCGGCCAGACCCTCGGGGAGCGCGAGTCCGCAGACGGTACGGGACTCGTTGTACTCCGTGAGTCCCGAGCCGGTGAGATAGCCGCGGGCGACGCACTCCACCGGGATCATCCGCAGTGGCTCGCAGATCAGGGTGCGCCCGGCCCAGTCGGCGGGGGCGCCGGAGGGGACGTCGGCGGAGATCACATGGTTCGGTACGAGTTCGGCGAGCCGTTCGAACCACCAGAGCGAGAGCTGGGTGAGCAGCCGGCCCTTGTCGGGGATCTCGGTGGGCAGCACCCAGTCGAAGGCGGACATACGGTCGCTGGCGACCATCACGAGGTCGCCCGCCTCGTTCCGGTACAGATCACGCACCTTGCCGGTGTGGAGATGCACCAGACCCGGCACCTGTGGGGGCTCGGGCTTTTCTACGAATCCGGACACGGTTCCTCCCCGTGGTTCTGTCCGATCTTGAAGATCGCCTCGATTCTCCCGTATGCCGGAAGTCCCAGCTCGCAGGGGTACCGCGCACCGCGCGTCAGGCCTTGTGCGCGGCTCGGGCGCACGGGCGCGGAGGTCGGTCGCGTCCTGGCCGGCGCGTCCCAGCGGTTCGTCGCGCCCCGGTCGGTCCCGGTCGGTCCCGGTCGTCGATCGGTCCCGTTCTCGGTCAGTCCCGTTTGCAGATCCGGTCCAGGAGGTTGGCGGTCGCGCGCTGGATACGGGGATCGACATGGCCGGGCCGGTCCAGCGCCGGGGACCACGCGAAGGTGCCCGAGGCGAAGACCAGCGCGCCCGAGGGCGCCCGGTAGAGCGAGGTCTCCTGATGGCGTGTGGTGTTCTCGCTGTCGCGGTACGGGGAGTGTGCGAGCAGGATGCGGTCCTGGTGCTCGGGCAGCGCGGTGCGCGGGAAATAGCGATCGGCCTCGCCCGCGACGAGTCCGTCGATCTCGTCGCCCTCGGTCGCGCCGGTGGCTTCCCAGAGCCAGTGTTCGGCGTTCCGTACGACCAGGGGATGCGGCTCGGGGATCCGGCCCGCGTACTGGATGCCGAGGAGCTCCTGCTCCGGCCTGTCCACCTCGCGCCAGAGGGCGGGCCGGCCGGGACCGCGGCGTTTGCGGCAGGTCAGCAGCCGGTCGGGGACGCCGGAGGCCGAAGGGCCCAGCTCCACCTGCCAGTACAGGGTGTTGGCGGAGAGGAAGACGAGTGATGTGCCCTGCTCACGCGCCAGCTCGACGGTACGGCGCATCGGCACGGACCAGTACTCGTCGTGGCCGGGGAAGACCAGACCGCGGTAGCGGGTGGGATCGACCCGGCCGGCGTGCAGATCACGGGTGTCGGCGTAGGCGAGGTCGTAGCCGTACCGCTCGGCCCAGCGGATGAAGTCGTAGGCGTGACCGACGTGGAGCGGCAGTCCGGCACCCGCGTACGGGCGGTCGAAGGAGACCGTGGTCGCGGCGTCCTGCTCACCGAGGAGCCGGCCCTGCTCGTCCCAGGCGTGGTAGAGGCTGGCGCCGGTGTGACCGTCCTCGGGGTAGAGGTTGTACGCCTGCCAGGTGATGTCGGGAAGCAGCAGGAGCAGATCGGCGGGATGGCTGTCGCGGACCGTGAAGGGGATGTGCGAGCGATAGCCGTCGACGGTCGTCAGGACGGCGACATGGGCGCCGAGCTCCCAGTACTCCGGGATCTGGAGCCGCCAGGAGAGCCACCAGTGGTGGCAGGAGACCGTACGGTCGGCGGCGAGCGGCGGTGGCTGGACGATGCCGGAGAGCCGCGGGCTGGTGGTGATCTTGCGGGCGCCGTCGCCGCCGTAGTGCCCGATCCGGTAGATGTCCACGGAGAACTGCTGGGGCGGATCGACGGTGACATGGAAGTCGATCGCCTCGCCGGGAGCGACTCCGCCGGTGGACGCGAACCCCTTGATCTGACGGCGTACGTCGTCGGCGGTGCGGAGGCCGCCGCCGCGGTCCCGGCCCAGGGTCGGATCGGCGTACCAGGGCACGAGCTGACCGGTGTCGTCGAAGTAGTTCTCACTGCCGCGCAGCCAGGGGAGCGGGCCCTGGCCGAACGGATCGCTGACCGCGTGGGCGAGAGCGCCCGATTCCCACCGTCGGATCTGTTCCGCTCGTCGGATCTGGTCCGCCCCCATCGCACGCCCCTCCTCCGGTCCGCCGTGCCACATCGGGTGGTACGGCCGTTTTTGCTACAAGCGCCGGTCTCCAGCACATCACATAACGCATGCGGCCCGTCACCGTTCGTCGCGAATTGACGTTAGCGGAACGCTTCAGTCCGGATGAGGGGTGTGATAAAGGGGAGGCGTACGAGTCATACGAGGCGTACGGGCTTCTCCGGACGCACGCCGAGCGAGGCCAGCCAGGAACGGAGCGGTTCCGCGTCGCCGCCCTCGACCAGGCTGAGGACACGCCCGCCGAGGTCCGTGCGGCGTTCGCCGTCGATCAGCAGGGTCGGTCCGTCGAGCCAGTCCAGGCCGGGTGCGGCGCCGGCCGTGTCGACGGCCGAGCAGCAGACCATCGCCGTCACATGGTCGGCGAGCAGCTCCCTGCCCGTACGAGGCGGCTGGAGCGGCGAGAGCGGCAGCGGGTCGGTGCCCCAGAGGGTCACCGAATCGCCCGTCCCTGCCCCGGCGGGGACCGGCGGGGCAGCCGCCTCCTCGCGGGCCAGTTCGGCACTGATGCCGGCCGCCAGCGCGTCGCCGGCCGCGCCGTGTCCGCCGCCGTGCCCGTGGTCGTCGTCATGTCCGTGATCGTGCCCGTGGTCGTGGTCCTGTCCGTGGTCGTGGTCGCGCGTGCTGCCCGGGGCGGGGGTGGCGGCCCCCCGGGACGAGGCGGGCCCCCGGGACGAGAGGTGGTCCATGACCCGGGCCAGCGTGGGACCTGGTGCCGTCGTGGAGGAGGCGGTGTCCGTCGAACGGCGTACTCCCAGACTGTCCAGGACGCGGTGGAGCCTGGCCGCTTCCGTACGCCATTTACGGTCGACGACCTCCTCGGGATACTGCTGCCAGTCCACCGGGGACCAGTCGGGTCCGGCCTCGGCCGGGCCGCCATGGAAGAGGCGCGCGGCAAGCAGGGACGCCGCCTCGTCGACCGCGCCCGGCTCTTCCAGCAGGTCGCAGGCGGGCCGCTCCCCCAGCCGGGAGGCGAAGCCCTCGGCCAGCCGGTCGCGGCGGGACAGCTCGGTGAGGGCGGACACGACGCCCGCGTCCAGCCGGGAGGGCCAGCGGCCCATGCGCCAGGCGGGCAGCGCGACCCGCGTCAGCAGCCGGTCCCAGCCCGCGTACGCGAGGCCCACCTGCTCCTGGGCGACGATCCGCAGGCCGTAGTCCACACCCTGTGCACGCTCGGACGCGGCTGCCGCGACACCGCGCTCCATCTGGGCGGCATGCTCGCCGCAGCCGCGCAGCAACAACCTGGCGACACCGCCGACCAGGCCGAACGCCGCCCGCCTCGCCGCTCCCCGGCCCGGACGGGACGCCACGGCGACAGCCGCGTCGAGCCCGCGGACGAAACGCCGGGCGGCGGCTATGTCCGGGTGCGCCGAGGGCCCCGTACCCGCGACTACCGGCGCGAGCACGGCGCGCAGCTCGGCGACCCGCATCCACCACAGGAAGGGCGAACCGATCACCAGGACCGGGGCGGCGGGCGTACGCCGTCGGCGGCCGACGCCGGGGAGCGCGGGCGCCCGGGCCGGAGCATGCGCGGGCGCGTGGGCGGGATGCGTACGGTCCTCCAGCCAGCTGTCGCAGTCCGGCGTCAGCGCTATGGCGGAGGGCGCGGGCACTTCGAGCCGCTCGGCGAGATCGCGTACGAGCCGGTAGAGATCGGGAGCGGCGGCCTCGCTGACCGCGACCGTGGGGCTGAGGGCCGGCCTGGCGAAGGCGATCACGGCGGCGACGACGGCGCCGAGCAGCAGCACGACCGCCGCGAAGGCCGTCACGGCCCAGCGGGCCGCGTCCCAACCCGCTCCGCGGAGATGGCCCGTGGCCCCTCCGGCCAGGAGCACGACGGCGACGGCCGCGGGCAGCAGCGCCACGGCCAGCGCCCTGCTGCGGACCCGCAGCACGGCGAGAGCGCGGACACGGGCGCCCTGAGCACCCAGCTCGTCACCGATACCTGAGCCGGCGCCGGAGCCGGCACCGGAGCTTGAACTTGAGCTGGAACTGGAACCGGACATGGTCGGACTTCACCCCCTCTGCCCCTGCACCGCTTTGCTCACTACCCCACTGTGGCACCCGTCACTGACATCGCAATGTCGGTGGGCCAAGTGCCGGTACGCATGCGCCGCACCCTAGTTGGACCCCGGCAACCCGTCATCCGGATGGGCCATTCGTCACTCGATGGAATGGCTCTGGTCAAAGCTGCTGACGAACGGCGCTCCGAGCCGAGTTCCCGGGCCGGGCGCGGTCCCGGGCAGGGCACGTGACGACGCGCGTTGCGCCGGTCGGCGGAGGCCCGGAGGGCGGACGCGCGGGGGACATGCGTAGGAACGCACGGAGGCGCGCGGGTACATCGGGCAGGCGGAACGGATACGCAGGGCGGGCGGGATACGGGGCCACGCCGGCCGGCCCGAGGCCCGCCGGACGGCCCGAGGCCACCGGCACCGGGCCGGCGTCGGCCCGTCGGCCCGTCCCCGCCACCGGACCGGCGTGGTTCGTTCCCGGCCGTCCTCAGGCCCCTGCCGTCACTCTGCCGTCCCCCGGCCGTCGTCTCAGGCCCTGGCGGCGGCCTCGCTCGCGATGTCCGTACGGTGCTGCGAGCCCGCCAGGGTGATGCGGTGCACCGCGGTGTACGCCCGCTCGCGGGCCTGCGTCAAATCCTTGCCCGTAGCCGTCACCGACAGTACGCGGCCACCCGCGCTCACGACCGTACCGTCGTCGTTCCGCCGGGTTCCGGCGTGCAGAACGTACGCGTGAGGGGCGTCCTGCTCCGCGATCTCCGCGAGGCCCTCGATCGGGTCGCCGGTGCGCGGGGTGTCGGGGTAGTTGTGCGAGGCGACGACCACCGTGACCGCGGCGTCGTCCCGCCAGGTCAGCGAGGGCAGGTCCGCGAGCGTTCCCTCGGCCGCCGCCAGCAGGACACCGGCCAGCGGAGTCTTGAGCCTGGCCAGCACCACCTGCGTCTCGGGGTCGCCGAAGCGGGCGTTGAACTCGATGACGCGTACCCCTCGGCCCGTGATCGCGAGACCCGCGTACAGCAGCCCGGCGAAGGGCGTACCGCGCCGCCGCAGTTCGTCGACCGTGGGCTGGAGAACGGTCTCCAGGACCTCGTCCACCAGTTTGGGCTCGGCCCATGGCAGCGGGGAGTACGCGCCCATGCCGCCCGTGTTGGGGCCCTCGTCGTTGTCGAGAGCGCGCTTGAAGTCCTGCGCGGGCTGGAGCGGCAGGACCGTCTCGCCGTCGGTGATCGCGAAGAGCGAGACCTCGGGCCCGTCCAGGAACTCCTCGATGACGACCCGGTCGCAGGCGAGCGCGTGCTCGCGCGCCTTCGCGAGATCGGCGGTCACGACGACGCCCTTGCCCGCGGCGAGCCCGTCGTCCTTGACGACGTACGGCGTACCGAACGCGTCGAGCGCTTCGTCGATCTGCTGCGGGGTGGTGCAGACGTAGCTACGGGCCGTCGGAACGTTCGCCGCGGCCATCACGTCCTTGGCGAAGGCCTTGGAGCCTTCCAGCTCGGCCGCTTCCCTCGACGGGCCGAAGCACGGGATACCCGCGTCCCGTACGGCGTCGGCGACCCCGGCGACCAGCGGTGCCTCGGGACCGACGACGACGAGTCCGGCCTCCAGCTCGGTGGCGAGACGGGCCACGGCCGCGCCGTCCAGCGCGTCCACCGGGTGCAGCTCGGCCACTTCGGCGATACCGGCGTTGCCGGGCGCGCAGTGCAGAGCGGTGACCTCGGGGTCGAGGGAGAGAGAGCGGCACAGGGCGTGTTCGCGGGCGCCGCCGCCGATGACAAGGACCTTCACGGGAGGCAGCCTAGCCGGGCGGGGACACCGTCCCGTGCCGGGCCTTGGCCTGGACATATGAGGGGCGTACGGGACCTGGGGACCGGACGGCGCGGGGATCCGGGCGGTGCGGGGGGACC
>NZ_MAUD01000184.1 GCF_001700515.1 Streptomyces lushanensis
GGAATGCCCCGTACCAGGGACTGGTTTTCTGGTGCGGGGCATTCCTGCGTTTACGGGACCTGTAAGGGACCTGTATCCGATGTATGCGATGTCCGGTTGTTACCCCCTTGCGCTGTGCCGTGGGCGCTGAGGGTAAGGTCGGGAGGCATCGTTGGCACGTTCCACACAGGAGGCCCCCCGGATGGAGGTCCAGGAGACTCGCGTTCAGACGGACCGGGTGCTCACCATCCCCAACATCCTCAGCATGGCCCGCCTCGTCGGCGTCCCCCTCTTCCTGTGGCTGATCCTTCGCCCCGAGTTCGGAGGACCGAACAGCGACGGCTGGGCATTGCTGGTACTGATGCTGAGCGGTGTCAGCGACTATCTCGACGGCAAGCTCGCCCGTCGGTGGAATCAGATCAGCAGTCTGGGCAGGCTCCTGGACCCTGCTGCGGACCGGCTGTACATCCTGTCCACCCTGGTCGGTCTCACCTGGCGGGAGATCCTTCCGCTGTGGCTCACCGCGGCTCTTGTGGCCCGCGAGCTGATGCTTCTGGTGATGGTGGGAATCCTCCGCCGGCATGGCTATCCGCCCCCGCAGGTGAACTTCCTGGGGAAGGCGGCTACCTTCAACTTGATGTACGCCTTCCCGCTCCTGCTCCTCAGTGACGGAAGTGGTTGGCTTGCGTCACTCGCCGAAGTTTTCGGATGGGCGTTCGCAGGTTGGGGTACGACGCTCTATTGGTGGGCAGGGATCCTGTATGTGGTCCAGGTCCGTCGGCTCGTCAAGGCGGACACCGCGGCCGATTAGCTCGTCGATGTGAGCCGTGCAGTGTCGCCGGCCCACGCCTGACGTTGGGGGCCGCTGTCCGGACGGGTGAAGTCGGCGAGACCGTCTCTTCAAGGAGGACGCTTCCGACATGAAGGCCGTCGTGATGGCTGGTGGCGAAGGAACTCGACTTCGCCCCATGACCTCGAGTATGCCCAAACCGCTCCTGCCGGTGGTGAATCGGCCCATCATGGAGCATGTACTGCGGTTGCTCAAGCGCCATGGGCTCAGCGAGACCGTCGTAACCGTGCAATTCCTCGCCTCCCTCGTCAAGAACTATTTCGGCGACGGTGAAGAGCTCGGCATGGAGCTCACCTACGCCAACGAGGAGAAGCCGCTCGGCACCGCGGGGAGCGTCAAGAACGCCGAGGAGGCGCTGAAGGACGATGCCTTCCTCGTCATTTCCGGCGACGCCCTCACCGACTTCGATCTGACCGACCTCATCGCCTTCCACAAGGAGAAGGGCGCACTGGTGACGGTGTGTCTGACCCGGGTGCCGAATCCTCTGGAGTTCGGCATCACGATCGTGGACGAGGAAGGGAAGGTCGAGCGCTTCCTGGAGAAGCCCACCTGGGGCCAGGTCTTCTCGGACACCGTCAATACCGGTATCTATGTGATGGAGCCCGAGGTCTTCGACTATGTCGAGGCCGACGTCTCCGTGGACTGGTCCGGCGATGTCTTCCCCCAGCTCATGAAGGAGGGCAAGAAGGTCTACGGCTATATCGCCGAGGGCTACTGGGAGGACGTCGGCACGCACGAGAGCTATGTGAAGGCCCAGGCCGATGTGCTGGAAGGCAAGGTCGACGTCGACATCGACGGCTTCGAGATCTCGCCGGGCGTCTGGGTCGCCGAAGGCGCCGAGGTCCATCCCGACGCCGTTCTGCGGGGACCGCTCTATATCGGTGACTACGCCAAGGTCGAGGCCGACGCGGAGATCCGCGAGCACACCGTCGTCGGATCCAATGTGGTGGTGAAGACCGGTGCGTTCCTGCACAGGGCGGTCGTCCACGACAACGTCTACATCGGCCAGCACAGCAATCTCCGTGGCTGTGTGGTCGGCAGGAACACCGACATCATGCGGGCGGCCCGCGTCGAGGACGGCGCGGTCATCGGCGACGAGTGTCTGGTCGGCGAGGAATCGATCATCCAGGGCAATGTCCGGGTCTATCCGTTCAAGACCATCGAGGCCGGCGCGTTCGTCAACACCTCGGTGATCTGGGAGTCCCGGGGACAGGCGCATCTCTTCGGTGCCCGCGGTGTCTCCGGCATCCTGAACGTCGAGATCACACCGGAGGTGGTGGTGCGACTGGCGGGCGCGTACGCCACCACCCTCAAGAAGGGCTCCACCGTCACCACCGCACGTGACCACTCCCGTGGTGCCCGTGCGCTGAAGCGGGCCGTGATCTCCTCACTCCAGTCCAGTGCCATCGACGTACGGGACCTGGAGAACGTACCGCTGCCCGTCGCCCGCCAGCAGACGGGCCGGGGCAGTGCCGGCGGCATCATGATCCGTACCTCGCCCGGTGTGCCGGACTCCGTGGACATCATGTTCTTCGACGAGCGGGGCGCGGATCTCTCCCAGGCCGGCCAGCGCAAGCTGGACCGGGTGTACGCGCGCCAGGAATACCGCCGTGCCTTCCCGGGCGAGATCGGGGATCTGCACTTCCCGGCCAGCGTCTTCGACTCGTACACCGGTTCGCTGCTGCGCAATGTGGATACGACAGGCATCTCCGAGGCGGCGCTGAAGGTCGTGGTCGACGCGTCCAACGGCAGCGCGGGGCTCGTTCTGCCCAGTCTGCTCGGCCGGCTCGGTGTCGACGCGCTGACCATCAATCCCGGCCTGGACGAGTCCCGGCCCACGGAGACGGCCGAATCCCGCCGTTCTGGACTGGTCAGACTCGGTGAGATCGTCGCCTCGGCGCGCGCCGCGTTCGGGGTGCGGTTCGATCCCGTGGGCGAGCGGCTGTCGCTGGTGGACGAGCGCGGGCGGATCATCGAGGACGATCGCGCCCTGCTGGTGCTGCTCGATCTCGTCGCGGCCGAGCGGCGCAGCGGGCGGGTGGCGCTGCCGGTGACGACCACACGTATCGCCGAGCAGGTCGCCGCGTACCACGGCACTCAGGTGGCGTGGACGACGACCTCGCCGGACGATCTGACCCGGGTGGGCCGTGAGGAGTCCACGATCTTCGGCGGTGACGGGCGTGGCGCCTTCATCGTGCCGGAGTTCAGCAGCGTCCTGGACGGTACGGCGGCCTTTGTGCGGCTGATCGGTCTGGTGGCCCGTACGCAGCTCACTCTCAGCCAGATCGACGCCCGTATCCCGCGGGCCCATGTGCTGCGTCGTGATCTGGCCACACCGTGGGCGGTCAAGGGACTGGTGATGCGCAGTGTCGTCGAGGCGGCCGGGGACCGGCAGGTGGACACGACCGACGGTGTACGGGTGGTGGAGGCCGACGGCCGCTGGGTGATGGTCCTGCCCGATCCGGCCGAGGCCATCACCCATCTGTGGGCGGAAGGTCCTGACGACGCCTCGGCCCAGGCGCTGCTCGACGAATGGGCGGCGGTGGTCGACGGAGCCGGGCACTGAGGGCTGTCCCGGATCCCGTCGGAGATTCCGGATCTCACGGGAACGAATTGCCGGATGAGACCGGTGTGCCGGACCTCTCCCAGGGGGCCGTCCGGCACACCGGTGGGGCCATTCGGCGGTAAGGGCTGCGACGTGCGACGATGTGCGGCATGCCGCAGCAGCCCCCCATTCGGAGCACCACTTCTCCGCCACCTCGCCCCGATGCGTCGATGTCGCTGCTGAACAATGTGATGGACCACAGCCTGGACGAGGGTTACGCGGAGGCGGCGGCCCGCAGGGATGCCGCGGAGGGCGGTCCGCCGAACACGCTCGGGGCGAAGCTGTGGCTGGCCGCGGGGCTCGTGCTGGCCGCTCTGGTGGTCACGGTGGGCGCGGCCCAGGCGCGGATCTCGGCGCCGGTGGTGGCCAAGGAGCGCAACGAGCTGATCGACCGTATCGACGCGGAGACCGTGGCGGCCGACAAGCTGGAGAAGTCGGTCGAGACGCTCCGCACCGAGGTGGTGGCGCGCCAGCGCGCCGCCCTGCGGGCACACGGCGGCGACACCGGTGGGACGGCCGCCCTGCTGGCCGGTGCGACACCGGTACGGGGCCCCGGGGTGAAGCTCGTCGTCGACGACGCCCAGGAGTCGGGTGCTGACGGCGGCGGGCCACGGGGAAGCAGCGGCTTCTCCGACACGGGCCGGGTACGCGACCGGGACATGCAGAGAGTCGTCAACGGCCTGTGGGAGTCGGGCGCGGAGGCGATCGCCATCAACGACCAGCGGCTCACCGCGCTGTCCGCGATCCGGGCCGCCGGTGACGCCGTACTGGTCGACAACAGGCCACTGGTGCCGCCGTACACGGTGCTCGCGGTGGGGGACGGGAAGAAGCTGAGCACCGCGTTCCAGGACAGTGCCGATGGCCGGTATCTGCGCTCGTTGCAGCAGAACTTCGACATCCGCACCAGCATTTCCGATCAGGAGGAGGTGCGTCTTCCTGCCGCGCCGAGCTTGATCGTACGGACAGCAGAGCCGGGGGCCGCCGACGCCGGGAAGGGCGACGGGCAGGGCACGGCAGACACCGGGAAGGGCACATCGTGATCGCCGTACTGGGCCTCGTCGTGGGAGTCGTGGTCGGACTGTTGGTCCGGCCCGAGGTGCCGGCGGTGGTCGAGCCCTATCTGCCGATCGCCGTCGTCGCGGCCCTGGACGCGGTCTTCGGCGGTCTGCGGGCCATGCTCGACGGGATCTTCGTGGACAAGGTCTTCGTGGTGTCCTTCCTGTCGAACGTCGTGGTCGCCGCACTGATCGTCTTCCTCGGCGACAAGCTGGGTGTGGGCGCGCAGTTGTCCACCGGTGTGGTCGTCGTGTTCGGCATCCGGATCTTCTCCAACGCTGCCGCGATCCGTCGGCATGTCTTCCGGGCGTGAGGCCGGTGAGCGGCGTGGAGACACCGAGGAACGAAGAAGGTATGACCGCCGGTACGTCCGGTACGCGGCTCCCGTCGGCGGACGGGTCCCAACAGCTCACCGGGCGCCAGCGGTTGGCGGCCGGGCTGTGGCCGCCCCGGGTCACGAGGGCCCAACTCGTGGTCGCCCTCCTGCTGTTCGTGCTCGGACTCGGACTCGCCATCCAGGTCAGGTCGAACAACGACGACAGCGCGCTGCGCGGCGCCCGCCAGGAGGACCTGGTGCGCATCCTGGACGAGCTGGACGACCGTACCCAGCGTCTGGAGGACGAGAAGCAGCGGCTGGACGACCAGCGGACCGAGCTGGAGAACAGCTCGGACCAGGCCGAGGAGGCCCGCAGGCAGACGCTGGAGAAGGAGCAGCAGCTCGGCATCCTGGCCGGCACGGCCGGCGCCCAGGGGCCCGGGATCACGCTGACGATCAGCGATCCGAGCGGCACGGTCGAGCCGGACATGCTGCTCGACGCGATCCAGGAGCTGCGGGCGGCCGGCGCGGAGGCCATTCAGGTCGACGGGGTGCGCGTGGTCGCGGACACATACTTCTCGGGTACGGGTGGTGACGTCCAGGTGGACGGACGGCCGGTGACGGCCCCGTACGAGTTCAAGGTCATCGGCAAGCCGCAGGATCTGGAGCCGGCGCTCAACATTCCCGGCGGCGTGGTCCAGACCCTGGAGAAGGAGCAGGCCACGGCCACGGTGACACGGGCTGAGAAGATCGTTGTGGACGCCTTGCGACCGGCGAAGCGGCCTGACTACGCTCGGTCGTCGTCGGGGTGACCCGGTGGTGCATGGCGGCTGTCGGACGCGGGCATGAGCTTGCGGGGGGTCGGCGCACGATCAGCGTGGTGTGTGGTGGAAACTGTCCGGTGGATACGGACGTTGTCAAGATGTCCGGGTCGGCAGGTGTGTTCATTCAGGGTTCGTCCTGCCCCACGGGCGGGTCTGTTTCGGTCAAGGGGAATCGCCCGTGAAGTTGTTTGGGAAGTTGTTCGGCAAGAGCGCACGCGAGGACGGCGGCGGTTCGGCCCGCCATCGCGCGTCGCGCCATGGTCAGAGCGAGGAGCAGAGCGGCGAGCGCCCGCTCTTCCGCGACCAGGTGGGCGGCGAGCCCACCGGCGCGTCGTCTGTTGACCCCGCAGGTCCCGGCCGCATAGGTTTCGGGCAATCATCTGCCCCGGCGGGGCAGTCGCGGCAGGAGGGTCCCACGATGGCGGGCTTGCCGGTCTGTACGAGGTGCGGACACCAGAACGCGGAATCGAGCCGGTTCTGCTCCAATTGCGGTGCGCCGCTGCGGGGCGGAGTGCCCGCCGAGCGCGCGTCCGAGACGACGTCCACGATCTCCATCTCGGGTCTTGAGGCGTACGACTCGGAAGTCACCGGCCAGACCTCGCTCCCGTCGCTCACACCGGAGGCGCAGGCGGCCGTCGACGCGCTGCCGCTGGGGTCGGCGCTCCTGGTGGTGCGCCGCGGTCCGAATTCGGGCAGCCGCTTCCTGCTGGACAGTGAGCTGACGACGGCCGGCCGTCATCCCCAGAGCGACATCTTCCTTGACGACGTGACGGTGTCACGCCGCCATGTGGAGTTCCGCAGGGGCGCGGACGGCCGCTTCACCGTCTCGGACGTGGGCAGCCTGAACGGTACGTACGTCAACCGTGAGCGGATCGATTCGGTCCTGCTGGCGAACGGCGACGAGGTCCAGATCGGCAAGTACCGGCTGGTCTTCTACGCGAGCCAGCGGGGCGTGTGACCCGCGTGTGACCCTCAGGGAAGGTCCATGCTGCGAACACCGACGGGCGGTGCCGGACACGGCACCGCCCCCACGGGCGACCCGCTGGTGAGTATCGGCGTGGTGCTCAGCCGGCTCCGGGAGGAGTTTCCGGAGGTCTCCATCTCCAAGATCCGTTTTCTGGAGTCGGAGGGGCTGGTCGAGCCGCGCAGAACCCCTTCCGGTTACCGCAAGTTCAGTTCCGAGGACGTCGAGCGGCTGGCTCAGATCCTGCGGATGCAGCGGGACCACTATCTTCCACTGAAGGTCATCCGGGAGCAGCTCGACGCCCGTGGCCGGGGCGAGCGCGGAGACGCTCCCGGGCCGCAGCGGCAGCCGGCGGCGGACCTCTTCGGCGAGCCGCGGCCCGAGCGGCCGACGGCGGCCCGGATCGGCCGCGCGGAGCTGCTGGCCGCCGCGGAGGTGGGCGAGAGCAGGCTCGACGAGTGGGAGGCGTACGGCCTCATCACCCCGATGCCGGACGGCGCGTACGACGCCGAGTCGGTGACGGTCGCGAGACTTGTCTCGGATCTGGGCAGATTCGGCCTCGAACCCAGGCATCTTCGGGCCATGAAAGCCGCCGCCGAGCGTGAGGCCGGTCTGGTCGAACAGGTGGTGGCGCCCCTGCGCCTGCACCGTAATCCGCAGACCAGAGCCCATGCGGAGGCCGTCACGAAGGAGCT
Source organism: Streptomyces lushanensis (assembly GCF_001700515.1). GTDB lineage: Bacteria > Actinomycetota > Actinomycetes > Streptomycetales > Streptomycetaceae > Streptomyces > Streptomyces lushanensis. The sequence goes on from NZ_MAUD01000184.1 coordinate 7,290, forward strand.
GGCGGCGCTCTCGGTACGGCTCCACGCGGCCCTGGTCCGGACGGCCCTCGGGATCCGGCAGCACTGATCGCGACGGAGCCCGACTACCCAAACCTGCCGGGCACGTCCTAGGGTTACTGTGTGAACGAGCTCGACGTTGTGGGTGTCCGGGTGGAAATGCCCTCCAACCAACCGATCGTGCTCCTGCGTGAAGTGGGAGGCGACCGGTACCTCCCCATTTGGATCGGACCTGGGGAGGCGACCGCCATTGCCTTCGCCCAGCAGGGCATGGCCCCGGCGAGACCGCTGACCCACGATCTCTTCAAGGACGTCCTTGAGGCGGTGGGCCAGGAGCTGACCGAGGTCAGGATCACGGACCTGCGTGAAGGGGTCTTCTACGCGGAGCTGGTCTTCGCCAGCGGTGTCGAGGTGAGCGCCAGGCCGTCCGACGCCATAGCGCTGGCGCTGCGCACGGGTACGCCGATCTACGGCAGTGACGGGGTGCTGGACGACGCCGGCATCGCCATCCCGGACGAGCAGGAGGACGAGGTGGAGAAGTTCCGCGAGTTCCTCGATCAGATCTCGCCGGAGGACTTCGGAACCAACAGTCAGTAGTGGCCGCCGGTGAGCGCCGCGCCGGGCTCCGTCAGCGCATTCGATCAGCCTTTCCCCGATATGGGGCACGGGAAACCACTCTCAGGGTGATTATCACTCGGCGTGGCGAGTGCGGCGATCGTTGACGCACCCCGGGTGACTGCCTACCTTCGACAAGGCAGGTCTAGGACGGAGGGGTCGGCGTGAGAAGCAGCGGCGACAGTACGGCGGCGGGCGGTCCGTATCCGCTTCACGGCAGTGCGGCCGACCCCGGTACGGAGACGGTCGGATACCGGGGCCCGACCGCGTGCGCGGCGGCCGGGATCACCTACCGCCAGCTGGACTACTGGGCCCGTACGGGGCTCGTCGAGCCCAGCGTGCGGCCGGCTTACGGATCGGGCACACAGCGGCTGTACAGCTTCCGCGACGTGGTCGTCCTCAAGATCGTGAAGCGGTTCCTGGACACCGGTGTCGCCCTGCAGAACATCAGGGCGGCCGTCCAGCACCTCCGGGACCGCGGCTTCCGGGATCTGGACCGGATGACGCTCATGAGCGACGGCGCGACCGTCCACGAGTGCTCCTCGCCCGAGGAGGTCGTGCGGCTGCTCCAGGGCGGCCAGGGCGTCTTCGGGATCGCCGTGGGCGTGGTGTGGCGGGATGTCCAGGCCGCGCTGTCACAGCTCCACGGCGAGCGGATCGACACCGGCGAGACGCTGATCGGTCACAACCCGGCGGACGAGCTGGCGCGGCGGCGCCGGGACCGGGCCGTCTGACCCTCAAGCGGCCCGAGGCGGTCCGGTTGCGAGGCCGGAATCTCCGGCCGATTGTCAGTGCGGTGAGGCAGCATCAGTGGTGTGAGATCCGCGCCGACGATCCTGCATCTGGACATGGATGCCTTCTTCGCCGCCGCCGAGCAGGCGGCCAAGCCGAGTCTGCGCGGAAAACCGGTGGTGGTGGGCGGTCTGGGCCCGCGCGGAGTGGTCTCGACCGCCTCGTACGAGGCACGGCGGTTCGGGGTGCACTCGGCGATGCCGATGGCCCAGGCGAGACGGCTGGCACCGAACGCGGCGTATCTGGTGCCGCGGTTCTCGCTCTACCGCACGGTCAGCGAGCAGGTCATGGAGCTGCTGGGGCGGCTCTCGCCCCTGGTGGAGCCGCTGAGCCTGGACGAGGCCTTCGTGGATCTGGAGGCCGGCGGATCGGCCCATGACACGGCCTCGGCGCTCGCGGCCGGTGAGCGGCTGCGCAGGGACATCAGAGCGGTCACCGGGCTCACCGGCTCGGTGGGGCTCGCCGGGTCCAAGATGCTGGCGAAGATCGGCTCGGAGCAGGCCAAGCCCGACGGGCTGATCCTCATCGAGCCCGGTACGGAGCGCGAGTTGCTCGGGCCGATGTCGGTGCGGACGCTGCCCGGGGTGGGGCCCGCGACCGGCGGGCATCTGCGCCGGGCCGGAATGACCACCGTCGCCGAGCTGGCCGAGGCGGGGGAGGACGAGCTCGTACGGCTGCTGGGGAAGGCGCACGGCGCCTCGCTGTACCGGATGGCGCTCGGGCACGACGACCGGCCGGTGGTGTCGGAGCGGGAGACCAAGTCCGTGTCGGTCGAGGACACCTTCGACGTCGATCTGCACGACCGGGTGCGGGTGCGGGTGGAGGTGGAGCGGCTCGCGGACCGGTGCGTGCAGCGGCTGCGGGCGGCCGGGCACTCCGGGCGGACGGTCGTGCTCAAGGTCCGGCGGTACGACTTCTCGACGCTGACCCGTTCGGAGACGCTGCGCGGGCCCACGGACGATCCCGGGATGGTGCGGGAGGCCGCGGGACGGCTGCTGGAGTCGGTGGACACGACGGGCGGCGTGCGGTTGCTGGGGGTGGGCGTGACGGGCCTCGCGGACTTCACGCAGGAGGATCTCTTCGCACAGGCCGCGGCGGCCGAGCAGCCCGCGGCGGACATACCCGCCGCCGCGTCCGCCGCCCCGGATCGGACGGCGGAACCCGCGCCCTCACCGGCGGCGGAGGACGGGAGCGCCCCGGACCGGGAGCCGGAGGCACCGGACGAGAGGCGTTTTCCGGCCGGACACGACGTGCGCCACGCCGAGTACGGCGCGGGCTGGGTGCAGGGCAGTGGACTGCGGCGGGTGACCGTACGGTTCGAGGAACCGGGATCCGCGCCGGGGCGGGTGAGGACGTTCTGGGTCGACGATCCCGAGCTGGTGCTCTCCGAGCCACTGCCCCTGGTGCCTGAGCCGACGGATTCGGCTCGGGCGTCCGGGCCCGGGTCGCCCTCGTCTCAGTCGTCCTGACCGGCCAGCCGGCCGAAGTCGCGTTCGGAGTCCCGGTCGGACAGGGAATCGGGCCGCTCCGGTGGTTCGGGCTCCGGCTCGGGCAGGGCGAGACCGTAGTGGTGGTAGAGCTGGAGCTCCTGCTCCGGGGAGAGATGGCGGCCGACACCGAAGTCGGGCGCGTCCTTGATCAGCGCGCGCTCGAAGGGCACCTGGAGCGCGTCGTTCACCAGTGTGCTGGGGGCCAGAGGGACGAAGGCGTCACGGCTGAAGAGCCCGGTGCGGACCGCGGCCCACTCCGGTACGCCGGTGGCGTCGTCCAGATACACCTCGTCCACCGTGCCGAGCCTGTGACCATTGCGGTCGAACGCCTTGCGGCCTATCAGACTGCGCGGATCGATATCGGTCTCCACGGTCCCTCCAACTGGTCGCACATGTTCGTAACACTACAAAAGGGCAGAAAGCGGTCGTCGGCCACTCGAAAGTCATACGGAAGGCCTCGCTGGTACTCTGGCCGTGGCTGCTGACCCCGTGCGGGAGAGTCCTCCGGAGAACCGCCGGAGGCGCCGAAGGAGCAAATCCTCCCCGGAATCTCTCAGGCCCCCGTACCGCGCGGACGAGGTCACTCTGGAAAGCAGGGCGGGCGTCGGACGGCATCCGCTCTCACCGACGGTGAAAGCCGGTGCGCCGAGGGGCGGGCCGGTGAAGCTCTCAGGTTGAGATGACAGAGGGGGAGGCCGTCCGGGCACCCGCGTCCTGGTGCCCCTCGTAGGTCGTGTCGGACCAGGAGGCCTCCCGATGACCGCCCACCGCATTCCGCTCGCCCAGCTCGAGCGAGGAACCCCCTTCGAACAGCGCCACATAGGGCCCGACACCGGCGCGCAGGCGAAGATGCTGGCGCAGGTCGGCTACGGCTCGCTCGACGAGCTGACCGCCGCCGCGGTGCCCGACGCGATCAGGAGCGCGGAGGCCCTCGACCTTCCCGGCCCGCGCACCGAGGCCGAGGTCCTCGCCGAACTGCGCACGCTCGCCTCGCGCAACGACGTGGTGGCGCCGATGATCGGGCTCGGCTACTACGGCACGTTCACACCGCCGGTGATCCTGCGCAATGTGATGGAGAACCCGGCCTGGTACACCGCGTACACGCCGTACCAGCCGGAGATCTCCCAGGGGCGCCTGGAGGCGCTGCTGAACTTCCAGACCGTCGTCGCCGATCTGACCGGTCTGCCGACCTCCGGCGCCTCGCTGCTGGACGAGGGCACGGCCGCGGCCGAGGCGATGGCGCTCGCCCGCCGTGTCGGCAAGGTCAAGGGCGGTGTCTTCCTGGTGGACGCCGACGCGCTGCCGCAGACAATCGCCGTGATCCGGACCCGCGCCGAGCCGACCGGTGTCGAGGTCGTGGTCGCCGATCTGAGCGGGGGCATCCCGGCCGAGGCCGCCGAGCGCGGTGTCTTCGGTGTGCTGATCCAGTACCCCGGCGCCTCCGGTGCCGTTCGGGACATCAGGCCCGTCGTGGAGCAGGCGCACGGGCTCGGCGCGATCGTCACCGTGGCCGCCGACCTGCTCGCGCTCACCCTGCTCACCTCGCCCGGCGAGCTGGGCGCGGACATCGCGGTCGGTACCACCCAGCGCTTCGGTGTCCCGATGGGCTTCGGCGGGCCGCACGCCGGATTCATGGCCGTACGCGAGAAGTTCGCGCGCAGCCTGCCCGGCCGGCTCGTCGGGGTCTCGGTGGACGCCGACGGGAACAAGGCGTACCGGCTGGCGCTCCAGACCCGCGAGCAGCACATCCGCCGCGAGAAGGCCACCAGCAACATCTGCACCGCGCAGGTGCTGCTCGCCGTCATGGCGGGCATGTACGCGGTCCACCACGGTCCGGAGGGGCTGCGCGGCATCGCCCGGCGCACCCACCGGTACGCGGCGCTCCTCGCCGAGGGCCTGCGCGGGGGCGGCGTCGAGATCGTGCACGGCGCGTACTTCGACACTCTCACCGCGCGTGTGCCCGGCCGGGCCGCCGAGATCGTCGCCGCCGCCCGCGAGGACGGTGTCAATCTCCATCTCGTCGACGCCGACCACGTCTCCCTCGCCTGTGACGAGACCACCGGCCGCACCCAACTGACCGCCGTGTGGACCGCCTTCGGTGTCGAGGGCGACCTCGACGCGCTCGACGCGACGACGGACGACGCCCTGCCCGGGACGCTGCTGCGCACCGACGACTACCTGACGCATCCCGTCTTCCACCAGTACCGCTCGGAGACGGCGATGCTGCGCTATCTGCGCAGGCTCGCCGACCGCGACTACGCCCTGGACCGCGGCATGATCCCGCTCGGCTCCTGCACCATGAAGCTGAACGCGACCACCGAGATGGAGCCGGTCACCTGGCCCGAGTTCGGCGCGCTGCATCCCTTCGCGCCCGCCGAGCAGGCCCAGGGCTATCTGACGCTGATCAGGGAGCTGGAGGAGCGGCTCGCCGAGGTCACCGGCTACGACGCGGTGTCCCTCCAGCCCAACGCCGGTTCCCAGGGCGAGCTGGCCGGGCTGCTGGCCGTACGGGCCTACCACCGGGCCAACGGCGACACCCGGCGCACCGTCTGCCTCATCCCGTCCTCCGCGCACGGCACCAACGCCGCGAGCGCGGTGATGGCCGGGATGAAGGTCGTCGTCGTCAAGACCCGTGAGGACGGCGACGTCGACGTCGAGGATCTGCGTGCCAAGATCGCCCAGCACGGACCGGAACTGGCCGTTCTGATGGTCACCTACCCGTCCACGCACGGAGTGTTCGAGGAGCACATCGGTGACATCTGCGCGGCCGTGCACGACGCGGGCGGCCAGGTGTACGTGGACGGCGCGAACCTCAACGCGCTGGTGGGCCTCGCCAAGCCGGGCAGGTTCGGTTCCGACGTCTCCCATCTGAATCTGCACAAGACCTTCTGCATCCCGCACGGCGGCGGCGGTCCCGGGGTCGGTCCCGTGGGCGTACGGGCGCATCTCGCGCCGTATCTGCCCAACCACCCGCTCCAGCCCGCGGCCGGGCCCGCCACGGGCGTCGGGCCGGTCTCCGCGGCCCCCTGGGGCTCGGCCGGCATTCTGCCGATCTCCTGGGCGTACGTACGGCTGATGGGCGGCGAGGGACTCAAGCGCGCGACCCAGGTCGCCGTGCTGGCCGCCAACTACATCGCCAAGCGGCTGGAGCCCCACTACCCGGTCCTCTACACCGGTCCCAACGGGCTGGTGGCGCACGAGTGCATCATCGATCTGCGTCCGCTCTCCAAGGCCACCGGTGTCAGTGTCGACGACATCGCCAAGCGGCTGATCGACTACGGCTTCCATGCGCCGACGATGTCCTTCCCGGTGGCGGGCACGCTGATGATCGAGCCCACCGAGAGCGAGGACCTGACCGAGATCGACCGCTTCTGCGAGGCGATGATCGCGATTCGCCGGGAGATCGAGAAGGTGGCGTCGGGCGAGTGGTCCGCGGACGACAATCCGCTGCGCAACGCTCCCCACACGGCGCAGGCGCTGGGCGGTGAGTGGGCGCATCCGTACAGCCGTGACGAGGCGGTCTTCCCGGCCGGGGTCTCGGCGGCGGACAAGTACTGGCCGCCGGTCCGCCGTATCGACGGCGCGTACGGCGACCGCAATCTGGTCTGCTCCTGCCCGCCGGTGGACGCGTACGACCACTGACGTTGCCGCGGCCCGCGGGGCCGTGAGCGGTTATACGTCGGGGCCGGTGCGGAGGAGATTCTCCGGGCCGGCCCCACTCATCCCGGCGGCCCGGAGGCCGCCCGGCGGCATCAGGCCGCCGTCACGACCTGTTCGGTCCTCAGCGGCCGGTGCGGTGCGATGATCTGTCCGTCCGGCAGCAGTTCACCGGTGTCCTCGAAGAGCAGGACGCCGTTGCACAGCAGACTCCAGCCCTGCTCCGGGTGGTGTGCCATCAGTCGTGCGGCGTCGCGGGCGGCGGAGTCGGCTGTCGGGCAGGCTGGTTGGTGCTGGCACATGGGCGAGTTCTTTCGCTGTGTCGTGGTGAGTGTCCTGCGGCTCGATGTGGTCATGGCCGCCCCCCGTATCTGTTTGGTCCAGTCCTAGTGTTGCCCTACGGATGGCAATCCGCAGGGATTTCGCGGCAGCTCTTCCTTCTGCTTAAGGACGTGTCACCCGGCCGGACGGTTCAGCTCAACTGGACTGTCCTTTCGGGTGGTTCAGGGTGACCTGAGATGACTACTCCGCATGGGCAAAAGAGTGCCCCGCGACCGGAGAGGCCGCGGGGCACAAAGGAAGGCGCGGAGCGGAAGGCGCGGAGAACGTACGGAAAGTCCGCCGAAACGCTGGAGGCGCCTCAGGCGGGGGTGCGCAGCAATGGAGCGGGGGCGAGTCGCAGTCCGATCACCGGCAGCAACTCCGCCACCCGGTGCGGACGGTGGGCGGCGAAGCCCGGCGGGGCCGGTGCGAGAGGAACGAGGATGTCGGTCGGCGCGGGTGCGCCGGTGGAGGCGTCCGCCTCCGTGTCGCCGTGCAGCCAGAGCGTGAGCATGTACAGCTCGGGGACCGACAGCAGCCTCGGCTGGTAGGCGGTCCCCAGGGTCTCCGCCTGGCGGAGCGCACGCTCCGTGGCGGTGATGTACGGGCCTTCGAAGAAGCGCGAGAAGGCCCAGCCGTCCGCGGTGAGCATGGTGTCGGCGGCGGCCACGGCGCGGTCGCCGCTGTGGATCAGGAAACGCCAGCCCGCCAGTCTGGTCTGCGGTGTGCGGCCCTCGGCGGTGCCGTTGCGGCTTGCCGGGGCGACATGACTGAGCACATGGACGGGAAGCGGCAGTTCGGGGCTCAGCGGTCCCTGGACGGACTGGAGAGCCGGAGTGCGGGCATCGCGCACGGCGGTAGGGGAACCGAGTGCCGCGAGAACGCTGCGCAGCGCGGGCGCGGGGGCCGGGGGGACATGCAGCGGCATGGTGGGTTGCCTCTCACTTCTGGAGACAGGGTGATGCGTGAGGTGGAGCGCGGACGGGTGCGGACGTCACTGTCAGCAATCAGGTCAGAGGTCGGCACAAGGTCGGGACGTGACCGGACACCGGCTCTCTGCCTGGTGAGCGAAGTTTATACGACGCGTGTTCACAGCATGTTTCTGCTAGCTCTCGCGGATATTGCGGGCAAGACATATTCCGGTCCGTCTTCCTGCGGACTTTCTGTTGATAAACAGTGAAGACAGGCGTCTGGCCTGGGATTATTCACCCGGCGGGGTCGGCCGAAACTCGCCGCCGTTTTCCGCGGCCCATCGGGCGGTGCAAACGGAACCCCACCGCCATGCCATAGGAATGTGCCGAACGACACTTGTGGGCACTCTACCGGTCGCCGGGCGCGCGTGGGGCGTTACGGATCACCCAGTCTGGGCATTATCGATCGTGACGCGAGCGGCCGACGCCGCGGGCTGCCCACTCGAGGAGGGACACTTCGATGGGGGAGAAGGTCGACCCGGACGGCTCCGACCTGTCCGATCGGCGGAAATACCGCAGGAAGCTCCAGCAGTGCCTGGCGGTGCTGGGGCGGCTCCTGGCGGAGGAGAGGTTCGACCGGCCCAAGAATCTCATGGGTCTTGAGATCGAGCTGAATCTGGCGGGCTCCGACGGGATGCCCCGGATGATGAATGCGGAGGTGCTCTCCCGTATCGCGAGCGGTGATTTCCAGACCGAACTCGGAATGTTCAACATGGAAGTAAACGTAGCGCCGCACCGGCTCTCAGGAAGAGTTCTCGATCAGCTTGCGGAGGAACTGCGCGCCGGACTCGGATATGCCCACCGGAAAGCGAGCGAAGTCGATGCGGGCATCGTGATGATCGGTATTCTTCCGACACTCGGTCGGCATGACGTGGTCTCCGCGAATCTCTCGGACGTCCACCGCTACACCCTGCTCAACGATCAGATGGTGGCGGCCAGGGGCGAGGATTTCACCCTGGACATCAAGGGCGTCGAGCGCCTCACGTGCACCTCGTCCTCCATCGCTCCCGAAGCCGCCTGCACCTCCGTGCAGTTGCACCTCCAGGTCACGCCCGACCGGTTCGCCGATGTGTGGAACGCGGCGCAGGCGATGGCGTCCGTGCAGGTGGCACTGGGTGCCAATGCGCCGTTCCTGTTCGGCAGGGAGCTGTGGCGGGAGTCCAGACCGCCCCTGTTCGAGCAGGCCACCGACACCCGGCCGCCGGAGCTGAAGGCACAGGGTGTGCGGCCCAGGACCTGGTTCGGGGAGCGCTGGATCGAGTCCGCGTACGACCTGTTCGAGGAGAATCTGCGCTATTTCCCGCCCCTGCTGCCGATCTGCGACGACGAGGACCCGCTGCGGGTGCTCGACGAGGGCGGCCTGCCGGAACTCCAGGAACTGGCGCTGCACAACGGCACGGTCTACCGCTGGAACCGCCCGGTGTACGAAGTCGCCGACGGGGCACCGCATCTGCGCGTGGAGAACCGGGTGCTGCCGGCCGGTCCCACCGTCACCGACGTGATCGCCAACGCCGCCTTCTACTACGGACTGGTGCGCGCGCTCGCCGAGGACGCCCGGCCGGTGTGGAGCAGACTGCCCTTCACCGAGGCCGCCGCGAACTTCGACACCGCCTGCCGCCATGGCCTCGACGCCGAGTTGCGCTGGCCGCGCCCGGGACGGGCGGCCGGGATCACCACCGTGCCGGTGGTCAAGCTCGTACGCGACGAACTGCTGCCGCTCGCCGCGGCCGGGCTCGACGCGTGGCAGATCGAGCCCGCGGACCGGGACTTCTACCTGGGCGTCATCGAAGGGCGGTGCAACCGGCGGATGAACGGCGCCTCGTGGCAGGTGGAGACCTTCCACCAGGCCCTGGAGTCCGGGCTGGAGCGGGACGCCGCGCTCGCGGCCACCACCCGCCGCTACGCCGAGCTGATGCATCTCGGGGAACCGGTGCACACCTGGCCGGTGGGGCTGCCCGCACCGCCCCTCAGGAGGCCGGGATGAGGCCGGGACGAGGCCGGGCGGGATGGCCGGTCCGGTGCCGGAGGGGCCGACGGACGGACGGGACGACGGACGGTCCGGTGGCGGGCGGCCCGGCGTCGGGTGGGCCGGTGGTGGGGCGGGTCGGCGCCGGACCGGCCGACGGCCGGACCGCTTAGGGGGACGGCGCGTGCGGCGGTGAGCGTGCGGCGGACCCGGCTCAGGACTCGTGGAGGTGGCCGACCGCCATGATCGCCCGCAGGATCACGGCCCGGATGTCGGCGGGGTCGCTCACCTCGTACCCCGCCCCTTCGGCGGCCCTGGCGATCTCGTCGACCTCACGCCGGTCCGCGTCGGGCCCCACGGCGATCGCGATCAGCGGCACCGGGCGTCCCGGATCCACGAGTTCCTTGAGCCGCTTGATCAGTTCACCGCGGGAGATGCCGTCGTCGTCCCGGTTCGAGCCGTCGGTGAGCAGGACCACCGCGTTGAACTTGCCCTGTACATAGCCCGCCTGGGCCTCCTTGTAGGCGGCCAGAGCGGTGTCGTACAGCCCGGTGTCACCGTCCGGGATGGGCTTGAGCGCGGTGACGGCGGCGGACAGCCGCCCACGGTGCGTGCCGCCCTTCACCGGGGAGCCGAGCGGGAGCGTCTCCGTCAGCTTGCGGTAGTCCTTGGCGCCGTCGAGCCGTGTGCTGAACTCCCACAGGCCGATCTCGTCCTCGGGTGTGAAGGTGGCGAGCGCTTCGAGCAGCGAGGCCTTGGTGACCTCCATCCTGCTCTGCCCCTTGCGGCCCGGTACGGGCGCCGTCATCGAGGCCGAGGCGTCCACGACCGTCGTCAGCCGGGCGCTCTGCACCGTCACCGTCCACAGGCCCAGGGCCTGCTGGACCGCCTCCGACGACGGCGGGGAGATGTCGCTCTCCGCGAACGGCTGCGGTGAGCGCCCGCCCGCCGTACGGACCAGCGCGGACGGCACCGGGGAGTCAGGGGCGTCCGCCGCCCGGAAGCCGTACCGCTCCAGCGTGCGGTACGAGGGCTTCTCGCTGAGCAGCAGCATGAACCGCATGGCGGCGCGGCTCTGGTCGGTGGTGAGCCTGGTCACGTCGACGAGGTTGTACGGATAGTCCAGCGCGGGCGCGCCGTCGGTCGGATAGAAGAGGCTCAGATGCGCCGATCCGTCGTCGGCGGAGTTGTGGGCGTAGGCGGCCTGTTCGGAGAGCAGCATCGCCTCGCCGGGGCGCGGGGCGCCCTTCCCGCCGCCCGAGCCGTCGTCGGACGCGAGCGTCCGGAGCATCTCGGCGTCGGTGTCGGAGACGTGCCGGGTGAGCAGCTTGGCCGTGGCGGCGGTCCGGGTGTCGCTCTTCGGCGCCTCCTGCCGCGAGGATTCGGAGATGCTGCCGAGCGCGAGCAGACCGGTGGCGCTGCGCGCCGGATCCGCCGCGCCGAGGAGCAGCCGGTCCGTCTCGGTCGCCATCGCGGCCAGCCCGGCCCAGGTGTAGGTCTTCCGGGGCCAGCCCAGTGCCTGGGCCGACGCGGGCGCCGCGGCCACGGCCACCGGCGAGAGGGCCACATTGCCGGCCGGGGTCAGCGGTACGCCGCCCGCAGTCGTGGCGCGGTCCACCCAGACATCGGAGTCGGGCACCCATATCTGGAAGTCGGGGACGGCGGAGCCGGTGGTGCCGGCCGCGAGCATGTCCGCGACCTTGTAGTTCTCGCGGGCCTCGACCCGTACGTCGAGACAGCGGCCGTCCGAGGTCACCTGGTCCCGGCGGGCGCGGTCGGCGACGGCGCTCAGGGCCGGAGCGATGTCGGGCGAGGCCACCAGGTCCACCCGGACCGGAGCGCGCTCGCAGGGACCGGTGAAGGAGAGCAGTCCGCTGCCCACCGCGATCCCCGCCCCCGCCGTCACGGCGAGGACGAGCGAGACGGCGATGGCGATGCGGCGCCGGTGGCGCGGCGAACCGGCCCTGCCCGTGCTCCTCGCGGGCTTGTGGGGCAAGCTGTGACGTCCCATGGTCCCCGGCCTGTCGTACGCGATCTTCGTACCTGCATTCGAGACCCTAGCGGCACCGCGCGTGGCATGGGACGGGAATGGCATGGGACGGAACACACACTTGGAGGCGGGCGTGCAGGCGGAGGCGGGACGGGAGGCCGGTTCCTTTCCGGAGGAGGCCATCTCACGGAGGACCCTGCGGTCCGAGACGGTGCTCGTGCTGGCTCTGTCGCTGGGCGCGAGTGGTGTGTCCGCGCTCATCAGCTTCATCGGCTCGCTGACCAAGCCGGGAGCGCTCAGTGACCAGGCGGCCACGCTCAACTCGTCGGCGGCCCCCGGGCGGCCCTGGCTCGATCTCGCCTGGCAGCTCTTCGGGATCACCACCGCCCTGGTGCCGGTCGCGCTCGTCGCGCATCTGCTGATCAGGGAGGGCAGCGGGCTGCGCGCGATCGGCTTCGACGGGCGGCGGCCCTGGCCGGACCTGGGCCGGGGCACACTGGTGGCGGCCGGTATCGGCAGCGCCGGGCTGGCGTTCTACCTGGCGGTGCAGGCCGCCGGCTTCAATCTGACGGTGGTGCCGGAGTCGCTGCCGGACGTGTGGTGGAAGTTCCCGGTGCTGATTCTCTCGGCGGTGCAGAACTCCGTGCTGGAAGAGGTCATCGTCGTCGGATATCTGCTGCGCAGGCTCGGACAGCTCGGGTGGACGCCGATGGCGGCGCTGGTGGCGAGCTCGGTGCTGCGCGGCTCGTACCACCTCTACCAGGGCGTCGGCGGCTTCGTGGGCAACATGGTGATGGGCGTGGTGTTCGTCCTGCTCTACCGGCGGTGGGGACGGGTCGGACCGCTGGTGGCGGCGCACGCGCTGCTCGACATCGGGGCGTTCGTCGGATACGCGCTGCTGGCGGGGAAGGTGGGCTGGCTGCCCACGGTGTAGCGGCGTGCTCGGACCGGCCGCGACCGGCCCGCGGTGGTGCCGAGGGGCGTACGGGGTCTTGTCCGTACGCCCCTCGGCGTGTGGCCGTGCTGCTGTGTCGTGCCCCGGTGTCGTGTTTGCTGTTGCTGTTGCGGGTCAGGGTGAGGCGAGCAGCTCGCCGTCGATGACGGTCACCGCCCGGCCGGTGAGCAGTGTCCGTTCGCCGCGTGACGTCGTACGGACGAGTCCGGTACGGGCGGAGGCCTGGAGGCCGGTCAGCTCCGTACGGTCCAGCCGCGCGGACCAGAACGGAGCGAGCGCGGTGTGCGCGCTGCCGGTCACCGGGTCCTCGTCGATCCCGACCCCGGGGAAGAAGCACCGGGAGACGAAGTCGTAGCCGCTGCCCGGATCCTCGGCGGCGGCCGTGACGATGACGCCGCGCCGGGAGGAACCGACGAGCGCGGCGAAGTCGGGGACGAGGGAGCGTACGGTCCGCTCGTCGGCCAGCTCGACCAGCAGATCGCCGACCTGCTCGGAGGTGTCGTGCACCGAGACCGGCCAGGCGCCGAGCGCGTCCGCCACCTGCTCGGGGATTTCCACGGGAGTCAGTGACGACGTCGGGAAGTCGAGCGTGAAGGTGCCGTCCTCGTCCGGCGTGGCGCCGAGCACGCCGGAGCGCGTGGCGAAGCGTACGGCGCCCTTCGCGCGCCCGGTGGAGCGCAGCACATGGGCGGTGGCCAGCGTGGCATGGCCGCACATGTCCACCTCGGTGGCCGGTGTGAACCAGCGCAGCGCCCAGTCGCCGTCCCCGCCGGGCGGCAGTGGACGGGCGTAGGCCGTCTCCGAGAGGTTCACCTCGGCCGCCACCCGCTGGAGCCAGCCGTCATCGGGAAATCCGTCGGAGTCCAGGATCACCACTGCGGCCGGGTTGCCCGCGAAAGGGCGGTCGGTGAAGGCGTCGACGATTCGAATCCGCATCGTCCGAGCCTAAGGGCTGCACACCGGCGCGGGCAGGGGCACCCCGCAGGACCCCTGTGACCCCACCGCTGTGGATGCTTGCCGATCGATGTGTTCCGATATATCGTTGACGCATCGCGACAGATCAACGATGAGAGGAGCGCAGCGATGCGTTCACATGGACACGAGCACGGTCATCACGGGCCGGGATCCGGTCACTGCGGGCCCGGGCAGCAGGGACACGGGGACTCCGAGGGGCGGCGTGGGGCCTTCGGGCCGTTCGGGCCGCCGTTCGGCGGGCCCTTCGGTGGTGGCGGACGGGGTCGCGGCGGTGGCCGGGGCCGGGCGCGCCGCGGCGACGTGCGCGCCTCGATCCTGGCGCTGCTGAAGGACCGGCCGATGCACGGGTACGAGATGATCCAGGAGATCGGCGAGCGCAGCGGCGGGGCCTGGCGGCCCAGTCCCGGCTCGGTGTATCCGACACTCCAGTTGCTGGAGGACGAAGGGCTGATCACCAGCCGGAGCGACGGCGGCAAGAAGCTGTTCACGCTCACCGAGACCGGGCGGGCCGAAGCCGAATCGGGGCCCGACGCCCCGTGGGAGGAGGCCGGGCGCACCTTCGACTGGGACACGGTGAACGAGATCCGGCAGGCCGGATTCGGGCTGATGGAGGCGTTCGGCCAGGTCTGGAAGACCGGTACGCCCGAGCAGCGTCAGAAGGCCCTCGGGGTCATCAACGAGTCCCGCAAGAAGCTGTATCTGATCCTCGCCGACGAGGACTGAGGGCTGAGGACTGAGCACCGACGCAGGTTCCCCCGCCGGTACGGTTCGGGCCCCGCGGTTCTGCCGCGGGGCCCGAACGCGTCTGCGTTCGTCTCCGTTCGCGGTGTCTCCCCGTGCCCGCCGTCCCCGTTCCCGGCCCTCAGACCCGGTCGTTCGAGCCGAGCCGCCAGAACACCGCCGAGTCGAACAAGTCCGACGCCCGTGGATACGGTCCCTCGTCATGGCAGTGGAACGCCGCCCAGAAGACGTCTCCCCGCAGCGCGTCGGGCGGTGCGTACACGCGGTAGACGTACTGCCGCCCGTCCACGGCGAGCAGGGCGACCATCCAGTACAACGAGACTCTCCTCCCGGCCACCGAGGGTGATGGCGCCGTCCGTACGTGTCGGACGCGAGGGCGCTCGACGGCGGTTGCGCGCGGGTGCCGGAACGCGGGGACAGCGCGGGGACGCAGGGACGCGGGGACGGCGATGCGCGGAAAGCGCGCGGAAAGCAAGGCGGCGCGAGTCCCTGAGGGGTCGGGGCCCGCGATCTCCTCCGTAAGGAGGAGGGCCAGGCCGGACGCACCCACCTTCGGTGGGACGCGGAAATGCTCCCCGCCGGGGATGTCGGGCCCGGACGGGACTGATGGGGTGAGAGGGTGCAAAGCCCTCCCCCGCGGGTGCCGGAAAAGACCGCACCGACCCGAGCCGGCGACGCTCCCACGCGCGCCGGTGCCGAGCGGAGACGTGCCGCGGCCGAGGCCCGGCTCACGGCGGAACTGGTCTCCGCCCTCTCGGGCGCGCGCCGCAGGGCGCTGCGCGACGGTGACGCGCAGATCGACACGGCCCATCTGCTGCACTCCCTGCTGGAGGCGGACCCGCAGGTGCGGGCGGCGTTCGGCGGCGGTGACCAGGCGGGTGACCAGGTGGTCAAGGTCCTCGGTTATCTCGTTCAGCGCAGCATCGGCTACGGGCTGCGCTGGCAGCGGACGGTGGAGGACTCGGGTGCGGTGCCCGTGGTGCGGGAGCGCGCCATGAGCGGCTGGTCGCCCCAGGCCGTCACCGCCATGCGGCGCGCACTGGAACGTGCCGCGCGGCACGGCGAACCGCGCGCCCGGGGGCTCGATCTGCTCGCCGCGCTGGTCTCGGACCGGGAGTGCCGGGCGGTCGATGTGCTCGAACGGGCCGGTGTGGACGCGGAGGCGCTGGCCGAGCGGGCCGAGCGGCTGACCCGGGCACATGGGCGGGGCGCGGGTCCAGGGTGGAACACCGAGAACTGAGCACTGAAGGCCGGGGGCTGAGCGCCGACGAGTGAGCCGAGGTGGTGCCTGAGCCGGCGGCTGTGTCTCGACAGGCGTCACCAGGGTGTTACTCCTGACGTCACCTGTCATGATGGCGTCATGCACGCGTCTCAGGGGAGGAGCGTCGGCCTGGGTATCGCCCTGGCGTCGGCGTTCGCGTTCGGCGGTTCGGGTGTCGCGGCCAAGCCGCTCATCGAAGCGGGGCTCGACCCGCTGCATGTGGTCTGGCTCCGGGTGACCGGCGCCGCGGTGGTCATGCTGCCGCTGGCCTGGCGCCACCGCGCCCTGCTGCTGCGCAGGCCCGCGCTGCTCGCCGGGTTCGGTCTGTTCGCGGTGGCCGGCGTGCAGGCCTTCTACTTCGCGTCGATCTCCCGTATTCCCGTCGGGGTCGCGCTGCTGATCGAGTACTTCGGCCCGGTGCTCGTCCTGCTCTGGGTACGGTTCGTCCAGCGGCGGCACGTCACCCGCGCCGCCGCCGTGGGCGTGGTGCTCGCGGTGGGCGGGCTCGCCTGTGTGGTCGAGGTCTGGGCCGGGCTGAGTTTCGATCCGGTCGGCGTGCTGCTCGGGCTCGGCGCAGCCTGCTGCCAGGCGTTCTACTTCATCCTGGCCGACCAGGGCACCGGTGCCGAGGACGCGCCGGATCCGCTGGGCGTGATCGCGTACGGGCTGCTCGTCGGCGCCGTCGTACTGACCGTCGTCGCCCGTCCCTGGGCCATGGACTGGTCCCTGCTCGGCGGGAGCGCCGACATGGGCGGCTCCCAGGTCTCCGCCGGACTGCTGCTGGGCTGGATCGTCCTGATCGCGACCGTGCTCGCCTATGTGACCGGTGTCGTCTCGGTGCGCAAGCTCTCCCCGCAGGTGGCGGGCGTGGTCGCCTGTCTGGAGGCGGTCGTCGCGACCGTACTGGCCTGGGTGCTGCTGCGGGAGCACCTCTCCGCGCCGCAGATCGTCGGTGGCGCCGTCGTGCTCGTCGGCGCGTTCATCGCGCAGTCGACGACACCGACGGCCTCGGCTCCTCCGTCGGGACCGGTGGCGAGTGGGCCTGGCGGCGGGCGGGCGACGGAACCGTCCACGGGCGGGACGCGGTTGTCCGCCGAGAGCACCCCGTCGTAGGCTGCCGATCATGCATTCGACCGTGCTGCCGCCTCCCGCCAGTTAGCGCGGGCGGCCATCCGCTGACGAAGACCGGACTCGGGTCCGGCTGTCCTCGGGACAGCGACCGGTACCCGTGCGGTTCGTCGCTGCCCGCGTGACGGAGCTGAGCGACCACCCACCCGTTCTTCGTACGGAGACGTCACGTGTCGATGCCTTCTTCCGCTTCTTCCTCCGCGCCCGCTTCCGGTATGCCCGTCGGGTCCGGCATGCCCGTCGGGCGGGGCCTGCTCTTTCTGGTCATCGCCGGGATCGCCTGGGGGACCGCGGGAGCCGCCGGCTCGCTGGTCTACCGGATCAGCGATCTCGGTCCTCTCGCGCTCTCCTTCTGGCGTTCCGCCGGCGGGCTCCTCCTGCTGCTCGGCGCGCTCGCGCTGCGGCGGCGCCGTACGCCCGTGCCCGCCGCCGGGCCGCGGCGCGGCCGGCTGCTCCGTACGGTCGCCACCGGCATCGGTCTGACGGTCTTCCAGAGCGCCTACTTCGCCGCCGTCGAGGCGACAGGGCTCGCGGTCGGCACGGTGGTCACGCTCGGCGCGGGACCCGTCCTCATCGCGCTCGGCGCGCGCCTCACGATGGGGGAGCGGCTGGGCGGCGGCGGTCTGGTCGCGGTGACCGGCGCGCTGACCGGTCTCGGAGTGCTCGTACTGGGCGGCGGGAGCGGCACCGTACGTCCTGTCGGAGTGGCGCTGGCGATCCTGTCGGCGGCCGGATACGCGGTGATCACCCTGCTCACCCGGAGGCTGGGACGGGACGGCGGCGGAGCCGACGCCATGGCCACCACCGCCCGGGCCTTCGCCATCGGCGCGGTCCTGCTGCTGCCGCTCGCCGTGGGCGAGGGGCTGGTGCCGCACACCGCGGAACCGGCGCGGGTGATCTGGCTGCTGGCGTATGTCGCGGCCGTGCCCACGGCGCTCGCCTACGCGCTCTACTTCGCGGGCGCCGCGGTGGTCCGTGCCGCGACCGTCTCGGTGATCATGCTGCTGGAGCCGGTGAGCGCCGCGGTGATCGCGGTCGCCCTGCTCGGTGAGCGGCTGACTCTCGCCACCGTCGTGGGCACACTGCTGCTGCTCGCGGCGGTGACCGGGCTCGCGCTGACGGAGGCCAGGAGCGCGGCGGTCAGACGCCGGGCCGCGGCGGCGGTCTGACGCGGGCGACGGCGCTCTGACACTCCGACACCGGTCTGACGCAGGCGACGACGGAGGCGCTGGTCCGACCCCGGCGGCGGCCGTCCGGCCCC
>NZ_MAUD01000185.1 GCF_001700515.1 Streptomyces lushanensis
GGCAACCGTGGGCGGTCGTCCGCAGCCGTCGGAGCTCGTGGGCGCTCGTCGGCGGTCGGCATGAAGAACGCGTCAAGACTGCCGGAAACCGGCAATGCGCACGGCCGTCCATGGATGGGAACATGGCGCCCTGCCCGAGGGAGACCACGGGGGGTCCGGGGCAGTGGGGGAGGTGGGTCCGGTGACCTTGTTTCTGGGTCTCGGCATCGCGGGGATCGCGCTGCTCGTCCTCTCGTTGATCTTCGACGGGATTCTGGAAGGGCTCTTCGGCGGGGTCGGCATGCTCAACGGCCTCTTCGACGGGCTGCTGTCGCTGCCGGTGATCGCCGGGTTCGTCTCGATGCTCGGTTTCGGTGGCGCGATCGTCCAGGGCACCACGGATCTCGGTACGGGACCGGCCGCCGTCGCGGGGGCGGCGGCCGGTGTCGTGGCCGGATGGCTGACCTGGAGGTTCAGCAGGGCGCTGATGCGTGACCAGACCGCGGCGACTCCGCGCGGTGACGATCTCGTGGGCACCGCGGGCACGGTCGTCACCGCGATCCCGGCCGCCGGGTACGGCGAGGTGCTGCTGCGGCTCGGCGGCCAGACGGTGAAGTACTCCGCCAAGAGCGAGCAACCGGTGGCGTACGGGGCCGAGATCTGGGTGGAGGCGACGCTCTCGTCGAGCTCCGTCTCCGTACGCCCGGTCCAGCGCTGACCGGTCCGGCATCGACCGGTCACGGGCTGACCGGTCCGTACACCGACCGGTCACGGGCCGACCGGTCGAGCATCGACCGGCCCAGCGCTGACCCGTACCGGTCGGCCGTCCGCGCGGCGGTCGGGACAGCCGTGCCGACGAACACCCCCGCGCACCAGCACCGCGCGTGGAACGTTCCGCGCGCACCGATCCGAACCGCTGTCCCTCGGGGGGCAAGGGAGAGGCCACAATGAGTCCAGTCGTCATCGCCGTGCTGGGGGTCGTCGTACTCGTCGCCCTGCTGGCACTGGCCGTCATCACGCGGTACAAGGTCGCCGGGCCCAGCCAGGCGTTCATCGTCACCGGCCGCCGCGGCAAGTCGTCCACCGATCCGGCCACCGGCCGGGTGTCCATGGACACCAGCGGCCAGAAGGTCGTGGTCGGCGGCGGGGTGTTCGTCGTGCCGTTCGTCCAGCAGAAGTTCACACTCGACCTGTCCAGCCGGCACATCCCGGTCGCCGTGCGCGGCGCCGTGACGCTGCGCGGGGTGAAGGCCAACCTCGACGGTGTCGCCATCGTCAAGGTCGGCGGCACCGAGGACTCCATCAGAGCCGCGGCGCAGCGGTTCCTCCAGCAGCAGGGCGGCATCGTCGGCTTCACGCAGGAGGTGCTCTCCGGCGCACTGCGTTCCATCGTCGGCCGGATGTCGGTGGAGGACATCATCCGCGACCGCGCGGCCTTCGCCGGACAGGTCGCGGAGGAGGCCGAGGCCAGCCTGTCCGGGCAGGGCCTGGTGCTCGACGCGTTCCAGATCCAGGACATCACCACCGAGGGCTCGTACCTGGAGGACCTCGGCCGTCCCGAGGCCGCCCGCGCCAAGCAGGAGGCCGACATCGCGGAGGCGGTGGCGCGCCGGGCCGCCGAGCAGGCGCGGCTGAAGGCCGAGGAGGAGATCGCGATCGCGCAGCGGACGTTCTCGCTGAAGCAGGCCGAGATCAAGGCCGAGACGGACGAGGCCGCGGCGCGCGCGGCGGCGGCGGGCCCGCTGGCCCAGGCGGCGCGCGAGCAGGACGTGCTCGCCGAGCAGGAGAAGGTGGCCCAGCGGCAGGCCGCGCTGACCGACCGCGAGCTCGACACCAAGGTCCGCAAGCCCGCCGACGCGGCCCGCTACCAGGCCGAGCAGGAGGCCGAGGCCCGTCGTATCGCCCTGGTCAAGCAGGCCGAGGCCGACGCCGAGCGCTCCCGTCTCACCGGTGAGGGCGAGAAGGCGCACCGCGCCGCGCTCGCCGCCGCCGTAAGGATCGAGGGCGAGGCGGAGGCCGCCGCGATCGGCGCCAAGGGCGCGGCGGAGGCGGAGGCCATGCACAAGAAGGCCGACGCCTTCGCGCGGTACGGCGACGCGGCCGTCCTCCAGATGCTGGTCGAGGTGCTGCCCTCGGTGGTCGGGAAGGCGTCCGAGCCGCTCAGCGCGGTGGACAAGATGACGGTGATCTCGACGGACGGCGCGGGTCAGCTCGCGCGTACGGTCGCCGACAACGTGGCCCAGGGCGTCGAACTCCTCAGCGCCACCACGGGGGTCGACCTCGCGGAACTGCTGAAGGGCCTGGCGGCGGGCAGGACGCTCGGCAACGGTACGGGCGGCACGGCCGCGGTCCCGGCACAGGCCCCCGCGCAGGTCCCGGCCAAGGCCGACGGGACCGGCACGGGCAACGGGCGCGTCGAGGTCACGGACTGAACCGAGGCGCGGCGCACGGAGGGGCCCGGCCGGCGGGGGGGAACCGGCCGGGCCCTTCTGCGGCCCGGCACTGCCCGGGGGCGTGTCCGGTCGGACAGGACCTAGAGTGCCGGAATGCCGTCGTACAGCATTGGCCGGGCAGCGGGACTGCTCGGTGTGAGTTCGGAGACCGTCCGCCGCTGGGCCGACAACGGTCAGCTGGCCATGCGGCGGGACGCTTCCGGGAACCGGGTGATCGACGGCGTGAGCCTGGCCGCGTTCGCCAAGGAGCGGGCGGTGGGACTGCATCCGGTGCCCGGCGAGCCGCTCACCTCGGTCCGCAACGCGTTCGCCGGGATCGTGACGGCGGTGGTGCTCGACGATGTGGTCGCCCAGGTGGAGATCCAGTCCGGTCCGCACCGGCTGGTCTCGCTGGTGACCCGCGAGGCCGTCGAGGAACTGGACATCCAGGTCGGAGCGACGGTCACGGCCCGGGTGAAGTCGACTCATGTCCATGTCGACAGACCGCACCAACGCCGTACGTGACAGGCGGCGGACGGCAGGCGGCAGGCGGCAGGCGGTGCGTGACGCGTGTGATCGCTTCTGCCAAGCCAACCGGTCCTCCCGGCTCACATCAGCGAGGCCAAGCGGCACGATTGGCTCGTATCCGGGATTCCCTCTCCCGGCGGCCGGGCATCACCAACGGTGGCAGCCGCCTCCCGAGGGGGAATCCGATGAGCCGACCCGGCACCGGCACCAGCGCCCCACCACCCCGTACCGTCTCCCTGCTGCTCCAGGGAGACGTCGAGCGTCCCGTCTCACTGACCGTCGCGGACCTGCGCGAGCGGTGGCAGCAGCACCGCGCCGACGTGGTCTTCCACTGCGCGACCGACGGAGCACGCCACCACACCTTCGAGGGCCCGCTGCTCCGCGAGGTGGTCGGCTCGGCGAAGCCGGCCTTCGACGCCAGGCGGCGCAAGGACCGTTCGCGCTTCCTGCTCGCCGTCACCGGCGGCGACGGACACCATACGGTGCTCTCCTGGGCGGAGTTGGACGCCGACTTCGGCAACGTACCGGTCCTGCTGGCCACCGCCATGGACGGACGGAGCCTGGAGTCGGCGGGCAGTCAGCTCGTCGTGCCCTCGGACCGCTGCGGCGCGCGCTACATCAGCGCGATCACCAGCGTCTGGGTCGGCGCCATCGCCCCATAGGCGCCACGGCCCCGGAGCCGAGGGCCTCGGAGCCCACGGCCTCAAAGCCACGGGCCCCCAGGGCTGACGGCCCCAAAGCCCGCGGCCCCAGAGCCACGGGCCCCCAGAGCCACGGGCGTCCGAGCCCACGGCCTCAGACGCGCGCCACTCCCACGTAGAACGAGCTGTGCTCGTCCTCGGGCGCCGCCGTGTCCTTGTACCAGCGCGGCGCCGTCACCAGCCCGGGATCCACCATGTCGAGCCCGTCGAAGAAGCGCTCGACCTCGGCCCGGGTGCGCAGCCGCAGGGAGATACCGCCCTTCCCGTACGTGTCGTTGACATGGCCCACCACATTGTCCGGCTGGAAGTCGGCCGTACCGTGCGAGAACAGGAACAGGCTGCCCGCCGGCAGCGCGTCCACCAGGACGCGGGTGATGCCGTACGGGTCGTCCGCGTCCGGGATGAAGTGCATCAGCGCGATCAGCGACAGGGCGACGGGCCGGTCGAAGTCCAGCACACCGCGGGCGTGGTCGAGGATCTCCTGCGGCCTGCGCACATCCGCCTGGATGTAGTCGGTGACCCCCTGGGGCGTGCTGATCAGCAGGGCTTCCGCATGGCGCAGGACGATCGGGTCGTTGTCGGTGTAGACGATCCGGGACGCCGGGGCTATCCCCTGCACGATCTGGTGGAGATTGGGCTCGGTGGGGATGCCCGTACCGACGTCGAGGAACTGGTCGATACCGCTGTGGGCGACCCAGGCGGCGGCGCGGTGCATGAAGGCCCGGTTCAGCCGCGCGTCCTGCTTCGAGGCGTCGGGCAGCTTCTTCCCGATCTCCTGGTCGACCGTGTAGTTGTCCTTGCCGCCCAGCAGATAGTCGTACACGCGCGCCGGGTGGGGCCTGCTGGTGTCGACCTGGGGCTTGGGGGTGCCTGCCGTCATCGGTAACTCCGTCAACTCTGTGATGGTGAACCGCGCGTGTGCCGGGTTACAGCACGTCTGGCGCGTCTGTCGTGTGTGCCGCGTCCGGCGCGTGTGACGCGCGTGCCGCGAGCGGGGAACCGGGGAACTGGGGCCGCGTCACAGTTCCTTGCGGAAGTCGGTGAGTATCTCCTTGGTCCGGCGGGCGGACTCCGCGTGGGCGACCATCCGGTCCATCGCCTCCTTGTGCGCGGAGAGCTCACGGGCGTTGTCGAGATAGAGCGCGCCGGTCAGATACTCGACGTAGACGATGTCCGGCAGCTCGGGTATGGAGAACCGGAAGAGGACGAACGGGCTGTACGTACCCGGGTGGTGCCCGGCCGCGAACTCGGCTATCTGGAGCGTCACATTGGGCAGTTCGGCCAAGGCGAGCAGCTTGTCGATCTGGTCCCGCATGACCTCCGCGGAGCCGACGGGCCTCCGGAGGACCGTCTCGTCCATGACAGCCCAGAAGACCGGCGGCGTCTCGGCGCGCGTGAGCAGCTTCTGCCGCTCCATCCGCAGTGCGACCCGGCGCTCGACCCGCTCCGGATCGGCCTTGCCGATCTCGCCGAAGGCCAGGACGGAACGCGCGTAGTTCTCGGTCTGGAGCAGGCCGGGCACGAAGTGCGGCTCATAGCAGCGGATGGTCTTGGCCGCGCCCTCAAGGCTGACGTAGCCGCCGAACCAGTCGGGCAGCACATCGTGGAACCGCTGCCACCAGCCGGGCTCCGCGGCCTCCTCGGTGAGCCGGAGGAAGACGGCGCGCTCGTCGTCGGAGAGACCGTACGCGGGCAGCAGGATCTCGACGTAAGGGATCTTGAGCGCGACCTCGGCCATCTCCATGCGCCGAATGGTCGCGGCGGTGACATGCAGCAGTTTGCCGGCCTGGTCACGGCTGAGTCCCGCCTTCTCGCGGAGGGACTGGAGCTGCTTGCTGAGGACGAGTTGACCGATGGTCGGCGCAGAGCGCGGTTCGCTCACTCCCCACCCCCGACCACCACCGCCATACGGGCAGTCTCCCACAGCGGCCTGATCAAGGACATGGCGCTTCGGCGGATGTGACGAGGGCCCTACGGGCCTGCCTCGTACGGGAGTTACGAGACGGGCCGGGCGGACCTTCCGGGGCCGGGTGAGTGCGCCCGGGTGAATGCGCCCGGGTCGATGGACCCGCGCCGACGAGCCCGGAGGGACAAGCCCGGGTCGATGGACCCGGAGGGACAGGCCCGGGTCGATGGACCCGGAGGAACGGGCCCGGGTCGATGCGCCCGGAGGGACGGACCCGGGGCGATGCGCCCGCCTCGACGCCGGCGGACACCGCCGGGTCGCGGAGGCGGAGGGGGTTCCACCGCCCGCACGCCTCACCCGAGTGGCCGAACCCCGCGCGATCACCTTCCGGCCGGGCCGATGCCCGTCGGGCCGACCCGAAGGGCGACGGTGACGGACAGCCACGGAGAGTAAAGATGAACTAATGGCGTCCAGGGGGATACCTTGCAGTAGCCGCAGCATGGCTGCCGGCGGTTAGCATCGAGTTCCGCCGTTACCGAGAGCTGGGGTGATCTGGACGTGTCCCGACCGCGTGTGGGTGTGGCCGTGCTGACCATGGGGACCCGGCCCGTCGAGCTGCGTGCCCTGCTGGACTCCGTGGCCGAGCAGCGCGAGGCCGCCGCCCGGATCGTCGTCGTCGGCAACGGCGCACCGCTGCCCGAGTTGCCCCCCGGGGTCGTCGGAGTGGAACTGGAGCGAAATCTCGGCGTCTCGGGTGGCCGCAATGTCGCTCTGCGCAAGCTCCGCGAGGAGGGCGGCATCGACGTACTGGTGGATCTCGACGACGACGGCCTGCTGATCGAGGCCGATGTGATCTCCCGGGTCGCCGACATGTACGAGGCGGACCCACGGCTCGGCATCATCAGCTTCCGCATCGCGGACGAGACCGGCTTCACCGCGCGCCGGCATGTGCCCAGACTGCGGGTGGACGATCCGATGCGCGGCGGGGAGGTGACCACGTTCCTGGGCGGCGGTCACGCGCTGTCGATGCCGATGCTGGACGAGATCGGCGGCTGGCCCGACGAGTTCTTCTTCACACACGAGGAGACCGACCTCGCGTGGCGCGCGCTGGACGCGAGCTGGACGATCCGTTACGAGCCGGAGCTGGTGCTCCAGCATCCGCGCACCTCGCCCTCGCGTCACGCGGAGTTCTACCGGATGACCGCCCGTAACCGTGTCTGGCTGGCCCGCCGTCGTCTGCCGGCCCTGCTCGTCCCGCTCTACCTCGGCACCTGGATCCTGCTCACCCTGGCCCGCACCCGCTCGGCGAGCGGCCTGCGCGCGTGGTTCGGCGGCTTCTTCGAGGGCGTACGCACGGCCTGCGGCACCCGCCGCCCGATCCGCTGGCGCACCGTGGGCCGCATGACAGCCCTGGGCCGCCCCCCGGTGATCTGACCGCCCCGGCCCGCCACCGCCGGGCCCTGCCGGTTTCCTGTCATACGCCCCGGACGTCCGGCGGCTCGCCGAGTCCGGCGCACTCCTCCGGAAGGCGTTCAGCGCCTGAAGGCCGCCCCGGATCCCGTGGGAGCCGGGACAGCCCCGGCCGCCGACCCTGTACGCCGGTCCTGCCCGCCGCTCCTTGCCGCCGACGCGCCGGGCACCGACGCCGGCCTCGTGGCGCGGGGCCCACCGGCGCGCCGTTGACTTCCCCGACGTCCCGTTCATGGTGATTTGTAACCATCCGCACGGACGACGGGAGCGCGGGTGTGGCCGGGAGCGTGGGCGGTGAGGGCAGGGTGACCGTGGTGCGGCTGTTGCAGCGGTGGCCCGGGAGGTACGGCGTCGTCGCCTACACGACCAGCGGCACGTACGGCGAGACCGCGATCGTCGGTTACGTGCCCGTGCCCGGCGTGGCCGATCTGAGCCTGATGGACGTGGCCGCCCGGCACGAGCCGGCGCTGATGTACGGGTCGACCGGCACCGAGGGCTTCGCCGAGGCGTGCTGGCTGATCTCCGTCGGGTGGGCCGCCCGTACCGTTCCCAAGCCCGGCACGCTCGAATTCCCGCACGCCGCCTGGACCATGGACGTGGACCGCACCATTGACCTCGGCGGAGTCATGTACGGCCACACCCGCCTGCACGTCGGCCGCTTCACGTTCACCGAC
>NZ_MAUD01000186.1 GCF_001700515.1 Streptomyces lushanensis
GTGAGCAGACCGGCGGCGCCGTAGAGCGCGACGAGGGTGAGGGAGACGGGGTGTCCGGCGCCGCCGGTCTGCTCACCGCCGCCGCGCTCGGCCGGGCGTTGTGGTGCGGCCTCGCCGAACCCAGGATCGCCCTCGCCTTCGGCGTACTCGTCGCCGTCGGGGAACTGGCCCGCTGGGGCGCGCTGCCCGGTGAGCGCGAGCCCGCCCCGCTGGGCGCCGCCGGGGCCCTCGCGTACGCCCTGCTGGGCGAGAACGCCGGGCGGCCGGTCACCCACGGTGTGCTCCAGACCGTCGGCGTGGTCGTCGCGGCGGGCCTGACCGGCGCCGTACCGCATGTCGCCAGAGGACGCGGCCCCGGACTCGGCCATCTGGCCCGGCGGGTCCTGACCGTGGGCTTCGCCGCGGTCTGCTTCCAGCCGCTCTACGCGGCCGGCGAGCTGCGGGAGCGGCTCGGGCCCGGTCCCGCCTACGCGCTGCTGCTCCTTCTGCTGCTCGGTCTCACCGCGCTCTGCGACGCCGTACTGGCCGCCCTGATGATCCGCGCCCGGACCCGCCATCCCTTCGGCCCCCTGCT
Organism: Streptomyces lushanensis; assembly: GCF_001700515.1. Classification (GTDB taxonomy): domain Bacteria; phylum Actinomycetota; class Actinomycetes; order Streptomycetales; family Streptomycetaceae; genus Streptomyces; species Streptomyces lushanensis. The sequence goes on from NZ_MAUD01000186.1 coordinate 575, forward strand.
CCGCGACGAGTTGCGCGCGCTGCTCCACATCGGCTCCGCCGTGTGCGCCACCGGAGCGGTGATCGCGCTCGGTGTCGGCGTCGCCGGCCTCTGGGCGCTGCCGGTGTTCTGCGTGCCGCTGCTGCTGACCCAGCTCTCCTTCCGGCGGTACGCCGCCGTACGCACGACCTACCGGCAGACGATCGCCTCCCTCGCGCGGGCCACCGAGATCGCCGGATACACACCCCACGGACATGCCCGCAGAGTCGCCGAGCTGAGCCATGCCGTCGGCCGTGAGCTGGGGCTCTCGGGACCCGAACTGACCGTTCTGGAGTACGCGGCCCTCATGCACGACATCGGACAGCTCTCCCTCGTCGATCCCGTGCCCGAGGGCGCCACCGCCCTGCTGCCGGTGGCCGAGCAGCGGCGCATCGCGCTGCTCGGCGGCGCGGTGGTCCGTCAGACCGGAGTGCCCGCCGCCGTCGCCGTGGTGGTGGAGCGACAGGCCGATCCGTACCGGGAACAGCCACTGCCCGCCCGGATTGTCCGCGCCGTCAATGCGTACGACGACCTGGCCGGGGAATGTGCCAGTGCGAGCGGTCCGCTCAGCGCGCTGGAGCGGCTGCGGCTCGGGACGGCGTACGACTACCAGCCCGAGGTGGTGGAATCCCTGGCGCGTGTGCTGTCCCGGGGCGGTCCGGCCGCAGGTGGGGCCGGGTAACCCATGGGTAATGAGCGGGCGTCCGACTGGGCATGGTTGGATGCGAAGAAGAGGATGTCCGGGGGCACTGACCCGAGCGACCGGCAGGCGGGAATCGTGAGGATCTTCGGGAAGGTACGGCATCGGCCCTCCGCCTCGTGGCGGCAGGCCACCGACCGCGCGTTCACGCTGATCGGTGACGGCCGGTACGAGGACGCGGGCGCGCTGCTCACGCGCGCGGCGGACCTGGAGCCCTGGCTCTCGGAGTCCTGGTTCAACCTGGCGTTGCTGCACAAGTTCCGGCACGACTGGGAGCAGGCGCGCGCCGCCGGGCTGCGCGCCGTGGCCCTGCTGGACAAGGAGACCGGCGCGCCCGACTGGTGGAACGTCGGGATCGCCGCCACCGCGCTCCAGGACTGGCCGCTGGCCCGCCGGGCCTGGCAGGCGTACGGGCTGAAGGTGCCCGGCAATCCGCACAGCGTCGAGGCCAACGGCGAGCCGGAGGGCATGGAGCTCGGCAGCGCGGCCGTGCGCCTCTCGCCCGAGGGCGAGGCCGA
>NZ_MAUD01000187.1 GCF_001700515.1 Streptomyces lushanensis
GGGCGAGGCCGAGGTCGTCTGGGGCCGCAGGCTCGATCCGGCCAGGATCGAGGTCCTGTCGATCCCGCTGCCCTCGTCGGGCCGCCGCTGGGGCGAGGTCGTGCTGCACGACGGCGTACCGAACGGCGAGCGCACGACGGCCGCCGGACCGGACGGCGCCACCCGCGCCTATCCCGTCTTCGACGAGATCGAGCTGTGGGCGCCCTCGCCCGTGCCGACCTGGGTGGTGCTGCTGGAGGCGGCGACCGAGGACGACAGGGACGCGCTGGAGCGGCTGGCCGCCGACGCCGGATTCGCCGCGGAGGACTGGTCGTCCTCGGTACGGCTGCTGTGCCGGGCCTGTTCGGAGAGCCGGATGCCGAGCGCCGAGGGCGACGGCGAGCATCTCGATCCGCACGATCACAGCGAGCCGGGCCACCCGGGACCGCTGGGCCACCGTACGGCGGGGGAGCTGTGGGCGCCGGAGCGCGAGTGCGGGATCGCGGCGCCGCCGGGACTGGTGCGCGGGCTGCTCGACGGCTGGGTCGCCGACAGCCCGGACACACGCGAGTGGCGCGACCTCGAAGAGGTCTGCTGAGGCACGGCGGTCCGGCCCGCCGGGAGCCGGGCCGGGAGCGCGGGAGGCGGGGAGCGCGGGAGGCCCGGAGCCCGGGAGCCGGGCCGGGAGGGCCGGGCATCATACGGCGTTCCCCGGGCGGGTGGACGGATGTCCACAGGCTCGGACGTCCATGGACGGCGGATGTCCACAGAGCGCTGATGCCGGGGGAAAGGTGCCCTTAGGCTGTACGGGCACATCGCGCACAGCGCGCGGATCGTGCGGGCAGCATCGGGTACCGAGGAAGGCGTACTGCGGACATGGCGCAGCAGGAGACGGACCAGCGGATCGACAGTGGGGCCTCCGCGGCGGAGCGGGAGGACGGGTTCGTCGCGGACACGGAGGACGCCGAGGCGCGCGAGCTGGCGCACCGTGAGCGGGGTACGTCCCGTCCGATCACCGTCGTGGGCAATCCCGTGCTGCACCGGGAGTGCCGGGACGTCACGGAGTTCGACGACTCGCTCGCCGCGCTGATCGACGACATGTTCGCGAGCCAGCGCACGGCCGAGGGCGTGGGCCTCGCCGCGAACCAGATCGGGGTGGACCTCAAGGTCTTCGTCTACGACTGCCCGGACGACGACGGCGTACGGCACGTCGGCGCCGTGTGCAACCCGGTGCTGGAGGAACTGCCGCCGGAGCAGCGGCATCTGGACGACTCCAACGAGGGCTGCCTCTCCGTGCCGACGGCGTACGCGTCGCTCGCACGCCCCGACTACGCGGTGGTGCGCGGCCAGGACGCCCAGGGCAGGCCGATCACGGTGCGCGGCACGGGCTACTTCGCGCGCTGCCTCCAGCACGAGACCGACCATCTCTACGGCCGTCTGTACATCGACCGGCTCTCGAAGCGCGACCGCAAGGACGCGCTGCGGCAGATGGAGGAGAACACACCGCGCTACGAGATCGTGCCCAACGACTGACGCGCCCTGCCCCGCGCCCTCTTCCCCGCCGGCGGGTGTCGGCGGGTCCGGTGCGTCCGCCGTCCCCGGCGGGTTCCGGCGGTTGTCGGGCCTCGCGCGGAACACCGTGACGGCGGTGCCCGGTTCGGGTCCGACACCCGTGAACCGGGTCCCGGCCGTTCCGGCCGCGCCCGGGGGGAGCCCGGTTGACGCGCGTCGACCCGTGCGCCAGTCTCTCCGTACATCACAGCCCCACCACCGCTCTCACGAGGAGACCCAATGCTCCGACGTACGGCGAGACTTCTGCTCAGCTTTGTCATGGCCATGTCCTTCGCCTGGGCCGGTTCGCTCGTCACGGCCGGTACGGCGCACGCCGACGGCTGTTACACCTGGTCCCGCACCCTCTCCCAGGGAACGTCCGGCGCCGATGTCACCCAGCTCCAGATCCGGGTCGCCGGCTACCCGGGCAGCGGCGGTGTGCTCGCCGTCGACGGTGACTTCGGACCGGCTACCGCGGCGGCCGTCAAGCGCTTCCAGTCGGCGTACGGGCTGGCGGCCGACGGAGTCGCGGGCCCCGCCACCTTCAACAAGATCTACTCTCTCCAGGACGACGACTGCACCCCGATCCACTTCAGCTACGCCGAACTGAACACCTGCAACACCACCTGGGCGGGCGGCGCGGTCGACGCGGCCACCGCCAAGTCGAACGCCCTGCGCACCATGTGGAAGCTGGAGGCGCTCCGGCACGCGCTCGGCGACCAGCCCGTCCGGGTCACCAGCGGCTTCCGCTCCCAGGCATGCAACAGCTCGGTCGGCGGGGCGTCGAGCAGCCGCCATCTCTACGGTGACGCCGCCGACCTCGGCTCGGGACCGCACTCCCTGTGCACCCTGGCCCAGACGGCGCGCAACCACGGCTTCAACGGGATCCTCGGCCCGGGCTACCCGGACCACAACGACCACGCCCATGTCGACCACCGGCCGAGCCGCTTCTGGTCGGCGCCGAGCTGCGGCATCTGAGACATCCGGGTCGGCCGGTCCGGACGGTACGGGGCCCCACGCGGTGTGCGTGGGGCCCCGGCGCGTACACGGGTATGTGTTCGGCGTCGCCGCGGCGGGCGGGGAGCGTACCCGACCGCACATCCCTGCTGCTACCCTTCGTCGCGAATCCATCACTTTGCGTCACTGAGGGAGTGCGTGTGAAGGTCGCCTGCGTCGGTGGCGGGCCCGCCGGCCTGTACTTCTCGATCCTGATGAAGCGGCAGGACCCGTCCCATGACATCACCGTCTACGAGCGGAACCCGGCCGGGTCGACATACGGCTGGGGCGTGACCTACTGGGGCGGCCTCATCGAGAAGCTCCGCCGTCACGATCCCGAGTCCGCGCGCGCCATCAGCGAGAACTCGGTCCGCTGGAGCGACGGGACCGCGCACGTCCGGGACCGTACGACCGTCCACCACGGCGACGAGGGCTTCGGCATCGGCCGCCGCGGACTGCTCGACCTCCTCGCCGACCGGGCCGGATCGCTCGGCGTACGGCTGGAGTTCGAGCACACGGTCGACGGCGCGGCCGAGCCGCCCGAGGCCGATCTGGTCGTCGCCTGCGACGGCGTGGGCAGCGGGCTGCGCGAACGCCACGCCGACCACTTCGGCACCGAGTCCTCGGCCGGCCGGAACATGTACATCTGGCTCGGCACCACCAAGGTCTTCGACTCCTTCACCTTCGCCTTCGTGGAGACCGGGCACGGCTGGATCTGGTGCTACGGCTACGGGTTCAGCGCGGAGCACAGCACCTGCATCGTCGAGTGCTCACCGGCCACCTGGCAGGGGCTCGGCCTGCACCGGGCGAGCGAGGCCGAGGGCCTGGCCCTGCTGGAGCGGCTCTTCGCCGGACCGCTGGACGGCCACCGGCTGATCGGCCGGTCGCACACCGACGGCAGCGCGCAGTGGCTCACCTTCCGTACGCTCACCAACCGGACCTGGTACCGGGGCAACCTCGTCCTGCTCGGCGACGCCGCGCACACCACGCACTACTCCATCGGCGCGGGCACCACCCTCGCGCTGGAGGACGCCATCGCCCTCGCCGACGCCCTGCGCGGCGATCAGGACCTCCGCCCCGCCCTCGCCCGCTACGAGCGCGAACGCAAATCCGCCCTCCTTCCGGTCCAGAGCGCCGCCCGCTACAGCGCCCAGTGGTACGAGAACCTCCCCCGCTACATCAACCTGGCCCCGGCCCACATGTTCGCCCTCCTGGGCCAGCGCCACTCGCCTCTGCTCCCGCACATCCCGCCCCAGCTCTACTACCGCATCGACAGAGCGGCGGAGCAGCTGGAACCCCTGCGGAAGCTGAAGCGCTGGCTGGGCCCCAGGGTCGCCCGCACCCTCCACACCCGCTCGGGGAACACGCGCGGTTAGGCCCTGTCCGGCGGATCAGGCCCTGTCCGGCGGATCGGTCAGAAGTCGTCGTCGAAGCCGACCGTGCCCTCCACCGCGACCTGGTACGCCGACGGGCGGCGCTCGAAGAAGTTCGTCAGCTCCTGGACGCCCTGGAGTTCCATGAAGGAGAACGGGTTCTCCGTGCCGTACACCGGCGCGAAGCCCAGGCGCTGGAGGCGCTGGTCGGCGACGCACTCCAGATAGGCGCGCATCGACTCGGTGTTCATGCCCGGCAGTCCCTCGCCGCACAGGTCGCGGCCGAATTGCAGCTCCGCCTCGACGGCCTCCTTCAGCATGTCCGTGACCTGCCGCCGGAGGTCGTCGTCGAACAGCTCCGGCTCCTCCTTGCGGACCGTGTCCACCACCTCGAAGGCGAAGTTCATGTGCATCGTCTCGTCGCGGAACACCCAGTTGGTGCCGGTGGCCAGACCGTGCAGCAGGCCCCGGGAGCGGAACCAGTAGACGTAGGCGAACGCGCCGTAGAAGAACAGTCCCTCGATACAGGCCGCGAAGCAGATCAGGTTGAGCAGGAAACGACGGCGGTCGGAACGGGACTCCAGCCGGTCGATCGTCTCGACCGAGTCCATCCACCGGAAGCAGAACCGCGCCTTCTCGCGGATCGACGGGATGTTCTCCACCGCCGCGAAGGCCGCCGCGCGGTCGGCCGGATCGGGGAGATAGGTGTCGAGCAGCGTCAGATAGAACTGGACGTGCACGGCCTCCTCGAAGAGCTGGCGCGAGAGATAGAGCCGGGCCTCGGGCGAGTTGATGTGCCGGTAGAGCGTCAGCACCAGATTGTTCGCCACGATCGAGTCGCCCGTCGCGAAGAACGCGACCAGCCGGCCGATCATGTGCTGCTCGGCGGGCGAGAGTCTGGCGAGGTCGGCGACATCGGAGTGCAGATCGACCTCCTCCACCGTCCAGGTGTTCTTGATCGCGTCGCGGTAGCGCTCGTAGAAGTCCGGGTAGCGCATGGGCCTCAGCGTCAGCTCGAAGCCCGGGTCCAGGAGGTTCTTGGTCTCGGTGGTCGTCACTGGCACGCCTCGCAGGACTCGGGGTTCTCCAGGGAGCAGGCGACGGCCTCCGTCGGCGGCGCCTGCACGGGGACGACGGACCGGCCCGCCGCTCTCGCGATCCTCGTCGCCGGGCGCGAGCGCAGGTAGTACGTCGTCTTGAGGCCCTTCTTCCAGGCGTACGCGTACATCGAGCTCAGCTTCCCGATGGTCGGCGTCTCCAGGAACAGGTTCAGCGACTGGCTCTGGTCCAGGAACGGCGTACGCGCCGCCGCCATGTCGATCAGTCCGCGCTGCGGGATCTCCCACGCCGTGCGGTACAGATCGCGGATCTCCGCCGGGATCCAGCGGAATTCCGCCACCGAGCCGTTGGACTCGCGCAGCGCCTCGCGCGTGCGCGCGTCCCAGACGCCCAGCCGCTTGAGATCCGCCACCAGATACGAGTTGACCTGGAGGAACTCGCCCGAGAGTGTCTCGCGCTTGAAGAGATTGGAGACCTGCGGCTCGATGCACTCGTACACACCGGCGATCGAGGCGATGGTCGCCGTCGGCGCGATCGCCAGGAGCAGCGAGTTGCGCATACCGGTCGCGGCGACACGGGCGCGCAGTGCCGCCCAGCGCTCCGGCCAGGCCGGCTCGACGCCGTAGTGGTCCGGGTGCAGTACGCCACGGGCCGCGCGCGTACGGGACCAGGCGGGAAGCGGACCGTGGCGCTCGGCGAGGCCGCAGGACGCCTCGTACGCGGCGAGCATGATCCGTTCGGCGATCCTGGTGGAGAGCGCGGCGGCCTCGGGCGAGTCGAAGGGCAGCCGCAACGTGAAGAAGACGTCCTGGAGGCCCATCACGCCCAGGCCCACCGGACGCCACTTCGCGTTCGAGTTCGCGGCCTGCTCGGTCGGGTAGTAGTTGATGTCCACCACTCGGTCGAGGAAGGTCACGGCCGTACGGACGGTCTCGTCGAGCCGCTCCCAGTCGATCCTGCCGTCGATCCCGGTGTCCCCGCCGTCGGTCTCCCCGGGCTCCCGCACGAAGGCGCCGAGATTGACCGAGCCGAGGTTGCAGACCGCTGTCTCGCCGTCGTCGGTCACCTCCAGGATCTCCGTGCAGAGATTGGAGGAGTGGACGACACTGCCGGGCTCGGCGGTCTGGTTGGCCGTACGGTTCGAGGCGTCCTTGAAGGTCATCCAGCCGTTGCCGGTCTGGGCGAGCGTACGCATCATCCTGCCGTACAGCTCCCGTGCCGGAAGGCTCCTGCGGGCCAGGCCCGCCGCCTCCGCGGCCCGGTACGCCGCGTCGAACCCGTCACCCCACAGATCGACCAGTTCCGGTACGTCGACGGGCGAGAAGAGCGACCACTCGCCGTCCGCCTCGACGCGGCGCATGAACTCGTCGGGGATCCAGTGCGCGAGATTCAGATTGTGCGTACGCCGGGCTTCCTCACCGGTGTTGTCGCGCAGTTCGAGGAACTCCTCCAGATCCGCGTGCCAGGTCTCCAGATAGACACAGGCCGCGCCCTTGCGCCGGCCGCCCTGGTTGACCGCCGCGACCGAGGAGTCGAGCGTGCGCAGGAACGGGACGATGCCGTTGGAGTGCCCGTTGGTGCCGCGGATCAGTGAACCGCGCGAGCGGATGCGGGAGTACGAGAGGCCGATGCCTCCCGCGTGCTTGGAGAGCCTCGCCACCTGGTGGTACCGGTCGTAGATGGAGTCCAGCTCGTCACGCGGGGAGTCCAGCAGATAGCAGGAGGACATCTGGGGATGGCGGGTACCGGAGTTGAAGAGCGTCGGCGAGGACGGCAGATACTCCAGCCGGCTCATCAGCCGGTACAGCGCGGCGACCTCCTCCAGCGCCGTCGGGCTCTCGTCCTCGGCGAGGCCGGACGCCACGCGCAGCAGGAAGTGCTGCGGTGTCTCGATCACCTGACGGGTCAGCGGATGGCGGAGCAGATAGCGGCTGTGGAGCGTACGCAGTCCGAAGTAGCCGAAGAGGTCGTCGGCGGCCGGATCGATCAGCCGGTCGAGCCGGCCGGAGTGGCGCGTGACGAAGGCGGCCGTGCGATCGGCGATCAGGCCCTCGCGGTGGCCGGTCGCGACCGACGCCGAGAACGACACCGCGCCCTGGCCCGCGGCCTCGTCGGCGATGGCGCGGGTGAGCAGCCGGGCGGCGAGCCGGGAGTACGCCGGGTCCTCGGAGATCAGCCCGGCCGCGGCCTCGGTGGCGAGCCCGCGCAGTTCGGCCGCGTTCGACGAGGCGTTGCGGCCGCGCAGCGCGGCGGCGGCGACTCTGCCGGGGTCGGTGTCGGGCAGATCGGCGGTCAGTTCCGTCAAGGTCCGCAGCAACGCGGTCCCGGGACCGTCCGCCGTCTGTGGGGTGACCGCTGACGGGGCGGCTGAGGCCGGTTCGGCTGGCGCGATGGTCACGTGGTGCTCTCCCTCGCTCGGCTCCGGGCCGGTCGCGGGGGAAACGGGGGGCGCGTACAGCCGTACGGCCCTTCCCGGGGCAGCGCGGAGTACGGCGTCCACCGGCCCATCCGCGAGGCCCGGACGTCTCGGCGCCCGGATCGGTCGAACCGGACGCACCGTCGGCAGGTGTTCGGACTCCTGGGCATGACAAAGCACGCCACAGCACACCGTTGCGGGACAGTTCCGGATTCACACCGGATTCCCCTGCGTCGACAGCGAGGTCGAGCATACATCTGGTAGCCGGTCGCCATGCCACCCCCCAGATGTAGTGTCGTGTGCTGATTCGGCCATCGTTGTCGGATGCGCCGGCGACGGCGGAACGGGCCGCCGCGGCCTCCCATGAGGAGGCCGCGGCGGCCCGTTCGCGCGTCACACGCCGTGGGGGAAGGCCTCAGCGCACCGGATCCGGGTCGCCGGATGTCGCCGTCGGCAGTTCCACCCGTACGTCCGGGTCGCCCGCGTCCGCCGTGTAGTCGGACGGGCCGGTCTCGTCCACGCCCTCGGGCGCCTTGAGTGCCCGCATGACGAAGGTGAGCGCCACCGTCACCACCACGTTCAGGACGAACGCGGTCAGACCGATGTAGCCGATCTCGCCGATCCCCGGGATCTCCGCCGACGAACCGCCGAAGTGCTTCTGCGTGGGGCTCGCGACGCCGTACGCCGCGGCCGTGCCGTACACCATGCCCACGCCCCAGCCCACGAGCAGAGCCCAGCGGTGGAACCAGCGGGTGAAGAGCCCCCCGACCAGTGCCGGCATCGTCTGGAGGATCCAGATCCCGCCCAGGAGCTGGAAGTTGATCGCCACCGTCTTGTCCATGGAGAGGACGAAGACCAGCGCGCCCACCTTCACCAGCAGCGAGACGATCTTCGAGACCTTGGTCTCCTGGGCCGGTGTCGCGTCCGGCTTGATGAAGTCCTTGTAGATGTTGCGGGTGAAGAGATTGGCCGCCGCGATGGACATGATCGCGGCCGGCACCAGCGCGCCGATACCGATGGCGGCGAAGGCCACGCCCGCGAACCAGTCGGGGAACATGGTCTCGAAGAGCTGCGGGATCGCGAGCTGTCCGTTGTCGACCTTGATCCCGGCGGCGATCGCCATGAAACCGAGCAGCGCCAGCAGCCCCAGCATCAGCGAATACAGCGGCAGGATCGTGGTGTTGCGGCGGATCACATCGCGGCTCCTGCTGGAGAGCGTCGCCGTGATGGAGTGCGGATACATGAAGAGCGCGAGCGCGGAACCGAGTGCCAGCGTCGCGTAGCCCCACTGCCCGGCGTCGCCGGGTACGAGCGCGCCACGCGGCGCGCCGGTCGCGGGACTGGGCTGTGCGAACGCCTCGCCCGCCTTGGCGAAGACGTCGTCGAAGCCGCCCAGCTTGATCGGGATGTAGATGATCGCCACCGCGATCACCAGATAGATCAGGGTGTCCTTGACGAAGGCGATCAGCGCGGGCGCGCGCAGCCCGGAGGAGTAGGTGTACGCGGCGAGCACACCGAAGGCGATCAGCAGCGGGAGGTCCTTGACGAACCAGTGGGTGCCTTCGTCGCCGCCGACGCCCATCACGTCCAGCACCGCCTGGATACCGACGAGTTGGAGCGCGATGTACGGCATGGTCGCGAGGATGCCGGTGACGGCGACCGCCAGCGAGAGGCCCTTGGAGCCGAAGCGTCCCCGGACGAAGTCCGAGGTGGTGATGTATCCGTGCTTGTGCGACACGGACCACAGCCGGGGCAGGAAGGTGAAGACCAGCGGATAGATCAGAACGGTGTACGGCACGGCGAAGAAGCCGGCCGCGCCCGCCGCGTAGACCGCCGCCGGGACGGCCACGAAGGTGTACGCCGTGTAGAGGTCGCCGCCGAGCAGGAACCAGGTGACCCAGGTGCCGAACGACCGGCCGCCGAGGCCCCATTCGTCCAGGCTGTGCTCGTTCTCGGCCTTGCGCCAGCGCGTGGCGAGGAAGCCCATGACCGTGACGGCCAGGAAGAAGAGGATGAAGACGGTGAGCGCGACACCGTTCACGCCGTCGGTCATCGCGACACACCTCCCTCGCGGGCGCCGCGGTCACGGCCGGCGCCGCGGGCGCGCTGGTCACGCTGCCAGAGCTGATAGGCGGTCATGGTCAGCGCCGACGAGATCAGCACCCAGGCCATCTGGTACCAGTAGAAGAACGGGATGCCGATGAAGGCCGGATCGGTCCTCGCGTAGGAGTTCACCCAGAGCAGCGCCACGAAGGGCGCGAGAAGACAGAGCGCCACCACCACCCGTAAGGGAGTGACCGTCGGCGGTCGTGTCGTGGGTGTGGGCGGCTTCTCTTCCTGGACATCTGACACAGCGGATCTGTCCCCTCACTGATCGCCATTGACGAGTGCGCAGGAAATCTACGGCAAGGGCATCAGCCGGGGGTAGGTTCGGACGCGAAGGACCGGTGGCCGCGGGCGAGGGAGACATGGAGGAACCGGGCCCGGGGGCCCGGTTCCTGACCGTATGTCCGGTCGTGCGCCGCTTCTCAGCGGGCGGGGCGCTTCAGCCGTGCCACGAACTTGTAGCGGTCGCCGCGGTAGACCGAGCGCACCCACTCCACCGGCTCACCGGCGGCGTCCAGCGAGTGCCGCGAGAGCATCAGCATCGGCAGGCCGACATCCGTGCCGAGCAGCCCGGCCTCGCGCGGTGTGGCCAGCGAGGTCTCGATCGTCTCCTCGGCCTCGGCGAGATGTACGTCGTACACCTCGGCCAACGCCGTGTAGAGAGAGGTGTACTTGACGAGGGAGCGGCGCAGGGCGGGAAAGCGCTTGGCCGACAGGTGCGTGGTCTCGATGGCCATCGGCTCACCACTGGCCAGCCGCAGCCGCTCGATACGCAGGACGCGTCCGCCCGTGGTGATGTCGAGCAGCCCGGCCAGGGTGTCATCGGCGGTGACATAGCCGATGTCCAGCAGCTGGGACGTCGGCTCCAGGCCCTGCGCCCGCATGTCCTCGGTGTACGAGGTGAGCTGGAGGGCCTGGGAGACCTTGGGCTTGGCGACGAAGGTGCCCTTGCCCTGGATCCGTTCGAGCCGGCCCTCGACCACCAGTTCCTGGAGCGCCTGGCGCACGGTGGTGCGTGAGGTGTCGAACTCGGCGGCGAGTGTGCGCTCCGGAGGCACCGGCGTGCCGGGCGGAAGAGTTTCCGTCATATCCAGCAAGTGCCGCTTCAGGCGGTAATACTTAGGCACACGTGCCGTACGGGTGGGGACTCCGTTGTCCGTCTCCGTGACGTTTCCGCCCCCGTCCGCGGCCATGGCCTGCCTTCCCGACTCCTGCGCTGCTGCCGTCACCGGCTCCTCCGTCTGTCGCGGCTCACATGGTGGCACGGTCCGGCCACGGGTCGTCGCCCTCCCTCAGGTGTCGGTCCGATAACGGACACGACTGCCCTTCTTATACACCCTTGACACCCCTAAAGGTCTAGGCCAAGCTCCCCGTACTGGTCTAAACCATTAAAGACCAGGTCCCAGCCCCAGCAGTACTCGTCGTAAGTCTTCGCGGTCTTCGCGGTGGGCAGGGGTTGCAGGCATCCCTGAGGAGGGTGGCGTGAAGCGCAAGCTCATCGCGACGGTCGGCGTCGCGGGCATGATGGTCGGTATTGCCGCGTGTGGCTCGGACGACAGCACGGCGTCGAAGGATCCCAAGGACCGTAAGGAGACGCTGACCGTCTGGCTCATGTCGGACGCGCAGAGCACCTGGCCCGAGCTGGTCAAGGACGTCAACGACCAGTTCAAGGCGAAGTACCCGAATGTCACGGTCAAGGTCCAGTACCAGCAGTGGGCGGACAAGGCCAAGAAGCTCGACGCGGCGCTCGCGGGCGACAAGTACCCGGACGTCGTCGAGCTGGGCAACACCGAGACGATGACGTACATCCTCAACGGCGCGCTCGGTGAGATCGACCCGGCGAAGTACGAGAACTCGGACACCTGGATCAAGGGTCTGAAGGACACCTGCGCCTTCGAGGGCAAGCAGTTCTGTGTCCCTTACTACGCGGGCGCCCGTGTGGCGATCTACAACAAGGACATGTTCAAGGCCGCCACCGGCTCGGACGTGCTGCCCACCACCGAGGCGGACCTGACCAAGGCCCTCGACAAGGTCGGCGCCAAGTACGGCAAGGACAAGGCGTTCTCGCCGCTCTACCTGCCGGGCCGCTACTGGTACGCGGCGATGTCGTACGTCGCGGCGTACGGCGGCAAGGTGGCCACGTACGACGAGACCGCGAAGGAGTGGAAGGCGAGCCTCTCCACCCCCGAGGCCCAGAAGGGCATCCAGCACTTCGTCGACCTGGTGAACAAGTACAACCACGGCGACAAGACCAAGGACGAGGCGGACCACGCCAACGTCATGGCCAACGAGAAGACCGCGCTTCTCTACGGCAACGGCTGGGAGGCCGGCAGCGTCGTGGACTCGGCGGCGAACGGCAACCCGAAGCTGAAGGACAAGATCGGTACGGCCGGTATGCCCGGCCCCGACGGCAAGGCCCTGCCGTCCTTCATCGGCGGCTCCGACCTCGCGACCATATCCAAGTCCAAGGTCCAGGACCTCGGCGAGGAGTGGATCGCGGCGTTCACCAGCGCCAAGTCGCAGGAGGTCCTCGCCTCCAAGAACATCCTGCCGAACAACACCAAGCAGCTCGAGCCGCTGAAGGCGAAGCCGGAGACCGCGCCGATCGCCAACGCCGTCCCCGACGCCTGGTTCACGCCGATCGCCCCGGGCTGGACGGCCATCGAGAAGAAGGAAACGCTCGAGGTCATGCTGCTCGACATCATCAAGGGCAAGTCGGTAGCGGAGGCCACGAAGGCGGCCGACGCGGAGATCGACCAGCTGATCAACGAAGAGTCCTGATCCCGGACTCCCTGGGTCCGAACCCTCCGGAACACCGGACCGGTTGAGGCTGGACCCAGTTGATCGCCTACGGGGGGTGGCGGGCCCGCGAGGGTTCCGCCGCCCCCCGTCCTCCGGTACCAGGTCCGAACGGGAGGCAAGCACAGTGAGTGCCGCCGACATGAAAGCAGCCGATCCGCCGGTAACCGTCGCGCGGGTCACCGAAGGCAGCGGTGCTCAGCCGCCCCGGGGCGTGCCGCGCAGACCGCGCCGCACCGCGGGCGCGCTGCTGCCGTACCTTCTGATAGCACCCGCGTTCGTCGCGATCGCCGCCGTCTTCGCCTGGCCGCTGGTCAAGACGGTCATCATGTCCTTCCAGGATGTCGGCCGGCGCGAACTGTGGACCGGGGAGGCCGCTCCCTGGGTGGGCTTCGAGCAGTTCACCAATATCCTCGGCGACGGCGAGTTCTGGTCCGTCGTCTGGCGGACCGTCATCTTCATGGTCGTCTGTGTGGTGGCCACCATGGCCATCGGCCTCGGCATCGCCATGCTGATGCAGCGCATGGACACCTGGGTACGGCTGCTCCTGACCGCGGCGCTGATCGCCGCCTGGTCGATGCCGCTGCTGGTGGCGACCTCCATCTTCCGCTGGTTCGCCGACTCCGACTACGGCGTGCTGAACATGGTGCTCTCCAAGTACCTGGGCGTGGACGCCCAGGGCCACAACTGGTTCCTCGACCCGGTGCAGGGCTTTGTGATCATCGGCGCGGTCGTCGTCTGGGGCGCCGTCCCGTTCGTCTCCGTCACGCTCTACGCGGCGCTGACCCAGGTCCCCAGGGAACTGGAGGAGGCGGCGGCCCTCGACGGAGCCGGTGTGGCGGGAGTCTTCCGCTATGTCACCTGGCCGGTCATCAAGCCCGTCTTCCAGATGGTGGCCACACTGTCCGTACTGTGGGACTTCAATGTCTTCGGCCAGATCTTCCTGATCCGCGGCAACAAGCCGGAACCGGAGTACACGGTTCTCGGCATCTACTCGTTCGAGAAGGCATTCGAGTCCAACTCGTTCAGCCAGGGCGCGGCCATCTCCCTGATCACGGTCCTGCTGCTCTCCGGCGTCGCTGTGTACTACCTGCGCCAGCTGCTCAAGATCGGAGAGGTCGAATGAGCGCCTCCACCACCCAGGCCGGCTCCAGGGCCACCGACCGGACGGGCTCGGGGACCGGCCCCGAGGACCGTGCCCAGGTCCTGCGCCAGGACCGCAAGAAGAACCGGATCGGCTACAACATCGCCGGTCTGGCCGTCTTCGTCGTCATGGCCTTCCCGGTCTACTGGCTGATCATCAGCTCGCTGCGGCCCAATCACGAGATCCGCAGCTACGACCAGACCCTCTGGCCCTCCTCGCTCACCTTCGACAACTTCCAGCGGGCGGTGAACCAGCCGAACTTCGGCACCGCCATCCAGTCCAGTCTGATCATCTGCGGTGTCGCGGTCCTCGGCGGGATGCTCCTCGCCACCATCGCGGCCTTCGCCATCGCCCGGTTCCGGTTCCGCGGCCGCAAGTTCTTCATGATCGTGCTGCTCGCCGTCCAGCTCCTGCCGCCGACGGCGATGCTGATCCCCATCTACATCCAGCTCAACGACCTGGGCGGGCTGAACGAGTACTGGGGCGTCATCGTCATCTATCTCGTCTCCACGCTGCCCTTCGCGACCTGGATGATCCGCGGCTTCGTGATCAACATCCCGCCGGAGCTGGAGGAGTCCGCGATGGTGGACGGATGCAGCCGGATGGGCGCCTTCTGGCGGGTGACGTTCCCGCTGCTCGCCCCCGGCCTCGCCGCCGCGGCGATCTTCTCCCTGATCACGGCGTGGAACGAGTACCTGCTCGCCTATGTCGTCCTCCAGGACAACGACAAGTACACGCTCAACGTGTGGCTGATGAACTTCACCACCTCGCGCGGCATCGACTACGGAGCCCTGATGGCCGCCTCGACCCTGATCGCCATCCCGGTCGTGGCCTTCTTCCTTCTCGTCCAGAAGTACATGGCGACCGGCCTCACGTCCGGCGCAGTGAAGGGTTGATCCGCCGATGACCACGCTCGTAAGTGATACGGACACCCTGACCCGCGACGCCCTCGCCGTCCTCCAGCCCGGTTTCCTCGGCACCACCGCGCCGCCCTGGCTGCTGCGGCGCATCGAGGAGGGCCTCACCTCCGTCGGTCTCTTCGGCCGCAACATCACCTCGCCGGACCAGCTCGCCGCGCTCACCGCGCAGCTGCGGGCCGTACGGGACGACGTCCTCGTCGCGATCGACGAGGAGGGCGGCGATGTCACCCGGCTGGAGGTCAGGCACGGCTCCTCCTTCCCGGGAAACCACGCGCTCGGCGCCGTCGACGACACCGCGCTGACCCGGGCCGTCGCCCAGGAGCTGGGCCGCAGGCTCGCCGAGTGCGGGGTCAATCTCAACTGGGCGCCGTCCGCCGACGTCAACTCCAACCGTGACAATCCGGTGATCGGAGTGCGCTCCTTCGGCGCCGATCCGGCGCTGGTGGCCCGGCACACCGCCGCGTATGTCGAGGGCCTCCAGAGCGTCGGTGTCGCCGCCTGCACCAAGCACTTCCCCGGCCATGGCGACACCGCCGTCGACTCGCACCACGCGATGCCGCGTATCGATGTGGACCTGGACACAGTGCACGCCCGTGACCTGCTGCCTTTCCGCGCGGCGATCGCCTCGGGTTCCAAATGCGTCATGAGCGCGCATATCCTGCTTCCCGCGCTCGACCCGAACCGCCCGGCGACCCTCAGCCCGCAGATCCTCACCGGACTGCTGCGCGAGGAACTGGGCTTCGAGGGCCTGATCGTCACCGACGGCATGGAGATGCAGGCCATCGCCGCGACGTACGGAATCGAGCGCGGCTCCGTCCTCGCGATCGCCGCGGGCGCCGACGCCATCTGTGTCGGCGGCGGCCTGGCGGACGAGGACACCGTTCTGCGGCTGCGCGACGCCCTGGTCGCGGCCGTACGCGGCGGTGATCTGCCCGAGGAGCGACTGGCCGACGCCGCCGCGCGAGTGCGCGGTCTCGCCGACTGGACGCTTCGGAGCAGAGGGGTCGGGGGGGCTTCGGAGCCGGGCGCGGATTCACAGGAGGGGACCGCGCCCGGCACCGCGATCGGACTGGTGGCGGCCCGGCGCGCGCTGCGTGTGACGGGAACGGCGAAGCCGCTCGACAGCGCGCCGTTCGTCGCCGCCCTCACCCCCGTCGCGAACATCGCCGTAGGGGACGAGACGCCGTGGGGTGTCGCGGCGGAGCTGGGGCGGCTGCTTCCCGGTACGGAGACGGTTTCCTACAGCGGCGCCGGTGTCGCGGGCACGGGTACGGACGCGCTGGTCGCACGCGTGCTCGCGGCGGCGGGTGACCGTACGGTCGTCGCCGTCGTACGCGATGTCCACCGGCACGCCTGGATGGCGGACGCCCTGGACGCCCTGCTCGCCGCCCGTCCGGGGACGGTCGTGGTGGAGATGGGGCTGAACGAGGCGGAGCCCAGGGGAGCCCTGCACATCGCGACCTACGGCGCCGCACGGGTGTGCGGACAGGCCGCCGCGGAGGTCATCGCGGGCCGGGAGGACTGACGCCGGCCGGGACAGGGCCGGGAGGACTGTCGCCGCCGGTGACCACGACCCGGCCGCGACGGAGGTGACGGTGCCGGGCCACCCCTCACGGGGCGGCCCGGCACCGTCGTGTCCACCGGTCGGCGCAGGCGGATCAGATGCCCTGCCACTCCGGCTTCGCCGCGAAGGTGTCACGGAAGTAGTCGGCCAGCTTCAGCTTCGACGCGGCGGCCTCGTCCACGACGACCGTGGCGTGCGCGTGGAGCTGGAGCGCCGAGGCCGGCACCACCGCGGCGAGCGGGCCCTCGACGGCCTGGGCCACCGCCTCGGCCTTGCCCTCGCCGGTGGCGAGCAGCACCAGGTGGCGGGCCTCCAGGATCGTGCCGATGCCCTGGGTGATGACGTGGTGCGGCACCTCCTCGGGGCTGTCGAAGAAGCGCGCGTTGTCCGCCCGCGTCTGGCGGGTGAGCGTCTTGATCCGGGTGCGCGAGACCAGCGAGGAGCAGGGCTCGTTGAAGCCTATGTGCCCGTCCGTGCCGATGCCGAGGAGCTGGAGATCCACGCCGCCGGCCTCGGCGAGCGCGCGGTCGTACGCCTCGCACGCCGCCTGGACGTCCTCGGCGCCGCCGTCCGGGCCCATGAAGGCGCTCTCCGGCAGGCCCAGCGGCTCGACCACCTCGCGCAGCACGACCGAGCGGTACGACTCGGCATGGCCGGCGGGCAGTCCCACGTACTCGTCGAGCTGGGCGATCCGCGCGGCCGAGGCGTCCACGTCGCCGGAGCGGACCTTGGCCGCCAGGGCCTGGTAGATGGGCAGGGGGCTCGAACCGGTGGCAACGCCCAGCAGGGCGTCGCGCTTGCGGCGCAGCAGGGCGGCGATGCTCTCCGCGATGAGTTCGCCGCCTGCCGTCGCGTCCTGGACGATGACAACTTCCACGCTGGGCCTGCCGATCTGATGGTGTGTCCGATGTGGTATAGACCAATCTAGCAGAGCCGCCATGCCGGACGGAGGGCCTCCGGAACAGCTCCGGGTGGTGCGTATCGGCTGGCGGGGTCCTGGGCCTCCGTGGTCGACTGGGCTGGCGGAAGCCCGTGCCGGGCCCGCGCGAAATCCTTGGGGAAGGGGAGAAACCGCCATGTCAGCCGTGTTCTCGCCCGAGGGGCCCGAGGGGCCCGGGGAGCCCGGGGAGCGCGCAGAGGGCGAGCCGCCGGGCCGGATCATGTCCGGCGAGATCGCGGAACAGCCCGCGGTGCTCCGGCGCGTCCTGCGCGACGGCGCGCCCCGGATCCGTGAGGTGGCGGCGGCGGTCGCGGCGAGGAGCCCGCGCTTCGTCCTGCTCACCGCCCGCGGTACGTCGGACAACGCGGCGCTCTACGCGAAGTATCTGCTGGAGATCCGGCGCGGTCTGCCCTGCGGTCTGGCGTCCATGTCCACCACGACGGCGTACGGCGCCAGGCCGGACCTCACCGATGTGCTGGTCGTCACCGTCAGCCAGTCGGGCGGCTCGCCGGATCTGGTGGCCTCCACCCGGGCGGCCCGGGACGCCGGCGCGGTCACGCTCGCGGTCACCAACAGCCCGGACTCACCACTGGCCGCCGTGGCCGAGTTCCATGTCGACATTCTGGCGGGCCCCGAGCGCGCGCTCCCCGCCACCAAGACGTACACGGCCTCGCTGCTCTCGCTCTATCTCTTTGTCGAGGGACTCGGCGGCGGTGACGGCGCGGCGGCCGGTGTCCTGCCCGGTCTCGCCGAGCGGATCCTCGCCCGCCGTGACGAGGTACGGACGCTCGCCTCCCGGTACCGCTTCGCCGAACGGATGGTCATCACATCCCGGGGCTACGGCTATCCGACGGCCAAGGAGGCGGCCCTGAAGCTGATGGAGACCAGCTACATCCCCGCGCTCGCGTACTCCGGCGCGGATCTGCTGCACGGCCCGCTGGCGATGGTCGACAACATCTCGCCGGTGATCGCCGTCGTCCCCGACGGCAGGGGCGGTCAGGCCCTGCGGCCGGTGCTGGAACGGCTGCGCGGCCGGGGCGCCGATCTGTTCGTGGTCGGTCCGCGGGCGGAGGCCGAGACGGCGTCTGCGGGCTTCGCGCTCCCCGTGGACGGCGTCGTGGAGGAGCTCCAGCCGGTCCTGGAGATTCTGCCGCTCCAGCTCCTGGCGTACGAGATCACCATCGCCCGGGGCCAGGACCCGGACGCCCCGAGGGCTCTCGCGAAGGTCACACGCACCCACTGAGAGCGCCGACGGCACTGGAGGCCGATGGCTGACAGCTGACGGCACCGGGGCCACTGCGGGCGCCGAGGGCGCTGACGGCCCCCTCACCCGCGGGCCGCGGCGCCGCGACGGGACCCTCAACCCGTCCGGCACCGCAGCCCGGAGTTGCTCGGCCGACGGGTGTGCGGTCCCGTCCGGCCGTGGGAGAGGTTCCGCCGCAGTCAGGGCAGAGAGCGCCGGCACCTCGGTCCACCCTCCTGTGCGGGGAGAGTGGAGGCTCTATTGCGTCATTGTGGACTAGACCATTCTTCGCTGTCCATGCGTACGCCGAGCCTATTTCCCCGCGGCCGTTCGCGACAGACCATGGTGCGTCCCGGTTCGCGCCGCGCGGGTACGCTCGCCTGTGTGCCCTCCATGAACGACCTCGTACGACAGCACACAGCCCTCAGTGAGTCCGACCTCGAGTGGCTGCATCTGCTGGTCTCGGAGTGGCAGCTCCTCTCCGACCTCTCCTTCGCCGATCTGGTCCTCTGGGTGCCCACCCGGGACGGCACCCGCTATGTGTCCGTCGCCCAGATGCGGCCCAACACCGGCCCCACCTCCTACCAGGACGACATGGTCGGCCATCTCGTGCCCCGGGGCCGCAGACCGCTGCTGGACGCCGCGCTGGACGAGGGGCGCATCGTCAGGGAGGGCGATCCGGAGTGGCGTGAGGAGGTGCCGGTACGGGTCGAGTCCATCCCCGTACGGCGTGAGGGCCGGGTCCTCGGAGTCATCGCGCGCAACACGAATCTGCTCACCGTCCGCACGCCCAGCCGGCTGGAGCTGACCTATCTCCAGTCCGCCTCCGACCTGGCCCAGATGATCGCCGCCGGATCCTTTCCCTTTCCGGGCCAGCAGGTCGACATGGACGCCTCGCCGCGCGTGGGCGACGGACTGATCCGGCTCGACGCCGAGGGAGTCGTCCAGTACGCGAGCCCCAACGCCCTCTCCGCGTACCACCGGCTGGGACTCGCCTCCGATCTGGTCGGCCATCACCTCGGCAGGACCACCGACGAACTGGCCCCCGCCCGCGGCCCGGTGGACGAGGCGATGGTCCGGCTCGCCAGCGGCTACGCGCCCAGGGAGACCGAGGTCGAGGGCAGCGGGGGTGTCATCCAGCTCCGCGCGATCCCGCTCAAGCCCAAGGGCACCCGGATCGGCTCGCTGGTGCTGCTCCGGGACGTCACCGAACTCCGGCGCCGCGAGCGTGAGTTGATCACCAAGGACGCCACCATCCGGGAGATCCACCACCGGGTGAAGAACAACCTCCAGACCGTCGCGGCGCTGCTGCGCCTCCAGGCCCGGCGCATGGATTCGCCGCAGGGCCGGGAGGCCCTGGACGAGGCCGTACGGCGCGTCGGTTCGATCGCGATCGTGCATGAGACGCTGTCCCAGAATCTGGACGAGCGGGTGGAGTTCGACGAGATCGCCGACCGGGTGCTGGCGATGGTCTCCGAGATCTCGCCGGGCACGATCGTCTGCCGCCGCACCGGCCGGTTCGGCATTCTCGACGCCGAGGTGGCCACCCCGCTCTCGATGGTGCTCACCGAGATCCTCCAGAACGCCCTGGAACACGCCTTCGCGCCGGGCGAGCAGGGCCGGGTCGATGTCTCGGTGGTCCGCAGCGGCGCGCACGGCGGCCGGCTCAGCAAGAAGCGCGGTGACGGCCCGCGTTCGGACGGCCGGCTGCTGATCACCGTCCAGGACGACGGACGCGGTCTGCCCGAGGGATTCGATCCGCGACGGGCCGGCAATCTCGGGCTCCAGATCGTACGGACTTTGGTGGAGGGCGAGTTGGGCGGCGGTTTCGACATGGTGCCGGCGCCGGTGCGCGGTACGCGCGTCGTACTGGACATTCCGGTGGAGCCGCAGAAGTAGCCGTACGAGAACTGTCCGTAAGGGTGGTGCGAGCGGCGGCGAGTTGACGGGCAGTCGGTCGGCCGGTGCGAACAGCGGCGAGCCCCGGACCGTGGTGTCGGTCCGGGGCTCGGCTTGAAGCTCACTGGGCGATGCGCATCGGGGGTACTGCGCGCTGCGGTTCGGGGGCGGGGCTATGCGTACACGCTGTACGCTCCGCCGGGCTCAGGCTCGTGCAGGGTGCTTCAGGCGGTCGCGTTACGCGCCCGGTTGCGAGCGGCGCGGCGCTTCATAGCGCGGCGCTCGTCCTCGCTGAGGCCACCCCAGACACCCGAGTCCTGGCCGGACTCGAGCGCCCACTGCAGGCACTGCTCCATGACGGGGCAGCGACGGCAGACGGCCTTGGCTTCCTCGATCTGCAGCAGCGCAGGACCGGTGTTGCCGATGGGGAAGAAGAGCTCGGGGTCTTCCTCGCGGCAAACGGCGTTGTGACGCCAGTCCATGGCTGCTACCTCTCTTGGTATTACGTGCAGATTGCTTGTGAATGTGAACGCTTTCACGAATCCCTCGACAAGGGAAGGGCCGACCGCCAGATGGACTGGTGTGGTCCTTGGAATGAGGAGGGGTTCCGGTTCTCAGGGAGGCCGATGTTGCGGGCCGTCCCGATCGCCAAGTAGAGATTCGCAAACCTCGGCGGCGGATACAACCCCTTCTGAAAAGTTTTTTTTGATTCCTCGGTGTCGACTAGGTCACAGCCGTACTTCCATGGGGTGGATCCCAGCCTAAACGTTCGAGTGAAAGGACTTTGGCCCCTTCCACTCACACAATCACACGCAGTGCACGGCGTACGCCTGTGAACGTCACGCTGGTACGCAGTCCAAGGTGGTCGCCGTCCATCTGCAGGGGGAGGGGTGCCTTGGAATGCAAGGTGAAGTCGGTCAGATCATGGAGAGACACCGCGTGCCGTCCATGAGGGCCCCGGTCGGGGCTCGACGTGAGCAATTGCGTGGCATATCTGGCCACCGCGGTTGTCGACAATCTGGTCAGCCCGAGGATGTCCAGGGCCGCGTCGAAGGACGCCTCGGGAGAGGCGTACAGCGGACGATTGCCCAGGTAGGTCCAGGGCGCGGTGTTGCAGACTATGGACAGCACGAGATCCTCGACCGGATCCGCGCCGGGACGCTCCAGTGTGATGAGGCCCTGTCTGCGATGCGGTTCCTCCAGGAACTGCCGTACGACTTGCCGCACATAAAGAGCGTGTGTGGAACGCTTTCCGCGCTCACGCTGTTGTTCGACCCGTCCGATCACACCGGCGTCAAAACCGAAGCCGGCGCAGAAGGTGAACCAGCGGGACGGCACCGCCTCGTCCTCGGTCCCGGGTGTACCGGCCGCCAGTCCCAGACCGACCGTACGTTCGCTCCGCAGTGCCAGCGCGTCCAGGATCGCGCCCGTCGCCTCCACCGCGTCATTGGGCAGCCCGAGCGCGCGGGCGAAGACATTGGTCGAGCCGCCGGGCACCACCGCGAGCCGCGGCAGCCGGTCGGGATCCGGGCCGTTGTGCAGCAGCCCGTTGACGACCTCGTTGACCGTGCCGTCACCACCGAGCGCCACGACCAGCTCGACATCGTCCGAGTCCGCGGCCCGTCTGCCCAGGTCACGGGCGTGTCCACGGTATTCCGTGGTGACCGCTTCCAGCTTCATCTCGCTGGCGAGCGCGTGCATGAGAACGTCCCGGGTGCGCGCACTGGTGGTGGTTGCTGCCGGATTGACCACAAGGAGTGCGCGCATGCCCAGCAGATTACCGGCCGGGCGCGGAAGGGTCCTCTCCGGGACGGCGGGGCCCGCCGGGGTACGGGCCGGGCCCGCCGCGGGTGCCGTACCGGCCTGGCGGAGGGCGCCCGTACGGGCTGTGGTTACCCTGCAAGGGTGAGCAGCAGTGAAGAGACCACCGCCCCCGCGCCCTCCTCGCGTCCCGCGCGACTGACCGCGGCAGCCGCCGTCTGCGGGCTCGAAGCCCTGGCACTGGTCGTCGGCGGTGTGTATCTGCTGGTGATGGGTGTGCTCGGACGGCCCGACAGCCCCCAGCAGGCGGAGACGGGCGGCGTCACGCTGGTCGTGCTCGGTGTCATCCCGCTGCTCGCCGCCCGGGGGCTGCTGCTGCGCCGTGGCTGGAGCCGGGGCCCGGCGCTGATCACCCAGCTCATGGCGCTGCCCGTCGCCTGGACACTGCTGCGGGCCTCGGGCGCGCTGATTCCGGCCGGGATCGCGCTCGCGGTGGTCGCCGTGACGGGTCTGGTGCTGATCGTCAACCCGGCCACCACGGAAGCGCTCGGCATCCGCGGCCCGGCCCGCGACGCCTGATCCGCGGGCCCGGTCCGCGACGTCCGGGCAAGCGCGTCCCGCGCGGCCGGGCTCCCGTGACGTAACGCTTCTCTGCTTCGCGTGACGCCCTTCTACTCCTCCACCAGCAGCCGTTCACGGAGCTGCGCCAGGGTGCGGGCCAGCAGACGCGAGACATGCATCTGCGAGATACCGACCTCCTGCGCGATCTGCGACTGGGTCATGTTGCCGAAGAAGCGGAGCAGCAGGATCCGCTTCTCTCTCGGCGGCAGATCCTCCAGCAGCGGCTTGAGCGACTCGCGGTACTCGACGCCCTCCAGCGCCTCGTCCTCCGCGCCCAGTGTGTCCGCCACCGCCGGTGACTCGTCGTCCGTGTCCGGGACGTCCAGCGACAGTGTGGAGTACGCGTTGGCGGACTCCAGCCCTTCCAGGACCTCTTCCTCCGAGATGCCGAGCCGCTCCGCCAGCTCGTGGACCGTGGGCGAACGGCCGTGCTGCTGGGAGAGTTCGGCCGTGGCCGTCGTCAGGGAGAGCCGGAGCTCCTGGAGCCGGCGCGGCACCCGTACCGCCCAGCCCTTGTCCCGGAAGTGCCGCTTGATCTCGCCGACCACCGTCGGTGTCGCGTAGGTCGAGAACTCGACACCGCGCTCCGGATCGAACCGGTCCACCGACTTGATCAGGCCGATCGTCGCGACCTGTGTCAGATCGTCCAGCGGCTCGCCGCGGTTGCGGAACCGTCTCGCCAGATGCTCGACCAGCGGCAGATGCATCCGTACGAGCTGGTTTCTGAGGGCGGCCCGCTCGGGCGAGCCGTCGGGCAGCTCGCGCAGCTCGACGAACATCGCCCGCGCACCGCTGCGGTCATGTGGATCGTGGTGCTTCTCGTTGTGCTGCTCGCTCATAAAGGCCGCCCGCTCTGCCTGCGCCTGCTCCGCCGCGGCCGTGTGGCCGTCAAGTCCGTCCTCCGGGTGGGGACGGGCCTGCTGCTCCGGGATGCCCGCGGGGGCGAGCACCAGCTCCTCGGGAGCCTCGTGCCCTCCCCGCGGTTCCCGTGGGATGCGCCCCTCGTCACGCACCGGACCGTCCCCGTTCCTCGTTCGTCACGCCGGCCCGGGTCCCGCGCCGCGCTGTTTGTAGAGGCTGATGGTGACCGTGCGGTCCTCCGCCACCGTCGAGTCGACCTTGCCGGCCAGCGCGGAGAGCACCGTCCAGGCGAAGGTGTCGCGCTCCGGCGCGCGGCCGTCCGTGGTGGGGGCCGAGACGGTCACTTCGAGCGCGTCCTCGACAAGGCGGAAGACGCAGCTCAGAACGGAGCCCGGTACGGCCTGCTGAAGCAGGATCGCGCAGGCCTCGTCCACCGCGATACGCAGGTCCTCGATCTCGTCGAGGGTGAAGTCCAAGCGCGCCGCGAGGCCGGCCGTGGCCGTACGCAGCACGGACAGGTAGGCACCCGCAGCGGGCAGCCGGACTTCCACGAAGTCCTGGGTCCCGGGCTCGCCTGCGATCTGGGACACCCTCACCTCCAAGGTGGCACAAGCTCTTCAGGGCTCCGGGACGGGGGATGTCCCGAAGCCTCGCGGTACGTAGTCGGTACGTAGCCGGTCTGGACTGGCGACGCTATCGCGATTCCGTGGTGCCGTGTCGCCGGGGACCCCCGTCCGACAACTGTCACTCATGGTAAGCACATGAACACAGAAAGTGGCTAGAGGTCTGCGATGCTCAATTACGAGCACCTGGGGGAGGGTTGACGTACCCAGCCCTCAGACGATCGAACCGTCGGCATAGCACCAGCGCCAGCTCTCGCCGGGTTCGAAGCTCCGCATCACCGCGTGACCGGTTTCCTTGAAGTGCGCCGTGGCGTGCTGGTAGGGGGAGGAGTCACAGCATCCGACCTGCCCGCAGACGAGGCAGAGCCGCAACTGGACCGGGTGGCCGCCGACCGCGAGGCACTCCGCGCAGGTCTCACCCCGCGGGGCGGGCTCGGGACGCGGAAGTTCCGCAACATGGGGGCACTCACTCATGATGACCAGGTTACGACGCGTGTGAGGACGGTGGGATGGACGTATTGCCCCTGGTGGCGCTGGTGGCGGGGAGCGCGGCGATCGCCGGTGCCGCGCGCAGGACACCCGTGGCGGCACCGCTGCTGCTGGTGGCGGCGGGACTGATCGCCTCGTACGTGCCCGGCGTGCCCACCTACACACTCGATCCGCACATCGTGCTGCCCCTGCTGCTGCCGCCCCTGCTCCACACCGCCGCGGTGGACAGCTCGTATCTCGATCTGCGGGCGAACATCAGACCCGTCGCCCTGCTCTCGGTCGGCTATGTCCTCTTCGCCACGGTCGCGGTGGGCTGGCTCGCCTATCTGCTGGTGCCCGATCTGCCGCTCACCGCCGCCCTGGTGCTGGGCGCGGTCATCGCGCCGCCGGACGCGGTGGCGGCCACGGCCATCGCCCGCAGACTCCGGCTGCCGAACCGCATCACCACCATTCTCCAGGGCGAGTCGCTGGTGAACGACGCCACCGCGATCACCGCGTTCAAGGTGGCGCTGGGCGCGGCGGTCGGCGCGGGCGCGACCTGGGCGGGCGGGCTGGGGGAGTTCGCGCTGGCCTCGCTCGGCGGCATCGGTGTCGGACTGCTGCTGATGGTGCCGCTGCACTGGCTGCGTTCACATCTCAAGGAGGCCCTGCTCCAGAACACCCTCTCGCTGCTGATCCCGTTCGTCGCCTACGCGCTGGCCGAGCAGGTGGGTGCCTCGGGCGTGCTCGCCGTCGTGGTGGTCGCGCTCTATCTGGGGCACCGCTCCTGGCAGGTGGACTTCGCCACCAGGCTCCAGGAG
>NZ_MAUD01000188.1 GCF_001700515.1 Streptomyces lushanensis
CTGATCGCCGCGGCCGGACTGCTCGGCGGTCTGGCGCTGTGGGCCCTCGGGCTGCGCACCGTCCAGGACCCGCGCCCGCTGACCGGGGCGTGGGTGCTCCTGCCGGTGACCGTCATGGCCGCGCTGGAGACACTGCGCAGGACCGCACCGCGGACAACGCTGCTCGTCGGCACCCTCGCCCTGGCCGCCGACCAGTTCACGAGCGGCAGTCTGGCGACGGTGCTGATGTTCACGGACCTCGTCTACGCGGCGGTGCTGTACGGAACGCCGGCCGCCGCCCGCCGTATCCCCTGGACCACGGCGCTGGTCACGGTCGCGGTGCCGATCGGGCTCGTCTCCTGGATCCCCCAGGCGGACGTGCTGCTGATCGGCGTGTTCACCGGGCTGATCAGCTTCGGCCCCGCCACCACAGGCGCCCTGGTGCGCAACCACCGCGACGCCGCCGAGGCGGCCGGGCTGCGGGCCGAACAGACCGCCCTGCTGGCCGAGATGGACCGCCGCCAGGCCGTGCTGGCCGAGCGCGCCCGGATGGCCCGTGAGCTGCACGACGTGGTCGCCAACCATCTCTCGGCGATCGCGATCCACTCGACCGCCGCGCTCTCCCTGGACGACGGGGCGACTTCCCGGAACGCGCTCTCCGTGATCCGGGAGAACAGCGTCGAGGGGCTGGCCGAGATGCGCCGGCTGATCGGGCTGCTCCGGGACAGCGGTTCGGGCGACGGCCCGGGCGACGGCCCGGGGAGTGACGGGACCGTACCGGCCGCCGCGCCCACCCTGCGCGCGCTGGACACCCTGCTGGCCCAGGCCCGTACGAACGGTGCCCCCAGCGGTCTCGACTTCACCCTGGACGACCGGCGCCAGGACCAGCCGTACGGCCACCGCGCCGACGCCCTCACCCTCCCCGCGCCCGTCGAACTCGCCGCCTACCGCATCGTCCAGGAGTCCCTGACCAACGCGCTCAAGCACGCCGCGCCCGGCACCGTCACCGTCCGACTGGCCCGGGGGCCACGGGCGCTGACGGTCCGGATCGACAGCCCCTTCGAGGACCGGCCGGGACCCCGCGCGCCCGGCTGCGGCGCCGGTCTGGTCGGGATGCGGGAGCGTGTGGCGCTGCTGGACGGGGAGTTCGAGGCCGGGCCCGTCACCACCGCCGACGGCGCCAGAATCTGGCTGGTGGGGGCCGAACTTCCCGTCATGGAACGCGGCGGTACGGCATGACCATCCGCGTTCTGGTCGCCGAGGACCAGTCGGCGGTCCGCGCCGGTCTGGTGCTCATCCTCCGCAGCGCGCCGGACATCGAGGTCGTCGGAGAGGCCGCCGACGGCGAGGAGGCCGTCGCGCTGGCCCGGGAGCTCCGCCCGGATCTGGTGCTGATGGATGTGCAGATGCCCAGGCTGGACGGCGTGTCGGCGACGCGGGCCGTGGTCGCGGAAGGGCTCGCGGACGTCCTCGTACTGACCACCTTCGATCTGGACGAGTATGTCTTCGGGGCGCTGCGCGCCGGAGCCGCCGGCTTTCTGCTGAAGAACGCCGAGGCCGGCGAGCTGCTCGCGGCGGTACGCACGGTCGCCCGCGGCGAGGGCCTGATCGCCCCGGCCGTGACGCGCCGGCTGATCGCCGAGTTCGCAGCGGCGGCCAAGCCTGCCAGGACGGCCGATCCGGACCTGCTGAACGGCCTGACCCGCAGGGAGCGCGAGGTCCTGCGCTGCCTCGGGGAAGGGCTGTCCAATGCCCAGATCGGCATGCGCCTGACGATGGCGGAGGCTACGGTGAAGACCCATGTGAGCAGGCTGCTCGGCAAGCTCGGCCTGCGCAGCCGGGTCCAAGCGGCCGTGCTGGCACAGGAGTTGGGGATCGGGTCGGACCGGGCGTGAACCGGCCGTGCACGGGCGACGTAAAACTCTGGGGCAATCCCCAGAGTCCGCACGGAACATCTTCTGGAACGCCCAGTTCCACGGCCCGCGCCACCGCGCCTTTGGTCTGGACCTATTGACGAGTGGTCCAGACCTTCCTACTCTCACCGCACACGCTGCGGTGAGCCGTCGCAGGGTGAGCAGTGCACGGACCACCCCCGCTTTGTCCGGTACTCCGGTACTCACCTGAGGAGCACGCTTGAACATCCAACCCGCCCTCCACAGAACGCGATTCAGATCGAAGGCTGTCGCGGGCCTGACCGCGCTGCTGCTTCCGCTCGCGGCGCTGGTCGGACTGGCCACGCCCGCGGAGGCCGCCGCCTCGGCGACCGCCACCTATGCCAAGGTCTCCGACTGGGGCACGGGCTTCGAGGGCAAGTGGACGGTGAAGAACACCGGCACCACCAGCCTCAGCTCCTGGACGGTGGAGTGGGACTTCCCCTCCGGCACCGCCGTCACCTCCGGCTGGGACGCCGACATCACCGGTTCGGCCAACCACTGGACCGCCAAGAACAAGTCCTGGAACGGGACCCTCGCCCCCGGCGCCTCCGTGAGCTTCGGCTTCAACGGCAGCGGTACGGGAGCGCCGTCCAACTGCAAGCTCAACGGCGCCTCGTGCGACGGCGGACCGAGCGTCCCCGGCGACAACCCGCCCTCGGCTCCCGGCACCCCCACCGCGAGCAACATCACCAACACCGCGGTGACGCTGAGCTGGACCGCGGCCACCGATGACAAGGGCATCAAGAACTACGACGTCCTGCGGGACGGTGCGAAGGTCGCCACGGTCACCGGTACGACGTACACCAACACCGGTCTGACCGCGGGCACGAACTACTCGTACACCGTCCAGGCGCGTGACACCATCGACCAGACGGGCCCGGTCAGCGGCGCCCGCGCGGTGCGCACCACCGGTGGCGGCGGCACGGACCCGGGCCCCGGCGGCAAGGTCAAGCTCGGTTACTTCACCGAGTGGGGCGTCTACGGCCGCAACTTCCACGTCAAGAACCTGGACACCTCGGGTTCCGCGTCCAAGATCACGCACATCAACTACGCCTTCGGCAATGTCACCGGCGGCAAGTGCACGATCGGTGACTCCTACGCCGACTACGAGAAGGCGTACACCGCCGACCAGAGCGTCGACGGCGTCGCCGACACCTGGGACCAGCCGCTGCGCGGCAGCTTCAACCAGCTCCGCAAGCTGAAGGCCAAGTACCCGCACATCAAGGTCCTCTGGTCCTTCGGCGGCTGGACCTGGTCCGGCGGCTTCGGCCAGGCGGCGCAGAACCCGGCCGCCTTCGCGCAGTCCTGCTACGACCTGGTGGAGGACCCGCGCTGGGCCGATGTCTTCGACGGCATCGACCTGGACTGGGAGTACCCCAACGCCTGTGGTCTGACCTGTGACACCAGCGGCCCGGCCGCGTTCAAGAACATGGTGCAGGCCATGCGCGCCAAGTTCGGTTCCAACTACCTGGTCACGGCGGCCACCACGGCGGACGCCTCGCCCGGTGGCAAGATCGAGAAGACCGACTACGCGGGCGCTTCCCAGTACCTGGACTGGATCAACGTCATGACGTACGACTTCTTCGGCGCCTTCGCCGCGCAGGGCCCGACGGCTCCGCACTCCCCGCTCACCTCGTACCCGGGCATCCCGCAGGCGGGCTTCAACTCCGCCGACGCGATCGCCAAGTTCAAGGCTCAGGGCGTGCCGGCCAACAAGCTGCTGCTCGGTATCGGCTTCTACGGCCGCGGCTGGACCGGTGTGACCCAGGACGCCCCGGGCGGCAGCGCGACCGGCGCCGCGCCCGGTACGTACGAGGCGGGCATCGAGGACTACAAGGTCCTCAAGAACACCTGCCCGCCCACCGGCACCATCGCAGGCACCGCGTACGCCAAGTGCGGCAGCAACTGGTGGAGCTACGACACCCCGGCCACCATCGCGACCAAGACGGCCTGGGCGAAGCAGCAGGGCCTGGGAGGTGCCTTCTTCTGGGACTTCACGGGAGACACCGCGAACGGTGAACTGGTGACCGCGGTCAAGAACGGCATCGGATGACCGGCAGTACGGCATGAGTGAGGGGGCGGCGCCCGAGCGCCGCCCCCTTTCGCGTGCCCCGTCGGGCTGGTACGCGAAGAAGCCTCAGGCCACGTTGACCCGCTGTCCTGGCGGCGCCGCCTCCAGCCAGGCGAGAAAGCCCGTCAGGGCGTCGTCGCTCATGGCGAGTTCCAGCCGCACTCCGCGATGAGCGCAGCCGAGAATGACGGCGTCGGAGAGCAGCGCGAGCTCCTCCTCGCCCTCGGGCGCCCGGCGTGCCAGCACCTCGATGGCGGAGCGCTCCAGGGTGCGGCGCGGGCGGGGGGCGTACGAGAAGACCCGGAACCAGTTGATCCTGTCGCCGTTGTAGCGGGCCACGCCGTACACCCAGCCCTTGCCCGACAGATCCGGCTCCTCCGGCACGTTCCAGCGCAGACTGCAGTCGAACGTCCCGCCGGAGCGCTGGATCAGCCGCCGGCGCAGACCGAAGACGAAGAGCCCCACCGCGACCAGTACGACGACCAGTCCGCATACGAGCAGAGCGAGGACCATCAACACCGACCTCCTCGCCTCATTCAGTACCCGAACAGAAATCGCACCCGCATCGCCTCAGCCGCGACCCGGTCTGGAGAGTCCAGCCAGGGCCGCGGCTGAGGGTGGAACCGTTGTGGCAGGGCTCAGCGCACCGCCACCGCGCGCAGCCGGACATCGGCGCGCCGCTCGGCGGCGGCGTCGTCGTCCGACTTGGCACGTTCCAGCGCCAGCTCCGCGCGCTGGGTGTCGATCTCGTCCGCCAGCTCGGCGATCTCCGCCAGCAGCGACAGCTTGTTGTCGGCGAACGACAGGAAGCCGCCGTGCACCGCGGCCACCACCGTTCCGCCGTCGGTCGTACGGATGGTCACCGGGCCCGACTCCAGCACACCGAGCAGCGGCTGGTGACCGGGCATGACGCCGATGTCGCCGGACGTGGTGCGCGCGACGACCAGGGTGGCCTCGCCGGACCAGACGCTGCGGTCCGCGGCGACCAGCTCGACATGCAGCTCAGCAGCCAAGGGTGGCTCCTCGGGTCACCACCCGGCTGTTCGGCCGGGTGTTGGGCTTGATTCTATGGGTTGTCGTCGGGAGCGTCGGAGGGGGGCGGGAGGAACCCGCCCCCCTCCATGAGCCGAGGGCTCAGGAGACGCCCAGCTCCTTGGCGTTGGCCTTGAGGTCCTCGATGCCACCGCACATGAAGAACGCCTGCTCGGGGAAGTGGTCGTAGTCCCCGTCGCAGATCGCGTTGAACGCGGTGATCGACTCGTCCAGCGGCACGTCCGAACCGTCCACACCGGTGAACTGCTTGGCGGCGTGGGTGTTCTGCGACAGGAAGCGCTCGACACGGCGGGCACGGTGGACGACGAGCTTGTCCTCCTCGCCCAGCTCGTCGATACCGAGGATCGCGATGATGTCCTGGAGGTCCTTGTACTTCTGGAGGATTCCCTTGACGCGGCTGGCCGCGTCGTAGTGGTCCTGCGAGATGTACCGCGGGTCCAGGATCCGGGACGTCGAGTCCAGCGGGTCGACCGCCGGGTAGATGCCCTTCTCCGAGATCGGACGCGACAGCACGGTCGTCGCGTCGAGGTGCGCGAAGGTCGTGGCCGGGGCCGGGTCGGTCAGGTCGTCCGCGGGCACGTAGATCGCCTGCATCGAGGTGATCGAGTGACCGCGCGTCGAGGTGATGCGCTCCTGGAGCACACCCATCTCGTCCGCCAGCGTCGGCTGGTAACCCACCGCGGACGGCATACGGCCGAGCAGGGTGGACACCTCGGAACCGGCCTGGGTGAAGCGGAAGATGTTGTCGATGAAGAGCAGCACGTCCTGCTTCTGCACATCGCGGAAGTACTCCGCCATGGTCAGCGCGGAGAGCGCGACACGCAGACGTGTGCCCGGCGGCTCGTCCATCTGGCCGAAGACCAGCGCGGTCTTGTCGAGCACGCCCGACTCGGTCATCTCGTCGATCAGGTCGTTGCCCTCACGGGTGCGCTCACCGACACCGGCGAACACGGAAACACCATCGTGCAGGTTGGCCACACGCATGATCATTTCCTGGATGAGGACGGTCTTGCCGACGCCCGCACCCCCGAACAGACCGATCTTGCCGCCCTTGACGTACGGGGTCAGCAGGTCGACCACCTTCAGGCCGGTCTCGAACATCTCGGTCTTGGACTCGAGCTGGTCGAAGGCCGGGGCCTTGCGGTGGATCGGCCAGCGCTCGGTGATCTGGGACTCGGCCTCCGGCTCGTTCAGGATCTGACCGAGGGTGTTGAACACCTTGCCCTTGGTCACATCGCCGACCGGTACGGTGATGCCGTTGCCCGTGTTGACCACCGTGGCCTGGCGGACCAGACCGTCGGTGGGCTGCATCGAGATGGCGCGGACCAGTCCGTCGCCCAGGTGCTGGGCGACTTCGAGGGTCAGCGTCTTGCGCCTGCCCTCCTCGGCCGGGTCGGCGACCTCGACGTGCAGCGCGTTGTAGATGTCCGGCATCGCGTCGACGGGGAATTCCACGTCGACGACCGGGCCGATGACCCGGGCGACGCGGCCCGTGGCCGCGGCCGTCACAGCATTCTCGGTAGTCGTCGTCATTTACCTGTCACTCCCCGCGGTCGCGTCGGCCAGGGCGCTGGCGCCGCCGACGATCTCGCTGATTTCCTGGGTGATTTCGGCCTGGCGGGCCGCGTTGGCAAGCCGGGAGAGGCTCTTGATGAGGTCCCCGGCGTTGTCGGTCGCCGACTTCATCGCGCGCCGGGTGGCGGCGTGCTTGGAGGCGGCGGCCTGCAACAGCGCGTTGTAGATACGGCTCTCGACATAGCGCGGCAGCAGGGCGTCGAGGACGTCCTCCGCCGACGGTTCGAAGTCGAAGAGCGGAAGGATCTCGCCCTTCGCCGCGGACTCCTCGGCGGCCTCGCCGAGGCTGAGCGGCAGCAGCCGGTGCTGTACCGGCGTCTGCGTCAGCATCGAGACGAACTCGGTGAAGACGATGTGGAGCTCGTCCACGCCGCCCTCGGCCGTGTCCTGCTGGACGGCCGCGATCAGCGGCGCCGCGACCTTCTTGGCGTCCGCGTACGTGGGACTGTCGGTGAAGCCGGTCCACGACTCCACGATCCTGCGCTCGCGGAAGCCGTAGTAGGAGACACCCTTGCGGCCGACGATGTACGAGTCGACCTCCTTGCCCTCACCACGGAGCCGCTCGGTGAGCTGGTCCGCCGCCTTGATGGCGTTCGAAGAGTAGCCGCCGGCCAGACCGCGGTCGCTCGTGACGAGCAGGACCGCGGCACGGACCGGCGTCTCCGCCTCGGTGGTCAGCGGGTGCTTGGTCGCCGATCCCGTCGCCACCGCGGTGACCGCGCGGGTCAGCTCGGTCGCGTACGGCGTGGAGGCCGCCACCTGGCGCTGCGCCTTGACGATGCGCGAGGCGGCGATCATCTCCATCGCCTTGGTGATCTTCTTGGTCGCGGTGACGGATCGGATGCGACGCTTGTAGACCCGGAGCTGGGCTCCCATGAGTCAGGTCCCTTCCGTCGTCACTTGGAGACGTTGACGGCCGGCGCGTCCTCGCCCAGGAGCCTGCCGTCCGAGGTCTCGAACTGCCGCTTGAAGGCGGCGATGGCGTCCGCGATGGACTGGAGCGTGTCGTCCGACATCTTGCCGCCCTCGGCGATGCTGGTCAGCAGCTCCTTGCGCTCGCGGCGCAGGTACTCCAGCAGCTCGGTCTCGAAGCGGCGGATGTCGAGGACCGGTACGTCGTCCATCTTGCCGGTGGTGCCGGCCCAGACGGAGACGACCTGCTCCTCGACCGGGTACGGCGAGTACTGCGGCTGCTTCAGCAGCTCGACCATGCGCTTGCCGCGCTCCAGGGACGCCTTGGACGCCGCGTCCAGGTCGGAGCCGAAGGAGGCGAACGCCTCCAGCTCACGGTACTGGGCGAGGTCCACGCGCAGTCGGCCCGAGACCTGCTTCATGGCCTTGTGCTGGGCGGAGCCACCGACTCGGGAGACCGAGATACCGACGTTCAGCGCGGGCCGCTGCCCGGCGTTGAACAGGTCGGACTCCAGGAAGCACTGGCCGTCGGTGATGGAGATGACGTTGGTCGGGATGAACGCCGACACGTCGTTCGCCTTCGTCTCGACGATCGGGAGGCCCGTCATCGAACCGGCGCCCAGGTCGTCGGAGAGCTTGGCGCAGCGCTCCAGCAGACGCGAGTGCAGATAGAAGACGTCGCCCGGGTAGGCCTCGCGGCCCGGCGGACGGCGCAGCAGCAGGGACACGGCGCGGTAGGCGTCGGCCTGCTTGGAGAGGTCGTCGAAGATGATCAGGACGTGCTTGCCCTGGTACATCCAGTGCTGGCCGATGGCCGAGCCGGTGTACGGCGCCAGGTACTTGAAGCCGGCCGGGTCGGACGCGGGGGCGGCGACGATCGTCGTGTACTCGAGCGCGCCCGCCTCCTCCAGCGCACCGCGCACGGACGCGATGGTGGAGCCCTTCTGGCCGATGGCGACGTAGATGCAGCGGACCTGCTTGTTCGTGTCGCCCGAGCGCCAGTTGTCACGCTGGTTGATGATCGTGTCGACGGCCAGCGCGGTCTTGCCGGTCTGGCGGTCGCCGATGATGAGCTGACGCTGGCCGCGGCCGATCGGCACCATGGCGTCGACGGCCTTGTAGCCGGTCTGCATCGGCTCGTGGACCGACTTACGGACCATGACGCCGGGAGCCTGCAGCTCCAGGGCGCGGCGGCCGTCGGTCTCGATCTCGCCGAGTCCGTCGATCGGGTTGCCGAGCGGGTCGACGACGCGACCCAGGTATCCCTCGCCGACGGCGACGGAGAGGACCTCGCCGGTACGGGTGACCGACTGCCCCTCCTCGATACCGCTGAACTCACCGAGGATGATCGAACCGATCTCGCGTTCCTCGAGGTTGAGGGCGAGACCGAGGGTGCCGTCCTCGAACTTCAGCAGCTCGTTCGCCATGGCCGAGGGCAGCCCCTCGACCTTCGCGATGCCGTCGCCGGCCACACTGACCGTACCGACCTCCTCGCGCGAGGCCGCGTCCGGCTTGTACGACTGGACGAAGTTCTCCAGCGCGTCCCGGATCTCCTCCGGCCGGATCGTGAGCTCCGCCATCTGGGTTCCCTGCTCTCCTTGTTGGGCCCGAAGTTTCTTTGGGGGTCTATCTCGGGGTCTGGGGGCGACCCCCAGGAATCTTCTGCAGTTTCTGCACGGCCCAACCGGGCCGCTGGTGTTGCTCTGTTCTGTTGGCCGGCGTCAGGCCGCCCGGCGCTGCCCGCGGTCAGCCGGCGAGCCGCCGTTCCGCCTCCGCGAGACGGTCCGCGACCGTGCCGTTGATGATCTCGTCACCGACACGCACCGAGATCCCGCCGAGGACCTCGGGATCCACGTCCAGGTTCAGATGCATCGGGTGTCCGTACAGCTTCGCCAGCGCCGCGCCGAGGCGCCGCTTCTGGGCGTCGGTGAGCGGTACCGCCGAGGTGACGACGGCGACCATCCGGTCCCGGCGCGCCGCGGCGAGCCGGGACAGGGTCTGGAGACCCGATTCCAGGCTACGTCCCCGGGGCTGCGTCACAAGACGCGCGACCAGGCGCTCGGTGGCCGGTTCCGCCCGGCCGCCGAGCAGCTGGTTCAGCAGCGCGGTCTTGGCGGAGACCGTGGCCGACCGGTCGGTCAGCGCCGCGCGCAGCCCGGTGCTGGACTCGACGATGCGGCCGAACCGGAACAGCTCGTCCTCCACGTCGTCGAGCGCCCCGGTCCGCTGCGCGGCGGTCAGCTCGGCGAGGGCGGACAGCTCCTCGACGGAGTCGACCAGGTCGCGCGGCTGGGACCAGCGGGAGCGGACCATGCCGGAGACCAGATCGGCGGCCGGGCCGCCCACCTGGCCGCGCAGCAGCCGTCCTGCCAGCTCGGCCTTGGCCTCACCGGGCTGCGCCGGGTCGGTCAGGACCCGGCGCAACGACACCTCGCGGTCGAGCAGCGCGGTTACGGCGGCCAGCTCCTCGGCGAGCTTCCCGGCGTCGACCGACGTGCTGTCGGTCAGTGCGTCGAGACGCTCGCGTGCGGCAGCCAGTGCCTCGCGGCTCGCTCCGTTCATCGCCTGGCCTCGGCCTTCTCGGCGCCGTCCTCGAGCTCGTCGAGGAAGCGGTCGATGGTGCGGCTCTGCCGGGCGTGGTCCTCCAGGGACTCACCGACGAGCTTGCCGGCCAGTTCCGTGGCGAGCTTGCCCACGTCCTGACGCAGCGCACTGGCCGCGGCCTTGCGGTCGGCCTCGATCTGGGCGTGGCCGGCGGCGATGATCTCCTCGCGCTGCCGCTGTCCCTCCGCCTTCATCTCCTGGATGATGACGGCGCCCTGCTCGGTCGCCTCCTGGCGGAGACGGGCGGCCTCGTGGCGGGCCTCGGCGAGCTGGGCCTTGTACTGCTCCAGCACGCTCTGGGCCTCGGTCTTGGCCTCCTCCGCCTTTTCGATGCCGCCCTCGATGGCCTCGCGGCGCTCTTCCAAAACCTTGTTGATGTTCGGGAGGAGCTTCTTGGCGAGGAAGCCGAAGACGATGACGAAGGCGAGAAGACCGATGACAAGCTCGGGAACCGGCGGAATGAGGGGGTTTTCCATCTCCTCAGCCGCGATATTGAGCAGTGGGCTCACATCAGTGCCTTTCGTCTAGTGGGCTGGTCGTCAGTCCGCGATCAGATGCCGTAGACGAACGGCATGACCAGACCGATGAGGGCGAGCGCCTCACAGAACGCGAAACCGAGGATCTGGTTCGTACGGATCAGACCGGCCGCCTCGGGCTGACGGGCGAGGGCCTGGGTGCCGTTACCGAAGATGATGCCGACGCCGACGCCGGGACCGATGGCGGCCAGGCCGTAACCGATGGAGCCGAGCGAGCCGGATACGGCGGCAAGAGTCTGGGACATGCCAGTTCTTCCTTCTCTTTCACGGACCGGTGGGGGTTGGCCACCGGACGACTGTGGGGTCTGGGACGGGAGGACGGTCAACGAGGACGATCAGTGGCTCTCGGCGAGCGCGCCCTGGATGAAGCTGCACGTCAGAAGCACGAAGACATACGCCTGAAGGGCCTGGATGAAGAGCTCGAAGACGGTCATCACGATGACCATCACGAACGAGACACCGGCGTATGCGATGCCGATACCGTTCAGCAGGTACCAGCTCGCGATCGTGAAGAGCAGCAGCAGCGTGTGGCCCGCGAACATGTTC
This sequence comes from Streptomyces lushanensis, assembly GCF_001700515.1. Lineage (GTDB taxonomy): Bacteria > Actinomycetota > Actinomycetes > Streptomycetales > Streptomycetaceae > Streptomyces > Streptomyces lushanensis. The sequence continues at coordinate 11,211 of NZ_MAUD01000188.1, forward strand.
GCGAAGAGTCGCACGGCGTGCGTGAACGGGCGGATCAGCAGGTTCGAGAACAGCTCGATGGCCATCGAGAGCGGCAGGACCGGGCCGAGCGACTTGTCGTAGCCGCTGAAGTTCTTGAAGGCGCCGACGAAGCCGTGCCGCTTGAAGGTGAGCGACACCCACAAGACGTAGACGATGAACGCGAGCACCGCCGGGTAGGCGATGATCGCCGTCACCGGGAACTGCGCGACCGGGATGATCGACCAGAGGTTCATCATCCAGACGAAGAAGAAGAGCGAGACGATGATCGGTACATACTTCTCGCCCTCCTTCTTGCCGATGATCTCGTAGACGACACCGCGGCGTACGAAGTCGTAGCCGGCCTCGGCCACCATCTGAAGCTTGCCCGGGACAACCTTCGGCTTGCGGAAAGCGGCCCAGAAGAAGCCCACGATGATCAGGGAACCCAGCAGCGCCAGCAGCATCGTCTTGTTGAAGTACAAGTTGCTGTCCGCGTTGCCCACGATGGGCTCGAACAGGAACGAGTGCAGGCCGGGTGCCGGGAAGCCACATCCGTCGAAGATGTGGCAGTCGGTCTCGAAGGCGAGCACCTGCGTCGGGTCAGCACTCACCGCGGGCTCCTTCAGCATGGCGCATAGGTACGGCAACCTCGTTGTGTCGGCGCGGCGCGGAGCCGCGGTTCGGCACTGGACTGGGGGTGTTACGGATGTGGAGACGGCGGTCGGGCGTTGAGCCTCGCGTGAGAACAGGCGTCAGCTCGGATGCCCGCGCCCGCAATGCCGCAGTTGGCACCGGACGATAGCAGGATCTCGAACGGGCACTTATCCCGGCCCTACTCCTCACGCCGACGACCCCGACTTCCCGGCCGGACTGGAGGACGTTCCGGTGGAGGTCTCGGGGTCGACGTAGAGAATCTTGGCCTTCATGTGCGCACGTGCCTGGGCGGCGACCCAGACGAGCGTCGCCACAACGAGCGTGAGGGCGAAGGTCTTCGGATCGAAGAGCGTGGTGTCCTTGAACGTGGCCACGAAGATGAAGAGCAGCAGGAGCTGGGCCGTGTAGAGCAGCAGGCCCATCGCCTGGAAAAGGTGCGGGAGCGACGCCGCCGTTCGCTGGAGGACCACCAGCCCGATGGCCATGAAGAGCACGACCACCACCGTGCCGACCCCGGCTCCCAGAGCGCCTTTGCCGCCCACGACCACGCCACTGATCACCGTGGCGAGCACGCCGACGGCGGCCGTGGGGACGGCGGTGTGCAGGAGGATCCGGGCGTCGTTGGACGGCATGGCGGCAGCTCCGCTTACTGGGTGGGGCAGATGGTGTCGTCATGGACGAGCGTAGGCCCGGTCCGAGAGAAGGTTTCTCGGGCCAACGAACCGTCGCACTACGGTCCTTCGGCTCTGTCGCCGGGTCTCGTGAACAGTATCACAAACTATTTGATGAGGTCTTTACCATGGTGGTGTGCTGACTGTCACACGTGAGAGTTACCCCGCGCGTGTGTGCAGGACACCACGCCATCTTGTCTGGTATTGCCCCTCGGTGAGGGAAATAACAACACGGTCAGTTCCTCGAACCAGCCTTGCTGCGGTCGGGAAGACGCGAACGAGCGCCGAGCGCGGTCGCGCCGTTGACACCCGCGGGAACAGGTGTGCGCTCCTCCGTCGGGTCCGCCGCGGGCCGCTCCTCGGCGGCGGGCGCGAGCGCCGCGACGGGCGGGGCGAGTTCCCCGGCGGCCGGTTCGCCCTTCCGCTTGCGGCGGTAGCGCGGCGGCACGAACGACTGTGCCCAGAGCGGGGCGCGCGGTGTGAAGCGCGGCAGCAGCAGAAGCACCAGGCCCACCGCGCTCAGCGCGACGATCACCAGCAGGATCCACATCGACGCCGAGTGCACCGAGTAGGCGACCACTCCGAACGCGATCAGCGCCGACCAGAAGTACATGATCAGCACCGCCCTGCTGTGCGAGTGCCCGATCTCCAGCAGCCGGTGGTGCAGATGGCCCCGGTCGGCGGCGAACGGCGACTGGCCGTTCCAGGTACGGCGCACGATCGCCAGCACCAGGTCCGCGAACGGGATCGCGATGATCGTCAGGGGCAGCAGCAGCGGGATGAAGACCGGCAGCGCGGCGTGGGTGGCCTTCCGGGTGGAGCCCTCGAAGATCTTCAGCACGTCGAGGTCGACCTGCCCGGTCACCGAGATCGCGCCCGCGGCGAGCACCAGACCGATCAGCATCGATCCCGAGTCGCCCATGAAGATCCGCGCGGGGTGCATGTTGTGCGGCAGGAAGCCCACGCACATGCCCATCAAGATCGCCGAGAAGAGGGTGGCGGGGGCCGCGGCCTCGATGCCGTAGCCGTACCAGAGCCGGTAGGTGTACAGGAAGAAGGCCGCGGCGGCGATGCAGACCATGCCGGCCGCCAGACCGTCCAGACCGTCCACGAAGTTGACCGCGTTGATGGTGATCACGACCAGCGCGACGGTGAGCAGCGTGCCCTGCCAGGAGGTCAGCGAGACCATCCCTGCGCCCGGCACCGGGATCCACAGGATCGTCAGACCCTGCATGACCATCACACCCGCGGCGATCATCTGGGCGCCGAGCTTGATCAGCGCGTCGATCTCGAACTTGTCGTCCAGGACACCGATCAGCCAGATCAGGGCGGCACCGGAGAGCAGCGCGCGCGGCTCGTTGGACAGCTCGAAGACCCCGTTGAGGTTCTGGAGGTTGTCCGCCACGAGCAGTCCGGCGCACAGGCCGAAGAACATGGCGATACCGCCGAGCCTCGGCGTCGGTTCGCGGTGCACGTCACGGGCGCGGATCTCCGGCATCGCCCCGGTCGCGATGGCGAACTTCCGCACCGGGCCGGTCAGCAGATAGGTCACCGCAGCCGTCACACAGAGCGTCAGCAGGTAATCACGCACGGGCTGCCCCACAGGAATCGCTGGCCATCTCAGCCCCACACACTAGCCCGCGCCGGACCCACTGTCGGATACCGAGTCGCCATATGAGCCAGGACGGGAGGCTGAGCGGGATGGTTGCACGGCTTGTCGCCGCACCGTGTTCCCGTCAGGAGAGCTTCCCATACGGAGGGAACCCGCCGACCAGTTCCCGCACTTCGGCACGGACCCTGCGCGCCGTCTCCGCGCCTCCGCGCAGCGCCGAGGTGAAGAGCAGCGCGATCCGCGCCATTTCGGCCTCTGACATGCCCTGGGTGGTCACGGCGGCCGTCCCCAGCCGGATGCCCCGGCCCTCCGCGTACGGCAGCGCGCATGTGTCGAGCACCACACCCGCGGCGGCCAGCCGGCCGCGGGCCGTTCTGCCGTCCACACCGAGCGGCGCGGGATCGGCGGTGATCAGATGGGTGTCCGTACCGTCCGTGGTGATCCGCAGACCCTCCGCGGCCAGCGCCTTCGCCAGCGCGCGGGCGTTGGCGACGACCTGGTGCGCGTACGCCGTGAACGCCGGGGCCGCCGCCTCGCCGAACGCGACGGCCTTGGCGGCGATCGTATGCATCTGCGCACCGCCCTGCGTGAACGGGAACACCGCGCGGTCGACCCGCTCCGCCAGCTCCTCGCCGCACAGGATCATCCCGCCGCGCGGTCCGCGCAGCACCTTGTGGGTGGTCGCGCACACGACATCGGCGTACGGCACCGGACTGGGCGCCGCGCCTCCGGCCACCAGTCCGATCGGATGCGCGGCGTCAGCGATCAGATACGCGCCGACGTCATCGGCGATCTGCCGGAACGCGGCGTAGTCGATGTGGCGCGGATACGAGATCGAGCCGCACACGATCGCCTTGGGCCGGTGCTCCCGGGCCAGCGCGCGCACCCGCGAAGGGTCGATGAACCCGGTCGTCTCGTCGACCCCGTACCCGACGAAGTCGAACCAGCGGCCCGAGAAGTTGACCGGCGCGCCATGCGTGAGATGACCGCCGTACGGCAGCCCCATGGCCAGCACGGTGTCGCCGGGCCGCAGCAGCGCGGCGTAGGCGGCGAGAACGGCGGAGGAGCCGGAGTGCGACTGCACATTGGCGTGCCCGGCCCCGAAGAGCGCCTTCGCCCGGGCGATCGCGATCCGCTCGGCGGCGTCGACGAGCTCGCAGCCGCCGTGGTGGCGGTGGCCCGGATAGCCCTCGGCGTACTTGTTGGCGAGGGGTGAACCGAGGGCGGCGAGCACGGCGGGCGAGGTGAAGTTCTCCGCGGCGATGAGCTGGAGGCTGTCGGCCTGGCGGCGCGTCTCCCCGAGGATCACCTCGGCCATCTCGGGATCCTGCCGCAGCAGCGCGTCCGGCGCGGTGTGGGGTGCGATGACGACCGGCATGGGTGGCTCCGGACCTCGGGGTGTGTACGCCCCTCCAATGTAGGCGCTCACGCCCGACGGCGCGGGGTGCGACGTGCGGTGCGGTCCGCGGTGGGTACGGGTGCCGGGTCTGCGCCCGGTCCGGGGCCGCGTGTCCGGCCCGTCCGGCGACGGGGGACGGCGCGGGGCTCAGAGCGAGGAGGGCACGCCCGTCAGCGCCGTGACCACCGGGTCCAGCGCCTGGTGGATCTCCTCGCCGATCGAGCGGAAGAACGTGATCGGCGCCCCGTACGGGTCGTACACCTCGTCCGCCTCCGCCGTCGGGGCCAGCAGCCAGCCCCGCAGCGCCGCCGCCGCGCGGACCAGGGCGCGGGCGCGTTCGACCACGCCCTCGTCGACCGCGTCGGGCAGGGTCGCCGGGTCTATGGCCCGTACCAGCCGGGTGAACTCCTTGAGCGTGAAGGTGCGCAGACCCGCGGAGTGGCCCATGGAGATCACCTGGGCGCGGTGGTCACGGGTCGCGGTGAGGACCAGGTCCGCGCGGATCACATGCTCGTCCAGCAGTTCCCGGCCGACGAACCCGGTCGCGTCCGCGCCGAAGTCGGCCAGTACGGCCTCCGCGTTGGCCTCCATGGGCGCGCCCTCGTGCCCCCAGGTGCCGGCGCTCTCCACGATCAGGCCGCCGGTGAGCCGCTCGCCGAGGCGGACGCTCAGGGCATGCCGGTTCAGCCGCTCGGTGATCGGCGAGCGGCAGACGTTCCCGGTACTGACGTGGAGGATGCGGAAGGTGTTGCCGGTGTGTGCGGTCTCCGCTATGCCACGCCCCTCGGGGGCGGTCAATTGGCCACCTCGAGGTCGGGTACCACCTTGCGCAGCTCCTCCGCGTCGAGGGCGCCGGCCCGCAGCAGCAGCGGGACCGCGCCGGTGACATCGACGATCGAGGAGGGCACGATGCCGGGCGTGGGGCCCCCGTCGAGATAGACCGAGACGGAGTCGCCGAGCATCTCCTGCGCCGCGTCGCAGTCCTCGGGAGACGGGTGTCCCGTGAGGTTGGCGCTGGAGACCGCCATCGGGCCGATCTCGGTGAGCAGTTCGATGGCGACGGGGTGCAGCGGCATCCGGATCGCCACCGTGCCACGGGTGTCGCCCAAGTCCCACTGGAGGGACGGCTGGTGCCGGGCGACGAGGGTGAGCGCGCCGGGCCAGAACGCGTCGACCAGTTCCCACGCCTGCTCGGAGAAGTCGGTGACCAGGCCGTGCAGGGTGTTCGGGGAGCCGATCAGCACGGGTGTGGGCATGTTGCGTCCGCGGCCCTTGGCGTCGAGCAGGTCGGCGACCGCCTCGGAGCTGAAGGCGTCCGCGCCGATCCCGTACACGGTGTCGGTGGGCAGCACGACCAGCTCACCACGGCGTACGGCCGACGCGGCCTCACGCAGACCCGTCGAACGGTCGGTCGCGTCATTGCAGTCGTATCGCCGTGCCATCAGCCTGACTCCCTATTTTTTGAGGCTCGGTTCGCCTCCGGGGCGCTCTCTGCCACCGTCGGCGGTCGATCGTGCTCGGTTCGCCCGTTCCTCGCGAACCTGCGCGCGTTCTCCCTTTCGACGGCGGCGCGCCCCTTCGGCTCACTCGCCTGGTGCTCTGGGCGCGCGCTCACCCGAAAGGCACGGGCCGGGGCGAGGAGGTGTACCGGGGTCGTCACGGCAGGGCCTTGCGCGCCGTGGCGAAGCGTGGGCGTTTGTTGAGGTCCGGGTGGTCCGCCGCGTCCGCCCAGCCGGACTCCTCGCTGAAGATCCACGGGACCTGTCCGCCCTGGGTGTCCGCGTGTTCGACCACGACCAGTCCGCCCGGCCGCAGCAGGCGGTGCGCGGTGCGTTCGATGCCCCGGATCGTGTCGAGTCCGTCCTCGCCGGAGAAGAGCGCCATCTCCGGGTCGTGGTCGCGGGCCTCGGGCGCGACGTACTCCCACTCCGTGAGCGGGATGTACGGCGGGTTGGAGATCACCAGGTCGACCTGGCCGTCGAATTCGGGAAGGGCCGCCAGGGCGTCCCCCTGGTGCACGGTGACCCTGGACCCCTCGGCGTTCTTCCGCGTCCACGCGAGGGCGTCCTCGGACAGCTCCACGGCGTGCACGCGCGAACGCGGCACCTCCTGCGCCATGGCGAGCGCGATCGCGCCGGAGCCCGAGCACAGATCGACGATCAGCGGCTCGACCACGTCCATCGCCCGTACGGCGTCTATGGCCCAGCCGACGACCGACTCGGTCTCCGGGCGCGGTACGAACACACCGGGCCCGACCTGGAGTTCCAGATAGCGGAAGAAGGCGCGGCCGGTGATGTGCTGGAGCGGCTCCCTGGCCTCGCGGCGGGCCACCGCCTCCCAGTAACGGGCGTCGAAGTCCGCGTCCTTGACGCGGTGCAGCTCTCCCCGCTTGACGCCGTGCACATACGCGGCCAGTTCCTCCGCGTCGAAGCGGGGTGAGGGTACGCCCGCGTCGGCCAGCCGCTGGGTGGCCTGTGCCACCTCCGCGAGCAGCACGGAACGGGGGTGCGGGGGTCGCCCCCCGGGGGGTAGCTGCACGCTGGTCCTCCGGGCTGGAGTCGTACGGTCGTTTACGCGGACTTGCCTACTGCGCGGACGCGAGCTTCGCGGCCGAATCGGCGTCGACACAGGCCTGGATGACGGCCTCCAGATCTCCGTCGAGCACTTGGTCCAAGTTGTACGCCTTGAAACCGACACGGTGGTCCGAGATCCGGTTTTCCGGGAAGTTGTACGTACGGATCTTCTCGGACCGGTCGACGGTTCTCACCTGGCTGCGCCGCGCGTCGGACGCCTCCCTCTCCGCCTCCTCCTGCGCCGCCGCGAGCAGCCGCGACCGCAGGATACGCAAGGCCTGCTCCTTGTTCTGGAGCTGGCTCTTCTCGTTCTGGCAGGAGGCGACCACACCGGTGGGCAGATGGGTGATGCGGACGGCGGAGTCCGTCGTGTTGACGGACTGGCCGCCGGGCCCGGAGGAGCGGTAGACGTCGATCCGCAGATCGTTGGGGTTGATCTCGACGTCGATCTCCTCGGCCTCGGGCGTGACCAGCACGCCGGCGGCGGAGGTGTGGATACGGCCCTGGGACTCGGTCGCGGGCACCCGCTGCACGCGGTGCACACCGCCCTCGTACTTCAGCCGGGCCCAGACGCCCTGTCCGGGCTCCGTGGCGCCGTTGCCGCCCTTGGTCTTCACCGCGACCTGGACGTCCTTGTAGCCGCCCAGTTCGGACTCGGTGGCATCGATGATCTCGGTCTTCCAGCCGACGCGCTCCGCGTACCGCAGATACATCCGCAGCAGATCACCGGCGAACAGCGCGGACTCGTCGCCGCCCGCGCCGGCCTTGACCTCCAGGATGACGTCCTTGTCGTCGCTGGGGTCGCGCGGTACGAGCAGCAGCCTGAGCCGTTCGGTCAGCTCCTCGCGCTGCTTCTCCAGTTCCCTGACCTCTTGGGTGAACTCGGCGGCGTAGTCGGGATCGTCGGCCGCGAACTCGCGGGCCGTGACGATGTCCTCGCCGGTCTGCTTCCAGGAGCGGTACGTGCCGACGATCGGAGTCAGCTCGGCATAGCGCTTGTTGAGCTTGCGCGCGTTCGCCTGGTCCGTGTGGACCGACGGGTCGGCGAGCTTCTTCTCCAGATCGGCGTGCTCGCCGATCAGTTCCTCGACCGCCTCGAACATCGGGTGCTCCTGGGTTCGTACGAAGGTGCTTCGGGACGCCAAAGCGCCGGTCTCGGCACCCCGGAACGGGGCACCGAGAACCGGCGCAGATGGCTCGCTACTTCTTGGCGGAGGCGGCGGCCTTGCCGAAGCGGGCCTCGAAGCGGGCCACACGGCCACCGGTGTCGAGGATCTTCTGCTTGCCCGTGTAGAACGGGTGGCACTCGGAGCACAGGTCGGCACGGATGGTGCCCGACTCGATGGTGCTGCGGGTGGTGAACGACGCGCCGCAGGTGCAGCTCACCTGGGTCTCGACGTACGCGGGGTGGATGTCGCGCTTCAAGGGTTTCTCCTAGTTCCGGGAGGGCACCGGGTCGTACGCGCGGATTGCTCGTACGTGAACCGGGGCCGACGTACCAGTCTGCCAGGACCGGCCGTATCTCCCAAAACCGGGGTGTGGCCGGAGGTATTCCTGAGACGGGCGGGCAGGCCCGCGCGGGCACACGGGCGCGGGCGCACGGCCTCAGCCGCCGTCGACCGTACCGGCCGCCTCGCCCCGGTCGCCCGCGGAGTCCTTGGTCGCGGAGGCGGGGATGGGTCTGTCCTGCTTGAGGGCCGTCCAGACCTGCTCGGCACCGGCCGGGATGGGCAGGACACGGTTCGGATCGGCCGGATCGTAGGTGACCGGGAGGGTGATCATCCGCAGGTTCCGGGCGTCGAGGTCCTTGAGGCCGCCGGCGAAGCCGATCAGCGCCTCGACCGAATCGAGCCGGGAGTCGGGGGTGATCGCCCGGGTGGCGGTGTCGGCGAGGTCGTAGAGCTTCTTCGGGCTGCTGAACAGGCCGATGCTTCCGACCTGGTCGACCAGTGCCCTGACGAAGGCCTGCTGGAGCTCGATGCGGCCCAGGTCGCTGCCGTCGCCGACGCTCTTGCGGGTCCGTACGAGACCGAGGGCCTGCTCGCCGTCGAGGACATGGGTGCCGGGCGCCAGGGTCAGATGGCTCTTGGCGTCGTCGATCGGCCGGGTGGTGGTGATCCTGACTCCGCCCAGTTCGTCGACGAGCTCCTTGAAACCCGTGAAGTCGATCTCGATGTAGTGATCCATCCGGATTCCGGACATCGTCTCGACGGTCTTCACCGCGCACGCGGCGCCGCCGACCTCGTACGCGGTGTTGAACATGGCGAGCGGCTCGCCGGGAACGGGGGCGCCGTCGGGTCCCGTGCAGTCGGGGCGGTCGATGAGTGTGTCGCGCGGCACGGAGACGACACTGGCTTTCCGGTGGCCCGGATAGACATGAATGATCATGGCCGTGTCGGAGCGGGCGCCGCCCGCGCCCCCTCCGTACACCGCGTTGGCCCCGGAGCGGGAGTCGGAGCCGAGGACGAGGATGTCCTCGGAGCCGTTGTCGACATCGGGCGGACGGTCCCGGCCCAGGATGCGGTCGATGTCTATGCCGCGCAGATTGCCGTCGAGCTCGGCGTAGACGTACCCGAGTCCCGACCCGCAGAGAAGGACCAGGGCGGCGGCCGACCAGGCGACGACGGTGGTCGCCCTGCGGCGCGTGCCCTTCCTGGCCCCGCGGCGTCCGTCACGGCCGGGTATTCGGCTGCTGCTCCGGTCGGTCATGGTCTTCCTCCGCCCGTCCAGTGCAGTCAAACACCAAGGAGGGAGCACGGCACCCCGTGAGCGGGGAGGGCGGACCGCCCGGCCCCAGGGGCCCGGGAATACGCATACGGAGCCGTCAGCGGGCCGCTCCGGCCCTTTCTCGGGGCCCATGGGGTCGTGGCCGCGCCGGGGACCGGGCGGGAACGCGGAACCGCCCCGGCGCACGGGCGCCGGGGCGGTTGGACGAACAGCGGTTCGATGGGGCGGCGGACCGGTCAGTCGTTGCCGTTGCCCGGACCGGGGGTCGTCTTCTGGATCTGGAGCAGGAACTCCGCGTTCGACTTCGTCTGCTTCATCTTGTCCAGCAGCAGCTCGATCGCCTGCTGCTGGTCGAGGGCGTGCAGCACCCGGCGCAGCTTCCAGACGACGGCCAGTTCCTCGCCGCCGAGCAGGATCTCCTCCTTGCGGGTGCTGGACGCGTCCACGTCCACCGCCGGGAAGATGCGCTTGTCCGAGAGCTTCCGGTCGAGCTTGAGCTCCATGTTGCCGGTGCCCTTGAACTCCTCGAAGATCACCTCGTCCATGCGCGAGCCGGTCTCGACCAGCGCGGTGGCCAGGATGGTCAGCGAGCCGCCGTCCTCGATGTTGCGCGCGGCACCGAAGAAGCGCTTCGGCGGGTAGAGCGCGGTCGAGTCGACACCACCGGACAGGATGCGTCCGGAGGCGGGCGCCGCGAGGTTGTACGCACGGCCCAGACGCGTGATGGAGTCCAGCAGGACGATCACGTCGTGGCCCAGCTCCACCAGGCGCTTGGCCCGCTCGATGGCCAGTTCGGCGACGGTGGTGTGGTCCTCGGCCGGGCGGTCGAAGGTCGAGGAGATGACCTCGCCCTTGACCGACCGCTGCATGTCGGTGACCTCCTCGGGACGCTCGTCGACCAGGACGACCATGAGGTGGCACTCGGGGCTGTTGACCGTGATCGCGTTGGCGATGGCCTGGAGGATCATGGTCTTGCCGGTCTTCGGCGGGGCCACGATCAGACCGCGCTGGCCCTTGCCGATGGGCGCGACCAGATCGATGATCCGCGTGGTCAGCACGCCCGGGTCGGTCTCCAGACGGAGCCTGTCCTGCGGGTAGAGCGGGGTGAGCTTCTGGAACTCGGGGCGGCCCCGGCCGGTCTCCGGCGCCATGCCGTTGACGGAGTCGAGGCGCACCAGCGCGTTGAACTTCTCGCGGCGCTCGCCCTCCTTGGGCTGGCGCACGGCGCCGGTGACGTGGTCGCCCTTGCGCAGACCGTTCTTGCGGACCTGGGCGAGCGAGACGTACACGTCGTTGGGGCCCGGCAGATAGCCGGAGGTCCTGATGAACGCGTAGTTGTCGAGGATGTCGAGGATGCCCGCGACGGGGATCAGCACATCGTCGTCGGCGACCTGCGGCTCACCGGGACCGAACTCGTCACGGCCGCGGCGGCCGCGGCGGTCGCGGTACCGGCCGCGCCGGCCGCGCCGGCCGCCCGCCTCGTCGTCGAAGTCGTCCTGCGGGCCGGTGTTCTGGCTGCCGCGGTTGTCCCGCTGCTGGCGCTGGCCGCCGCTCTGCTGCTGGCCGGCGCCCGGGCCACCCGTGCCCTGGCCGCTCGGGCCGCCCTGCTGCTCGTCGGGCTTGCCACGGCGGTCGCGCTGCCGGTCGCGGCGGTCACCGCGGTCACGGTCGCCGCGCTCGCCCCGCTGGCCCCGGTCCTGGCGCTCGCCGCGCCGGCCGTCCGCGTCGCCCTGTGCGGTACCCGCTCCGGACACGGCGACGGCCGCCTCGGCCCTGCTGTCGGGCTGTGCCTCGACCTTGACGTCGGCCGCGGCCTCCGTCGTGGTCTCCGGGCTGCCGGCCTGTGCGGTGGCCCGGCGGCGACGGCGCTCGCCCGCGGGCTGGTCGTCGCTGGCGGGCTGGCCGGGAATGTCGATCTGCTGCGGGGCCACGGCCCGCTCGGCCTCGCCCGCGCTCTCCTCGGCGGCGGCGGCCTCACCCGTACGGGCCTTGGAGGTGGCGCGCCGCTTCGGCTTGGTCTCGGCATCGGCGCTGCCCGCCTCGGCGGTCTTGGCCGCGGACGGGCCGCCGGCCTGCGCTTCCTTGATGACCTCGATCAGCTGGCTCTTACGCATCCGCGCGGTGCCCCTGATACCGAGGCCGGACGCGACCTGCTGCAGCTCGGCCAGGACCATGCCCTCGAGGCCGGTGCCGGAGCGGCGGCGCCGTGCGGTGGTGCCAGTGGCAGCACCTGCGGCGGGCGCGGTGGCGTCGACACTGTTGTCGGCAGTCACGCCCATCAGATCGGTGGTGTCGCTCACGAAGGGTCCTTCCCTGGAGCGGACGTCGGCCTTCTGGCTCGGCGACCGGTTGTGCTGTCCGACTGCGGTCCCATCCTGTGGACCGTGCCGGGGCGGTGGTCCCGCCGGGTACGGCGGAGAAACATGCGTACGTGCAATGGGTCCGGCCCGAGGTCCCCCTGCTCGGCCCTCCGCTAGGAAAAAACGGGGGGTGTCGTGCCGGTTCCGGTGCGTGCTCAAAACTGCTCAGGCAGGCTGCTCAGGCAGTTGGGGAGGCTCCCGGAAGAAGGTTGGTCCCGAAACGGGACACGAAGCACCGCGCCTCAAAGACGTCGGTTGCAGACTTGAGGTTAACACTACCGGCTCCAACAAACATTCCCCCTCTCACTCACCGGCAATCTTGTGCGACTAAGAGCCGAGCGGCAGTACGCTCGCGCCCGCGGCGTCGAGGGAGAGCCGGTTGGCCGCCCATCCCTCACCCGCGAGCCGTGCGACCTTGTCGGCCGCACCGTCCTCGACCAGCGCGAGGACCGTGGGGCCCGCGCCGGAGATGACCGCGGGGACGCCGTCCGCGCGCAGTCGGTTGACCAGGGCGACGCTCTGCGGCATCGCCGGTGTCCGGTAGTCCTGGTGGAGCCGGTCCTCGGTGGCCGGGAACAGCAGCTCGGGGCGCCTGGTCAGCGCCTCCACGAGCAGGGCCGCGCGGCCGGCGTTGACGGCGGCGTCCACATGGGGAACCGTACGCGGAAGCAGTCCGCGTGCCGTCTCCGTGAGCACCGGGCTGTCCGGGACGAAAACCACCGGAACGATGGAATCGGCGGGATCCATCCTGATGGCGCGCGCCGCTCCGCCGTCCATCCAGGCCAGCGTGAATCCGCCGTAGAGACAGGCCGCGACATTGTCGGGATGGCCCTCGATCTCGGTGGCCAGCTCCAGCAGTGCCGCGTCGTCGAACCTGGCGTCGCCGCCTATGGTCACGGCGCGGGCCGCGACGATGCCCGCGCAGATCGCGGCGGAGGAGGAGCCCAGGCCCCGGCCGTGCGGGATCCGGTTGGCGCAGACGACCTCCAGACCGCGCGGCTGTCCGCCGAGCAGGTCGAAGGCCGTGCGCAGGGAGCGTACGAGCAGATGGCTCTCGTCCCGGGGCAGCGTCCCGGCGCCCTCACCGGCGATGTCGACGTGCAGGCCGGAGTCGGCGACGCGGACGACCACGTCGTCGTAGAGCCCCAGCGACAGACCCAGGGCATCGAAGCCCGGACCGAGATTGGCGCTGGTGGCGGGGGTGCGCACCCGTACGGCGGCGGCGCGGAACGCGGGACCGGCCATCGCTCTGACGACTCTCCTTGTGACGGCGTGACTGTGACGGCGTGACTGCGTGCTCGGGACTGTGCTGACTATGACGGTGGTGTGGGGCGACCGCGAGATGTTCGAGGACATGCGAACGCCCGGGGGCCACGGGGGCGACAACACCGCGGCATATGCGGCGGGGCGGGTTGGCTACAGCCTATCGAAGGAAGGTTGTATGGCGACATAGGGCGCACAGGAGGCGCACGATGCGTGTCGCGTGCCTCCTGTGCGCCTTTGTCGGCCTTGCCGCTCTTGGGCGGCGAGTGGGCGGTGGTGTCAGCTCAGCCCGAGGCGCTGGGCGGCGACGGTCGCGTCGACCGGCACGGTCACCGGCTGCGGCGCTCCGGCGACGGCCCAGTCGGGGTCCTTGAGACCGTTGCCCGTGACCGTGCAGACGATGCGCTGGCCGGCGTCGACCTTGCCCTCCTGCGCGGCCTTGAGCAGACCGGCCACGGAGGCGGCCGACGCGGGCTCCACGAAGACGCCCTCCTGGGCGGCCAGCAGCCGGTAGGCGGCCAGGATCTGCCGGTCCGTCACCTCGTCGATGAAACCGCCGGACTCGTCGCGCGCGGCGAGGGCGTGCCGCCAGGAGGCGGGGTTGCCGATCCGGATCGCGGTGGCGACGGTGTGCGGGTCCTTGACGACCTCGCCGCGCACGATGGGCGCCGAGCCGGAGGCCTGGAAGCCCCACATCCGCGGGGTACGGGCCGCCATGCCGCCGGCGGCGTACTCGGTGTAGCCCTTCCAGTACGCCGTGATGTTGCCGGCGTTGCCGACGGGCAGGACATGGATGTCCGGGGCCTCGCCGAGCGCGTCCACGATCTCGAACGCGGCGGTCTTCTGACCTTCGATACGTACCGGATTGACCGAATTGACCAGGGCCACCGGATAGTTGTCGGAGAGCGAGCGCGCCAGTGTCAGACAGTCGTCGAAGTTGCCGTCGACCTGGAGGATCTTCGCGCCGTGGACCAGGGCCTGGCCCATCTTGCCCAGGGCGATCTTGCCCTGCGGCACCAGTACGGCGCAGACCATGCCGGCCCGTACCGCGTAGGCCGCGGCCGAGGCCGAGGTGTTGCCGGTGGAGGCGCAGATGACCGCCTGGGCGCCCTCCTCCTTGGCCCGGGTGATGGCCATGGTCATGCCACGGTCTTTGAAGGATCCGGTCGGGTTGGCGCCCTCGACCTTGAGATGAACCTCACATCCCGTGCGCTCGGACAGCACCTGCGCCGGGACGAGCGGCGTGCCGCCCTCACGGAGTGTGACGATGCGCGTGGTGTCCGTCACCGGGAGGCGGTCCCGGTACTCCTCGATGATGCCGCGCCACTGATGGGTGCCCCGCTGGGTGCCGATGCTGGTCATGGGTCCCTTACTCCCCTTCAACACGCATGATGCTGGCGACACCGCGCACGGTGTCGAGCTTGCGCAGCGCCTCGACGGTCCCGGAGAGGGCGGCGTCGGGCGCGCGGTGGGTGACGACGACGAGGGAGGCCTCGCCGTCGCCGTCCTGTCGGCCTTTCTGGCGCACCGTGTCGATGGATACGCCGTGCTCGGCGAAGACCGTGGCGACCTGGGCCAGTACGCCAGGTTTGTCGGCGACGTCGAGACTGATGTGGTAGCGCGTGACGACCTCGCCCATACCGCTCACGGGAAGCCCCGTGTACGCGGACTCGCCGGGACCGGTGGCGCCGTTCAGCCGGTTGCGGCAGACGGCGACCAGGTCGCCCAGGACGGCGGAGGCGGTCGGTGAGCCGCCGGCGCCCGGACCGTAGAACATGAGCCGGCCGGCCGCGTCGGCCTCGACGAAGACCGCGTTGTACGCCTCGCGCACGGAGGCCAGCGGATGGCTGAGCGGGATCATCGCCGGATGGACACGGGCGGTGACGGAGCGGCCGTCGGCGGCCCGCTCGCAGATGGCGAGGAGCTTGACCGTGCAGCCCATCTGTTTCGCGGAGGCCAGATCGGCGGAGGTGACCTCCGTGATGCCCTCACGGTGCACGTCGTCCAGCCGGACGCGGGTGTGGAAGGCGATCCCGGCGAGGATGGCGGCCTTGGCGGCGGCGTCGAAGCCCTCGACGTCCGCGGTCGGGTCGGCCTCCGCGTAACCGAGGGCGGTGGCCTCGTCCAGCGCCTCCGAGTAGCCGGAGCCCGCGCTGTCCATCCGGTCGAGGATGAAGTTGGTCGTGCCGTTGACGATGCCGAGGACACGGTTGACCTTGTCACCGGCGAGGGACTCGCGCAGCGGCCGGATCAGGGGTATGGCGCCGGCGACGGCCGCCTCGAAGTACAGGTCCCTGCCGTGCCGCTCGGCGGCCTCGTAGAGCGTGGTGCCGTCCTCTGCGAGCAGCGCCTTGTTGGCGGAGACGACGGAGGCGCCGTGTTCGAACGCGGTGGTGATGAGCGTACGGGCGGGCTCGATCCCGCCGATGACCTCCACCACCACGTCTATGTCACCGCGTTTGACCAGGGCGGTGGCATCGGTGGTGATCAGGGCGGGATCGATGCCCTCACGGACCTTGGAGGGGCGCCGGACGGCGACTCCGGCCAGTTCCACGGGGGCACCGATCCGGGCGGTGAGGTCGTCGGCGTGCGTCGCCATGATGCGCGCCACCTCTGAGCCGACCACGCCACAGCCCAGCAGCGCCACCTTCAGCGGACGCGTACGCATCATCCGACCTACGCCTTTCATCCATCACAGCCTTTTCAAGCAGGAATCGGAACCAGTCTCACTCACCGGACGGGGCTTTCTGTCCCTCGTCCAGATTGCGAGACATGTATTTCACTCTCCGACGTCGAGACGCAGAAGATCTTCCTCCGTCTCACGCCGGACGATCACCCGGGCCCCGCCGTCCTTGACGGCGACCACGGGCGGCCGGAGCGCGTGGTTGTAGTTGCTCGCCATCGAGCGGCAGTACGCGCCGGTGGCGGGCACGGCGATCAGGTCGCCGGGCGCCAGGTCGGCGGGCAGGAACGCGTCCCGTACGACGATGTCACCGCTCTCGCAGTGCTTGCCGACGACGCGTGTCAGCATCGGCTCGGCGTCGGAGCGGCGCGAGACGAGCGCCACGCTGTACTCGGCGTCGTACAGGGCCGTACGGATGTTGTCGGACATGCCGCCGTCCACACTGACATAGGTCCGCAGTCCTTCGAGCGGCTTGATGGTGCCGACCTCGTAGAGCGTGAAGGCCGTGGGCCCGACGATCGCCCGGCCCGGCTCGACGGAGATCCGCGGGGTGCGCAGTCCGGCGGACTCACACTCACGGGTGACGATGTCGCTGAGCGCCTTGGCGATGTCGTGCGGCTCGCGCGGATCGTCCTCGGAGGTGTACGCGATCCCGAGGCCGCCGCCGAGGTCGATCTCGGGCAGTTCGACGCCGTGCTCGTCGCGCACCTGCGCGAGCAGCTGCACCACACGGCGGGCGGAGACCTCGAAGCCCGCCATGTCGAAGATCTGCGAGCCGATGTGCGAGTGGATGCCGGTCAGTTCGAGACCGTCGAGCGTGAGCGCCCTTCTGACGGCCTCCGCGGCCTGCCCGTCGGCCAGCGCGATACCGAACTTCTGGTCCTCGTGGGCGGTGGCGATGAACTCGTGCGTATGGGCCTCGACGCCCACGGTGACCCGGATCTGCACCCGCTGGCGGGTGCCGAGGCGCTGGGCGACGTGCGCGACCCGGACGATCTCCTGGAAGGAGTCGAGGACGATCCGGCCGACACCGGCGGAGACGGCGCGCTCGATCTCCCCGAGCGACTTGTTGTTGCCGTGGAAGGCGATGCGCTCCGCGGGCATTCCCGCGGCGAGCGCGGTGGCGAGCTCACCGCCGGAGCACACGTCGAGGTTGAGCCCCTCCTCGGCCAGCCAGCGGACCACGGCCCGGGAGAGGAACGCCTTGCCCGCGTAGAACACGTCCGCGTCCGTGCCGAAGGCGCCGGACCAGGCTCGGCAGCGGGCACGGAAGTCGGTCTCGTCGAGGATGTACGCGGGCGTGCCGAACTCCTCGGCCAGCCGGGTCACCTCGATACCGGCGACGGTCGCGACGCCGTCCTCGTTCCTGCGGACCGTACGCGACCAGACCTTCTCGTCGAGGACGTTCAGATCGGCGGCCGGGGCGGTGTAGTGCCCTTCGGGGAGTACATCCGCGTGACGGGGGCCTGCGGGGTGTGCGGAACGGCTCATCTCGTGACTCTCTTGGCTCTCTCGGAGGTGTGCTGGTGCGGTGTGTGTCTTCGGCGGAGCTGCGCTGTGCTGTGCTGCTGTCGGAAGGGCGTGGTGTCGCGGACACGCGCGGTGTGTCACCGGCCGCGTCGGAGGCCGTCGGAGGTCAGAGGTGTTCCGGGGCGTCGATGCCGAGCAGGGACAGGCCGCCGGCCAGCACGGCTCCGGCGGCTTCGGCGAGCGCGGTCCCGGAGCTGTGGGCGGCCGAGGGTTTCTCGTCGCCGAGCGGCAGCGGACGGCAGATCTCCTGGAAGCGCAGGAACGCCTCCGCGGTGTGTTCGAGATGGCGGGCGAGCCGGTCGGGCGCGCGCAGCCGGGCGGCGGCTTCGAGGACGGCGGGATGGTCGCCGAGGGCGGTGAGCAGGGCGGCGGCGGCCCGCGCGGTGCCGTCACGGCCGGGGAGTCCGGCGCCGTACGGGTCGTGGGACGGGCCGGGGCGGGTGCCGGGGTACGGGTCGGGGCCGGTGTACCGGCTCGGGATGCCGAGGTGTGCCGCGTTGCGGACGAGCGCGCGGGCGCGCGCGTGCGCGTACCGCACCCGGAACAGGGCGTTGCTCTCCCGCTGGACGAGCAGGTCCGGGCCCGTGTACGGGCGGTCATGGGCGGCGGGCCGCAGCAGCGCCCAGTGCGCGGCGTCGTGGCCGAGCCGGGCGAGGAGGCCGTCGGGGCCGATGCCCGCGGGAACGACCGTGAGGCGCTCCGCGGCGCCCGGTACGACGGCCGCCTCGGCGCCCTGGCCGCGGAGCAGCCGTACGACGGTGTCGGTCCAGAGGCGGGCACGCGGATCGCCGCCGGGCGGGGGCGCGAAGGCCACGGCCGTACCGGCGAGCGCGTCACCGTGCCCGTACCGGGCGGGGTCGCCGAGGATCGTCCGGACCAGCCCGGCCCGGCCGTCCCGGCCGAGCGTGAAGTTCAGGAAGCCGGGTCCGGTGATCTCGACCCGTGCGATGCCGCGGGTCGTGTCGACGCGGCTGCGCAGGATCTCGGCGATCTCGCGGGGCGGGCGTCCCGCCGGGCCGGCGAGCCGCAGCGCGACATTGGAGGCGTAGTCGCCACGGCCGCCGGGGCGGGAGCGCTCGACGGTGACCCGCTCGGGTACGGGTCCCGGCAGGACGTCGTCCTCGACCGCGCGGCACACGGCGCGCCGCACGGTCCGGGAGAGTTCTGCGGGGGTCACGGGACCAGCGTAGGGGAGAGGGGGGGCCACTTCGCGAACCGGTTTCGCCATGCGGTCGGCCCCGGGGCCGGGGGCCGGGCGCGGCCGGCCGTCCGCGGCCGTCAGCCGCGCGCGCTCTCCGCGTGGCCCGCCGCGTCGTGCCTGCCGTCGAGGCCGAACGGGGGCAGCGCGTCCCGGCGGGTCAGCCGCCGTACGAGTCGGACCAGTTCCGAGGGTTCGAAGGGCTTGGCCAGAAAGGCGTCCACTCCGGCGGCCGTACCGGACTCCACCTCGTCCTGCGTGCAGGCGCTGATGATCGCTATGGGCAGCCGGCTCGTCCGGGGATCCGCGCGCAGCCGCGCGGCCGTGTGGGGTCCGTCCAGGCGCGGCATCACCACATCGAGGGTGATGACATCGGGCCTGACCTCGTGCACCACGTCCAGGCACTCGGCACCGTCGGCCGCGGTCACGACCTCGAAACCCTCCAGTTCGAGATTGACCCTGATCAGCTGCCGGATGACTCTGTTGTCGTCCACGACAAGCACCCGGCCGTACGCGCCTGACACATGTCGAGAGTAGGTCGGACTCCGGGGCCGCGTCCGGGTTTTACCGACTTCCGGTCGGCGGCAGCACGGACACCACCGCCTACGCTCTCGGTATGGAACAGAGCGAAGTCGTTCTCAGGGCCATCGGCATTCTGACCCAGTCCGCGGAGTGGATCCGTACCGCCGACCGGAATTCGGCCACCGGCGCGGAGTCGGGGGCGGGCCAGATCGGGTCGCTGCTCGCCGAGGTCTTCCCTTCGTTCACGGTCTCTCCCGAGGCCACGCCCATGGAGGCGGCGCACGCGGTGACCGAGGCGGCGCTGCCCGCCATCATGCAGCTCATCGGGGCGTTCAGCTTCGTCTTCTCCGAGCTGGCCGAGGTCCATGACAGCGGCCGTACGGACATCACCTCGGAGGCGCTCCTGCGGGACCTGGCCCTCCGGATGTCCCGTCCGAACGACCCGGTGGAGGAGTAGGGGAGCCGGCGGACGACGCGGCTTCGGAGCCCGGCAGGACGGCGGCGAGATAGGCGTGGATGGCGTCGCGGTTGCGGGCCAGGCAGTCGATGCGCTGCTGGATCCGCTCCGCCTCGCCGCGCAGCAGGGCGGCGGTCTCGGGTGTGAGGCACTCCGGGTGGAGATGGATCTCGTCCGGCCTGTCCAGAAAGGGCAGGATACGGCGGATGATCTCGGTGGTGAGGCCGGAGTCGAGCAGTCCGCGTATCTGCTGGACCCGGTGGACCGCCGGCTCGTCGTAGGCGCGGTAGCCGTTGTCGGCGCGCCCGGGGTGGAGCAGGTCCTTCTCCTCGTAGTAGCGCAGCATCCGGGTGGGGACGCCGGTACGGCGGGAGAGCTCACCGATCTTCATGGCGCTCCGTGCGGGATCGGGCCCCGGGGGGGCCGGCTTCCTCCATGGCCCGGCCTGAAGGGCCGGGCTTGCTTTCACACTGATGTGAAGGTTTCACCATGCTCGCATGTCCATCACATCGAGAGACGGCTCCGGCACCGGAGCCGGGTCCGGGCCCGTCCCGTCCGGGAAGACCAGGAAGCGCGCGGAGCCCGGAAAAATCAGAAAGCCAGGGGCGCCCGCGCCGACGGCACGGCTGCCGCTCCCGGGGCTGCTGGCCCTGTTCGCCTCGGCGTTCACCGCCGTGCTGACCGAACTGCTGCCCGCCGGACTGCTGCCCGGCATGAGCCGGAGCCTGGGCGTGTCCGAGGGCCGGGTCGGGTTCCTGGTGACCGGTTACGCCGCCGCCTCCTTCCTCGCGGCCGTCCCGCTGACCGCCGCGCTGCGCCCGCTGCGCCGGCGTCCGGTGCTGATGGCGACGCTGGCCGGCTTCGCGCTCTGCAACGCCGTCACCGCCCTCTCGTCCAGCTACGCGCTGACCTTCGGCGCGCGGCTGGTGGCCGGTGTCATGGGCGGCACGCTGTGGGCGATGCTCGCGGGGTACGCGGCCCGAATGGTCCCGGCCGAGCGCCGGGGCCGTGCCATCGCGATCGTGCTGGCCGGGATCACGGTCGCGCTGTCCTTCGGCATCCCGGCGGGCACGGCCCTGGCCGCACTGGCGGGCTGGCGCACGGCGTTCGCGACGGTGGCCGTGCTCGCTGCGGCGCTGGTGGGCTGGGTGGCGTGGCGGGTCCCGGACTTTCCCGGTGAACCGGCCTCGGAACGCGTTCCGTTGTGGCGTATCGCCGCCATGCCCGGCATCCGGACGGTGCTGGCCGTCACGCTGCTCCTGCTGATGGGGCACCAGGCGGTGTACACGTACATGGGGCCGTTCACCGAGCGCTCCGGCTTCGGCCGTACGGGACTGGTCCTGTTCGTCTTCGGGCTCGCCACGGTGGCCGGGATCTGGCTCGTCGGCGTACTGGTCGACCGTCATCCACGGCGGACACTGCTGGGCGCCCTGGCCCTGATCGCGGCGGCGATGCTCGCACTGGGCCTTCTCGGGCGCGGCCCGGCGGTCCTGTTGGGAGCGGTCGCGGCGTGGGGCGTCGCCTTCGGCGGAGCGCCCACGCTGCTGCAGACCGCGCTGGTACGGATCTCGGGGCCCGGACGGGCGGATGTGGCGACCTCGATGCAGACGACGGTCTACAACGCGGGCATCGCGGCGGGGTCGCTGGCGGGCGGCGTCGTCCTGGAGGGCGCGAGCGCCGGAGCGGGCGCACTGCCCTGGACCGCGCTGCCGCTGATCGCGGTGGCCCTGACCACGGTCACAGCCTCCCGCCGCCACGCCTTCCCGGCCCCCTGACGGCCGGCCACGGGCCCCGCGCCGTCCCCCGGGCCTCGGACCGGCCCGCCCGCCTCGGGCTCCAGTACATCCGCCTCCGCCACGGCCTGTGCGAACAGCGCCGACCGGCGGCGGTGCTTATCCGAAGCGGCCGTTGACGTAGTCGGACGTCCTCGGGTCCTGAGGGGTGTTGAACATGGCGTCCGTGGGGCCGTGTTCGACGATGACTCCGGGCGTGCCCTGCTCCGCGAGGAAGAAGGCGCAGGAGTCGGAGACGCGCGCGGCCTGCTGCATGTTGTGGGTGACGATGACGATCGTCACCTCCGACTTGAGCTCGGCGATGGTCTCCTCGATACGGCGGGTCGAGGTGGGGTCGAGGGCCGAGCAGGGCTCGTCCATCAGCAGGACCCTGGGGCGCACGGCCAGGGAGCGGGCGATGCACAGGCGCTGCTGCTGGCCGCCGGAGAGGGCGCCGCCCGGCTGGCGGAGGCGGTCCTTGACCTCGCGCCAGAGACCGGCCTTGGTGAGGCACTCCTCCACGAGGTCGTCCTTGCCGTCGCGGTGGGCCTTGATGCCGTTGAGCTTGAGACCGGCCACCACGTTGTCGTACAGGGACATGGCCGGGAACGGGTTGGGCTTCTGGAAGACCATGCCGATCTGGCGCCGGGCATGGGTGATCCGGCGCCCGCGGTCGTAGATGTCGCCGCCGTCGAGCAGCACGCGTCCGGCGAGACCGGCGGACGGGATCAGCTCGTGCATACGGTTGAGGATCCGCAGGAAGGTCGACTTGCCGCAGCCCGACGGGCCGATCAGCGCCGTGACCTCGTGCGCGGGCATGGTGAGCGAGACACGGTCGAGCACCTTGTGGTCACCGAACCACGCGGAGATGCTCTCGGCCTCCAGCGAGGCGGCGGTGTCACGGCCCACCGCGGGCAGGCCCACGGTGTCGGCGAGCTGGTGCGAGGTGGTGGCGGTCATGATGGATCAACTCCCGGTGTTTCAGAGCAGGTTGGGCATGAGGCGGGTGACGGCTCCGGCGCAGGCCAGCCCCAGGACGGCCAGTACGGGCACGGCACAGATCCAGGTCTGCCAGCGGCCCCAGACACGCTGTGTCCAGGCGGCGAGCAGCGCGGCGAGGAAGAGCCCCTGGATCCAGAGGAAGACCGCGAGCCAGGCTCCGCTGTCGCCCTTGAGGGCCTCCTCCGCCGTGGTGATCCAGCCGGACGCCCGCTCACGCGGCGGACTGGGCTGTACGGGACTGGTCAGTTGGGCGTCCACGCGCAGCACTCCCGAGGGCGTGTACGCGGGCCCGGTGGCCGTGATCAGCGTCAGCCTGCCCTGGTTCGGGTCGGTGCTGGGCGTGGGCAGCGCGTCCCCGGCCCGCCGGGTGCCGGTGACCCGGTACTCCGCCTCGCCCTGACCGGTCATCACGGTGATCCTGGCGTTCACCGGAAGCCGGTCGAGGTTGGCGAAGGGGCTGCCGTATCCCCACAGCCTGCCCATGATCACGGCGGTGCCCGCCTGTCCCGGCAGCGGGGTGTCACGGCGGTGTCCGGGGCCGGACATGAGGACGCCCGAGGTGGTGCCCTCACCGACGACCTCGTGGACACCGAGGTCCGGGATGTCGAGCAGCGCGACGGGCGCGCCGAGCGCGAGAGGCTTGCCCTCGACATCGCTCCCGCCCACCGGGGCGGTGCCCTCGGCGAGTTGCTTGCGCAGTTCGTCGTACGAGACCTGCTGGTCGCGGGAGTGCTTGAGGTGCCCGACGACGGTGAGATTGGCGGCGAAGCCGAGCAGCACGGCGGCGAGCACGCACAGCGTGGCCCCGGTCAGCGCCAGGCCGGGACGTGTGGGGCCCGGGGCGGCCTTGCCGCGCTCCACGGGCCGCTGGGGTCCGGCCGGCGCGGGCCCCACACGTCCCGGCCT
>NZ_MAUD01000189.1 GCF_001700515.1 Streptomyces lushanensis
GACCGGAACGTGAGCCGCGCCCGGCGCGGCTCACGTTCCGGTCCGTGTCTTCGCAGGTCACGGCTGCTGACACGCCATCACTCCGATGAGTTGCCCGGCACGCTCCGAACGGGTGACGGGGATGTGCGCGCGCCGTCCTCGCGGTGCGCGGGGCCCGCTCTCCTCGCCGCGCATCCTGTCCCCGCCGTGCCCGCTCCTCCGCTGTGCCTGTCATGCCCACGGTCGCTGCTGTTCCCGCCGTGCCCGCTCTGCCCGCCGTGCCTGGCGCCGCTCAGACGCGGTCCCACTCCACGCCCTCGTAAAGCTCCGTCACCGTCTTCAGCAGCGCCGTGTCGCCCGGGAAGACCGTCCCGTCGATGCCGGCCACCGGTGCGACTCCGTGCGAGTTGGTGAGGAAGGCGGCGCGGAACCGGGGAAGGTCGGACAGGGTGACCCGGCGCCGGACCGACGGGAGGCCGGCGGCCGGAAGGCGCGGTTCCAGCAGGGCCATGGTGATGCCGGTGAGGACCGGAGCGTCCGGCCAGACGACGGAAGCGCCGTCCCAGAAGCCGATGTTGGCGATGGCGCTCTCCGCCACCAGTCCGCCGGGACCGGTGAGCAGCGCGTCGTCGAAACCGGCGCGCTCGGCGAGCCGGCCGTAGTGGATCTGGGCGAAGCCGCCGAGATGCTTGATATGCGCAACCGGGCGCTGGTACGGGACGGACATCAGCCTCTTCGCCCTGCCGTCCGGGGCAGCCGGAGGCCGTACCGTCACCATCAGGGTCGTGCCGCCGCCGCCACTGCCACCGGTGCCGGTGCTGACGCTGGTGCTCGCGCCTGTGCTGCCACGAGTGCCCGCGCTGCTCGTGGTGGCCGCGGCGTCCGCTGCTTCCGCTGTTGCCGCCGGGTCCGCTCTGTCCGGCGCGTCCTGCCAGTGGACATAGACCCGGGCCGAGGCGTCCCGTACACCGTCGAGCGCGTGCCGGAGCGCCGCCCGTACGCGCTCGCTGTCCAGGCCCGTGCCGAACAGCTCACGGGTCGCGCCGTCGAGCCGGGCGAGATGGAGGTCCATGCCGCGCGCCCGGCCGTCCCTGATCTGCAGGGCGGTGAAGTGTCCATAGGTGTCCAGCGCGCGGAGACGCAGATCGGCCTCGGTCGCGGGCCGGCCGTCGACCTCGATCAGCAGATGCGGTGCGGCAGTCGTCATGGTCATCACCGTACGACGTGCCGCCGCGCGGTTCGAGCACGGACAGCTTGACCTCAAGCAAGGTTGAGGTACGAGCCTTTTCTCATGGACACCACCACGGACGTCATCACGCCGGAAACCACGGCTCCATCCGGCCCCCACCCCCTGAAGCTGACCGTCATCCTGGGCAGCAATCGCGAGGGCCGCTTCGGCCCGGTCGTCTCCCGCTGGTTTCTCGCCCGCGCCGCCGAGCGCCCGGACTTCACCACCGAACTGATCGATCTCGCGGAGACGGATCTGCCGACCGCGCTCTCCTTCGACCCGGTGCCCGCCGTCAAGGGCGAACTCGGCAAGGTCACCGCGCGGCTGGCCGAGGCCGACGCGTTCGTCGTGATCACCCCGGAGTACAACCACTCCTTCCCCGCCGCCCTCAAATCACTGATCGACTGGCACTACGGCGAATGGCAGGCCAAACCGGTCGGCTTCGTCTCGTACGGCGGGATCTCCGGTGGACTGCGCGCGGTCGAGCAGTTGCGCCAGGTCTTCGCCGAACTCCACGCCGTCACGGTCCGGGACACGGTCTCCTTCCATCAGGCGGGCGCGCACTTCGACGACGAGGGCCGGCACAAGGACCCGGCCCGGTGCGACGCGGCGGCCAAGGCGATGCTCGACCAGCTCGGCTGGTGGGGCCTGGCTCTGCGCGAGGCCAAGTCCGTTCGCCCGTACGGCGCTTGAGGCGAGGCGGGCGGGGCGGCGAAGGGGCGGTGCGGCGGGCGCCGACGCGGCACGGCGGTCGTGCCGCGAGCGGTGGGTGCGGTGGTGCGGCGGAGCCGCCTACGGTGCTGTACTACCTCCTGGTACGCGGCACCCGCCCGGACTTCGTACCCCCGAATTCGTACGCCCCGACTCCGTACCGCCCGCTTCCGTACCGCCCGCTTCCGTACCGCCCGACCCCGGCCCGCCCCGAAGGAGCCCGCCACGTGTCCCCTGCCGAGTATCTGACCGTGATGACCACGATCGACGGCGCGGCCAGGGCCGAGGAGATCGCCCGTGGAGTGATCGAGGCCCGGCTCGCCGCGTGCGCGCAGATCTCCGCGTCGGTCGCCTCCGTCTACCGGTGGAAGGGCGCGGTCGAGACCGCGGAGGAGTGGCAGATCCTCTTCAAGACCACCGCCTCCCGTTATGACGCCCTGGAGGCCCATCTCAAGGACGTCCACGACTACGACACACCGGAGATCATCGCCACGGCGGTGGTGCGCGGCAGCGCCGAGTATCTGACCTGGATCAGCGAGGAGACCGACGCGCCATGAGAGCGGTGGCCGACACGGCGGGCGCCGGGGCGACGGGCGAACTGCCGTTCTTCGTGTACGGCACGCTGCGGCCGGGTGAGCCCAACTACGAGCTGTACATGCGGGGCCGCACGGCCCGCGAGGAACCGGCGCGCCTGGAGGGAGCCCTGCTCTACGACGGCCCCGGCTATCCGTATGTGATCGAGGCCCCGGGCACGGTCGTGGGCGACCTCGTCACGGCGAAGCCCGGGGAGTACGGCGAACTCCTCACCGTACTGGACGGGTTGGAGGAGTATGTCGCGCCCGGTGACCCGGCCAATGTGTATGACCGGGTGGCCCGCGATGTCCTGTCGGCGGGCGGCACCACGGTCAGCGCCTGGGTGTACTTCGCGGCACCTCGCGTGGCCCAGGAACTCCGTGCGCGGGGCCGGCTGATCGCGGGCGGCGACTGGCTGGCCCATGCCGGCCCGTACGCGCGTGCCGCCTACTCACCGGCCCGCCAGGCCGGCCCGGCTCATGCCCGACCGGGTCGGGCGGCTCCGGCGCCGTCGGGGCCGGAGCCGGCTCTTCCACCCCTACCGCACTCACCGTGAACTCCGGCGTCCAGGAGGCCGGCCGCGCCCCGGCTTCCTGGACGTCAGCGGACGCGGCGTGCCGCGAGCGCCTCGGTCACTCCTGTTTCGACCGGTCCGAGGAACATGGGGTCCGGCCGCAGCAGGGCCTCGGCCGCTGCCTTGCCCGAGGCGAACACCTCGCGTACACCGCCGTAGTACCAGGTCGCGTCACGCCGCTCGGTGACTCCGACCCCGTACGACTCGACCCCCGCCGCCCGGCAGAGCGCCACCGCGCGCCTGACATGGAAGCCCTGTGTCACCAGCACCGCCCGCTCGACGCCGAATATCTTTCTGGCCCGCACGCACGAGTCCCAGCTGTCGAACCCGGCGTAGTCGCTGACTATTCGGTCGTCCGGCACACCCAGCCCGACGAGATACGCGCGCATCGCGCCCGGCTCGTCGTACTCCACCCGGCTGTTGTCCCCGGTGACCAGCACGACCTTCACCTTGCCCGTGCTGTACAGCTCCGCCGCCGCGTCGAGCCGGTGCGCGAGATACGGTGTCGGCCGGCCGGAGCGCAGCCCGGCCCCGAAGACCACCGCGACATCCCCGGCCGGGACATCGGCGACCGTACGGACGCGGCTGTCCGCGACCGCGTACATCCAGGTCACGGGCATCAGCGCCAGCACACACCCGAGCATGGCCGCCTGCACCGCACGCCGCTGCCCGCGCCGGGTGCGCGGCCACCACGACCGGCGCGGCAGCCGCCGCAGCCATGCCGACCAAGGCAGCCTCGGCACGTGCGGCCTCGGCACGCGCGGGCGTGACAGCTTCGGCAGTGGCATCGTTCCCCCTGACTGGATCGCGTTCCTGACCCTCCAGCACTATGACGATCGGCGCCGCCGATCAGTTCGCCGGAGACCCGTCCGGCGTCCAGGCCGCCAGCAGCAACGACTCGGCCGCCGCCGACACGTACACCGCCGTGGCGAGCCATGCCAGCGCGAAGCCCCGGGGATCGGCGGGCAGCAGCCGTCCGAGGACGTCGTGGCGCCGGTCCGCCGCCGCCTCCGCCAGGGCCTCGACCCGCTCCGCTCCTCCGGTGAGGCCCACGGTCCGCAGCCGACGCGGCAGTTCACCGTCCGCCGATACGGCGGTCACCGCACGCCCTCCCGCGACCGCCCGGTCCACGGCCCTGCGCAGCAGGTCCAGCTCGACCGGTAGCGCGGGCGGCGGCAAGGCCACCGGCACGCCGGACCGCGCCGCGCCCGCCGGTGTCGTCCCCGTCAACGGACCCGCCGGTTCCGCCGCGCCCGCCGCCGGCAGCGGCACCGGTACGGCAGGTATGTGCGAGCGGTGGAGCCTGCGCAGTCCCAGATCCACCCGAACCGACTCTCCGTCATGGCCCGTCCAGGACGCGGCGAGCACCTCCACCCGGTCCGGCCGGTCCGGCACGATCCGGGCGATCAGCCGCAGCGCCAGACCGGGGCGGCCCGCGAGCAGCCGGAGGTTCTCGGCGTACGGCAGTTCGGGCCGCTCGTCCGGCGCCGACAGCCGGAGCGTGGGACCGCCGGTCACGACAAAGCCCGCGCCGGCGCAGATACCGTCGAGGAAGAGCAGATCGCCGCCCGCCGCCCGGACGTCGGCCGGCTCCGCCGACCAGCGCAGCGCCGCCGCCAGTTGCTCGACCGGTGGCCGCTCCCACAGGGCGGCCGGCGGCGGTTCGTACCAGCCCGCGCCGGTGGCCCGTACGGAACGGACCTGCCCGCCGCCCCCGATCCTGCCGTCCGGCGAGACCGTCGGCGACGTGAGGATCACCCCGCCGCCGTCGCCCAACTCCCGCAGCGGAAGCGCGCAACCGCCCGGCACCGGCGTCCCCGACGCCTGAAGCGCGCGTTCCGGTCCGCCGGGAGCGACGTCCGAGACCGTACGGAGCGTGCCGTCGGGTGCCAGGGCGTACACGGTGGCGCCCGCGTATCCGGAAGCGGTCACCACCGGCTCGGTGAAGAGTCCGTACAGCCGGAGCGGTCCTTCCGGCCGGTAGCTCCTGCGCGCGGGGGGGAGTGCCTCGGCCGGCCGGCGTGCCAGATCCAGCAGCTCGGCCAGCTCCGTGGAGAGCGCGGACAGCCGGAACGCGGGGTCGTCGGAGCGGGCCTCGGCCAGCAGCCGCGCGATCCTGACGGCGGTGGCGGCCGGCCGGTGCAGCCCGACCAGCCGCGCCGAGTGCGCGGCGTGCAGCAGTTCGGCGCGGTGCACGGCGCCGGAACCG
>NZ_MAUD01000019.1 GCF_001700515.1 Streptomyces lushanensis
CTGTTCCTCGCGCAGCTCGGCCGGCTGACCGGCTCGTCCCGCTACACCGACCTGGCGCGCGAGGCGCTGGCCCCGGTGTCCGCGCTGGTCGCCGCGCTCGCCTCGGATCCCGGGCTCAGCAGGACGGTGGGACCGGGCGCGTTCCACGGTCTGGGCGGGATCTGTTACGCCGTCGCGCGGCTGACCACCCTGCTCGGTGAGGCCGAGGCCGGGAGTGCGGGCACGGGCGGGGCCGGGGCCGGGGCCGGGGCCGGGGAAAGGGAGCGGGGAGGATCGGCCGAGGGGGCCACGGACGACACCCTGCGTACCGCCGTCACCGCGCTCGCCCTGTCGGTCGACGACGCCCCCGGCGCCGAGGTGTCCCTCGATGTCTCGGCCGGTCTCGCGGGCGCGCTGGCCGCGCTGCTCGCCGTACATCGGGAACGCGGGACGCCGGAGGCCGCCGCCCACGCCGACCGGATCGCGGAGCTGCTGCTCCTGCGCACGGACCACGGACACCGCGGCACGGGCACCCCGGGATTCGCCTTCGGAGACGCGGGCATCGGCTGGTCCCTGCTGCGCTACGCCGCCGACGGCGACCGCGTGCCGTACGCCGAGGCCGGGCGGCGCCTGCTGGATTCCGCGCTGGCCGCCGCGGAACGCAACGCGCCTGAGGATCTGAGCTGGTGCTCGGGGCTCTCGGGTGCGGTCCTCGCCGCCGCCGACCGCCTCGGCCGACCGGCCGCCCAGGGCGCCGCGGGACCGGCCTCGGCCGGCGCCGTCACCCGGACCGCTGTCCCGGACACCTCACTCGCCCGTCTCGACGCGGCGGTGCGGGTGCTCGGCGCGCAGGTGCCGCTGACCGACCACAGCCTCTGCCACGGCGATCTGGGCACGGTCGAGCCCCTCGCCGTGCTCGCCGCGCGGGGCCACCAGGACGCCAGGACCGCCCTGACGCGGCGTGCGGGACTGACCGTCGGCGCCTTCCAGTACGGCGGCCATCTGTGCGGCACGCCCGGCCGCGTGCACTCCCCCGGGCTGCTCACCGGGCTGTCCGGCATCGGATACGCCCTGCTCCGCCTGGGGTTCGCCGACCGTGTGCCCTCGGTGCTGCTGCTCGATCCCACACCGCCCCGGCTCCGGGCCGCGTCGAGCTGGGACACCGCCCCGGCCCCGTGTCCGCCCACCACGGCTCAGTGACCACTTCCCCCGTCTTCCCCCACAGAAGGGATCACCCATCATGTCCACATCGCAGAACACCCGGCACTCCGCCGAGGACACCGCCGCCCAGGAATCCCCGCTCGCCCCGGAGCCGGCCGGCACCGTCGGCGCGGACACCATCAGCCTGGCACGCCGGAACCTGGCCTGCGCCCGCGTCCGGGTCCTCGCCGGACTGACCCTCGGCAGCGGCATCGTCATCACGCTCAGCGCGATGCACACCACGGTCTCCAGCCCCGGCTGACCGGACCTCACAGCGGAATCCCGTCCTCAGGCGCCCTCTGGCAGAACCGGTCCGACCGCTACGATCCCTGTCCATGCATGCGCGTGCAGCCGAAGTTGTGGGTCGTGACAGTGAGCTCGCCCTCATCGAGGAGTCGTTGCTCGGCTGTCGGCAAGGGCACGGCCGCGCCTTGTTCCTCGTCGGTGAGGGAGGAATCGGGAAGTCGCGGCTGGTCGCCGAGGCGACGGGCGCGGCACTCGGCGCCACCATGCGGGTGCTTCGCGGGCGGAGCGGCACCATCGGGCCGATGGTGCCGCTCCGCCCGCTCACCGAGGCGCTGATGCCCCTGTCCCGGGGCGGTGAGCCGCTGGACGGGGCGGCCCTCGGCCCGTACCGGGCGGTGCTCGGCCGGCTCATCCCCGACTGGCGCGGCGACGCCCAGCCCGACCAGAGCTCGATGGTCGTCCTCGGCGAGGCGGTGCTGCGGCTGCTCGTGGCCGTCGGCCGGGACAGCGGCAGTGTGCTGATCCTGGAGGACCTCCACGACGCCGACACCGAGACCCTGGCCGTCGTGGAGTATCTGATCGACAATCTGGAGCAGTTGCCGGTCGTGCTGCTGGCCACCGTCCGGGCCGAGCCGAGCGACGCGCTGGGGCTGGCCAACTCGGCGGAGCGGCGCGGGACCGGGACCTTGCTCCGGCTGCCGCCGCTGTCCGGGCCCGATGTCACCCGGCTGGTCGCCTCGTGCCTGGACACCACCCCCGAGCACGTGCCCGCCGATGTGCTGGAGCTGGTCTGGCGGGACAGCGCGGGCAATCCCTTTCTCGTCGAGGAGCTGCTCCAGGGGATCATCGGCGACGGCTCGCTGGTACGGGACGGCGACGACTGGCGGCTGACCGGTGATCTGCGCCGTACCGTACCGAGCGCCCTGGTCCAGGGCGTCATCCACCGTACGGACCGGCTGGGCACCGAGGGCCGGATGCTGATGTCCGCCGCGGCCGTACTGGGCCGGCGCTTCCCGCTCTCGGTGCTCCAGCGGATGACGGGCACCGACGACCGGAGTCTGCTCAGCCATCTGCACGCGGGCGTGGCCGCGCAGTTGGTCGTACCGGACGAGCCCGCGCCCGACTGGTACGCGTTCCGCCATCCGCTGACCGCGGAGGCGCTGCTCACCCAGCTCACCCCCACCGCACGGGCCGGCCTGTGCGAGCGCGCGGCGGACGCGGTCGAGTCCCTGCACCCGGGTCTCGAGGGCGACTGGTGTCCGCTGGCCGCGTCGCTCCGCTCGGACGCCGGGGACGCGCGGCGCGCCGGGCGGCTCTTCACCGAGGCGGGGCGCCGCGCGCTCGCGGACGGCGCGGTCGGCTCCGCGGTGGCACTGCTCGGCCGGGCCGAGCGGCTGCTGGCCACCGGGCCCGACACACCGGCCCGCGCGGAGGCGCTGGAGGCACTGCTGCCCGCACTGGCGGAGACCGGTGACGTGGAGCGGGCACTGAGTCTCGCGGACAGTCTGCGGGAACTGGTGGGCGGCGGGCTCGGCGCGCACAGGCTCGCGGCCCTGCACACCAGGCTGGCCCAGGTCGCGCATGTGGCGGGCCGCTGGGCCGACGGCAACGACCAGATCGCCAGGGCCCGTTCGCTCCTCGGCCCGGAGCCCGACGAGGTGTACGCCGCGCAGATCGACGTGGTGGCGGCGCATCTCACTCTCGACACGCCGGGACCCAACCGTACGCAGCGCGCGGGAAGGCTGGTCAGCCGGGCGATCGACGCGGCGGAGCGGCACGGTCTGCCGCTGGTCGCCTGCCAGGCCTGGGAGCTGCTCGGAGTGCTGGCCAGGGAGCGGGATCTGAGCGAGGCCTCGGCCTGTCTGCAGCAGGTCCTGGAGACGGCCGACCGGCACGGCCTGCCGCTCCAGCGGATGTACGCGCTCACCCGGCTCGGCGGTATCCACTGGCTGGCCGCGGGCGACACCAGAACGCTGACCGAGGCCCGGGAGGAGGCCCAGCGGCTCGGCGCCGTGCCGGTCGTCTACTCGATCGACGGGATCCTCGTCCTCAACCGTGTGCTGCTCGGCGAGTTCGCGGGGGCCCGGGAGCTGAGCGAGGAGTGCCTGACCATGGCGACCCGGCTCCGGCTGACACCGGTGGCCCGCTATGTGCTGATGGCCAGGGCGGCGAGCGCCGCCCACCAGGGCGACCGGGCGGCCATGGACCGGGCCGTGGCCGAGTTCCGGCGGATGGGCGGCACCGGCTCCCAGGAGGAACCGCTGCTCCTCGGTCTCGCCGGGGTGTTCTGCGCGCTGCTGGAGGAGGACCGGCCCCGGGCCGTCCGGGAGCTGGACGAGGTGCGCACACTGACGGCGGAGAATCCGACCACCTTCCATCTGGACGGCCGGCACGGCGTCGGGCTGCTGCTGGACGTACTGGCGGGGACGGCGGGCCGGGAGCGGTTCCGCGAGGTCGCGGGCGCCTCGGCCGCGCAGATGCGCTGGAACCGTCACTTCGTCCTGCTCGCGGACGCCGTGCTCCTCGGCCGGGAGGGAAAACCCTCGGCGGCGACGGAGGCCGCCCACGAGGCACACGACACCGCCGCCGCCCATCCCACCGCGCGCCATCTCGGACACCGCCTGGTCGCGGAGACGGCACACACCGACGGCTGGGGCGAGCCGGAGGCGTGGCTGCGCGAGGCGGAGCACCACTTCCAGCGGGCCTCGGTACCGGCGGTCGCGGGCGCGTGCCGCGCGCTGCTGCGCGGTATCGGGGCCCCGGTCCGCCAGCGACGGGTCGGCAGCAACCGGATCCCGGCCTCGCTGCGTACCCGGGGTGTCACGGTCAGGGAGTACGAGGTCTTCCTGCTCCTGGCGGAGCGGCTGAGCAACAAGGCCATCGCGACCCGTCTCTACATCTCGCCGCGCACGGTCGAGAAGCACATCGCCAGCCTGATCACCAAGACCGACCAGCCGAACCGGTCGGCGCTCTGCGAGCTGTCCGCGGCGCAGTAGCCGCGCGGGCGGTCCCTCAGACGGCCGAGGGCCTCCCTGGGTCCGCGGCGGGCCCCGACCGGCCAGGACGCCCCGGCTCGTGCCGCTCGCGCTCCGCAGGCGCCGGCCGGCCCGCGAGCAGCCGGAGGGCCCGCTCGGAGGGTGAGCCGGGTTCGGCGGTGTGCAGGCCGAGTGTCTGCTCGGGGTCCGCGGCGGGTGTGAGGGCCTCGTACTCCAGGTCGAGATCGCCGACCACGGGATGGTGGTAGCGCTTGGTGCCATGGGTACGGCGCAGGACGTCGTGGTCGGCCCACCAGCGTCGGAAGTCCTCGTCACGGAGGGAGAGTTCACCGATCAGCTCGGCGAGGAGCGGATCGTCTGGATGGCGTCCGGCGTACAGGTGCAGGGCGGCGACGGAGCCCCGGGCGGAGGACTCCCAGTCGATGTAGAGCTCGCGGGCGGCCTCGTCCAGGAAGATGAAGCGGACCATGTTCCGCTCCCGGTGCGGCAGCGCCTCGAAGTCGGTGAACAGGGCCCGTGCGAGCCGGTTGGCGGCCAGGACGTCCATACGGCGGCCGAGGACCATGGCGGGAGCGTCACCGACGGTCTCCAGCACCCGGTACAGCCCGGGCCGTACCCGCTGCGGCGCCGTCGGGGTCCGGTGCGCGCGGGTGCGCCGGGCGACGGCGAGGAGATGACCGCGCTCGGTGTCGTCCAGCCGCAGCGCTCGGGCCACGGCGTCGAGCACGTTCTCGGAGACGCTCGCCGTACGCCCGCGCTCCAGGCGTACGTAGTAGTCGACGCTCACCCCGGCGAGCCGGGCGACCTCCTCACGCCGCAGCCCGGGCACCCGCCGGGTACCGCCCTGCGGGGACAGCCCGGCCTGCTCGGGTGTGATCCTGGCCCGCCGCGAGCGCAGGAACTCCCGCAGTTCCGTATTGCCCCCGCCCTCGGAGGAACCGGTGGAGAAGTCACTCATGCTCCCAGGCTAAGGGGTGTCCCGTCGTCCCCGGCGGATCGGCCGGCGGCATCGGACGCGGTGCCTCGTGAGGCGGACAAGCGCCCGCGTACGGGACGTCTTCGGGTACGGGATGTATTCGGGCCGGGCGGCGCGGCGGGTCACCAGCCCCGGCGGTAGTGCGGGGTCGTGCGGACCGGTGGCGGGACGTAGTCGTTGCGCAGGCGCGCCACCAGGTCTCTCCGGAGGTCGCGGTCCTCGTCCGTTTCCACGGACATGTCCAGCTGGACGATGTCCACACCGGCCGCCCGGAGCCAGCCGACGCGCTCCGCCACGCTCTGCGGTGAACCGACGAACGCGCCGGCGAGTGAGCGGCGGACGTACGCGGTGAGCTGCTCCGCGCCCGGGGCGGGATCCGCACGGCCGCGCTCGCGGTCCCGGTCCAGCTGGACCGCGCGGTGCCAGGGGCCGCCGTCCGGGCCCGTGGTCAGCCGGACGGCGTCCCGGCCGATGGATCGCGCCCGTTCCGCCGCCTCCTCGTCCGTCGCGGCCAGCACCAGGGTGAGGTGGCGCCAGATCCGCAGGGTCCGCCCGTGCGCTGCCGCCGCCGCCCGCGCCGCCGCGATCCGCCGCCGGGTCACGGACAGCGGGCCGGGAGCGACCGCGTACACCTCGGCGAACCGCGCGGCGAGTTCCACGCCCTCGGGCGACGAGCCGCCGAAGGACAGCAGTTCGGCGCGCGGGCGCGGCCAGAGGCCCGGTCCGCCGTCGCGCACCGAGTAGAACTCGCCCTCGAAGTCGAATCTCTGACGCTCCGTCAGGTTCTTGGTGAACAGCTCCAGATACTCGCCCGCCCGCCGGTAGCGCTCCGCCTTCCCCAGGCCGTCGCCGTCCCGGGCGACATCCGCGTCGCTGGACCCGACGATCACATGGGCCGAGGCGCGTCCGCCGGAGAGCCGGTCCAGCGTGGCGAGCGCCCGGGCCGCCACGGTGGGAGCCGTCGTACCGGCCCGGTGCGCCACGGCTATCCGCAATCTGGTGGTGGCCGCCAGCGCCCAGGCGGCCACCAGCCAGGGATCGGGCCAGGAGCTCGACTGGGTCACCAGGGCGCTGTCGAGTCCGTCCTCCTCGTTCTCGCGCGCGGTACGCGCCACATGGTCCGGATCGGCGTCGCGCTCCGGCGGATCCGGTGCGAAGCGCAGCGCCTGCCGCTCACGCGGCGTACTGCCGAGGACCGGCGCGGCCCTGACACCGCCCCGCAGATCGAGTTCCATACGCACTCCTCAACCGTCTCGTCGGCCGGACCGGAAGCGCCCCGGTCCGGGGCCCGCCGCGGACCGCCGGCCCGGGGCGCGGGGCGGCGCCGTCAGCGGCCCGCCGGCCCCAGCCGGGCCAGTGTGTCCAGCAGCCGCGCCCTGCTCACGAACACCTCGGGCGGCAGCGACACATAGAGCTGGATCGTCGTCACACCGGGCCGGCTGTAGCGCAGGATGCGTTCACGGCACTCCTCGGGGGACCCGCTGATGAACAGCCCGTCGACCACCTCGTCCGGGAGCGCCTTCTGTGCCGCCTCCGGGTCTCCCGCCGCCCACGCCTCGTGCGACGCGCGCAGCAGTTCGCCGTGGCCCAGCCATTCGTGGAACTTCCGGTAGGGCTCGCGGTTGAGGATCCAGGCGAGGAAGGGCCGGGTCGCGCGGTGCGCGTAGTCGGTGTCCTCGGTGGGACACACGAACACCTTCACCACCAGCTCCTTGCCGGGCGGCTGCGGGCCGACCGCGTCCAGCACCTTCGGGACGTCCTCCGGGAAGAGCAGGTTGGAGATGGCCCCGTCGCCCTCGGTGAACCCCAGCCGCAGCATGCCGGGCCTGAGCGCTCCGAGGATCACCTTCACCGGTTCCGTCGGCGGATGCGGCAGCCGGTAGCCGGTGATGGAGAAGGTGTCGAAGTCCCCGGAGACATATTCTCCGCGCAGTGCCCTGGTGACGAAGCGCAGCACGTCCCTGGTGCGTTTGAACGGCTCGTCGAACGGGATGCCGTTGATGTCGGTGACATGGGCGGGCACCGAGGCGCCGAGTCCCAGCAGCAGCCGGCCCGGGGCGAGCTGGGCCAGGGTCGCCGCGGTCTGGGCGAGGACGGCCGGTCCGCGGGTGTGCACCGGTACGATCCCCGTCGCGATCCGCAGGGACGGCGACCACGCGGCGGTCGCCGCCAGCGGGGTGAACGCGTCGGTGCCGCCGCCCTCCGCGCTCCACACGTCCGTGTAGCCGAGGTCGGGCAGCCGCTCCACCAGAAAGCGGTGCCGGTCGATGGTCAGTCCCGGCAGTGGCAGGGTGACGCCCCACTTGGCCGGCGGGGTCACAACGGGATGGTGGTGCGGTGGCTGCTCGGCGGTCATGGAACCGGCCGTCCTTTCATGCCGTACGGGGATTGCGTGCCGTGTACGGGGTTACTTGCCGACCCGTACCGTGGTGAGGTCCAGGAACCAGGACTGCGGCTGTACCAGTCCGTGGACGGTGGGGGCGAGCGCCCGCGGATTGCGGTCGTTGACGACGAAGAGCCAGGGCGCGTCCTCGGTCACCTCGGCGAGGGCCCGCCGGTAGTCGGCCTGCCGCCCGGCCTGGTCGGGTGAACCGGCCGCCGAGGCGAGCAGCGCGTCCACCTCGGGGTTGCTGTAGTGGCCGGTCCAGAACGGGCTCCTGCTGCCGATGAACAGCGGGAGGAGCGCCTCGGACTGGAAGAGCGTGGTGGACTGGGCGACGGCGTCGGAGCCGAGGGCCACCTCGCCCTTCGCCTCCGCGCCGATCAGGGTGGACCAGTCGGTGGTACGGATCTCCACCTCGATGCCCACGGCGGACAGGTCGCGTTGCAGCGCCTCGGCGATCGGCACCGGCAGCAGATTTCCCGATCCTCCGGTGGGCACGGTCACGGAGGTGCTGAACCCGTCCGCGTATCCGGCGTCCGCGAGCAGTTCCCTGGCCTTCGCCGGGTCGTACCCGTACAGGTCACCGGACTTGTCGTACGCGAGTGTCGCCCGGGGAGCGGCCTGGTAGGCCGGGTCGGCGGT
Source organism: Streptomyces lushanensis (assembly GCF_001700515.1). Classification (GTDB taxonomy): domain Bacteria; phylum Actinomycetota; class Actinomycetes; order Streptomycetales; family Streptomycetaceae; genus Streptomyces; species Streptomyces lushanensis. The sequence goes on from NZ_MAUD01000019.1 coordinate 8,423, forward strand.
GCCGTGCAGCAGTTTCTCCGCGATCGCCTCGCGGTTGACGGCGTAGTTGGCCGCCCGCCGGACCCTGGCGTCCTTCCAGGGGCCCTTCTCCGTGTCGAGGATCCAGTACCAGAGGTGGTCGTAGCTGTTGGTGACCACCTTCGCGCCGTCGGCCTTCAGGCTCTCGATGTCGTCCGGGTTCGGGTACTCGATCCAGTTGACGGAGCCGGAGCGCAGCGCGGCGGTACGGGCGGCGGCGTCCGGCAGCGCCTTGACGACCAGCTTGTCGAGCTTGGGGGCGCCGCGCCAGTACGACGTGTTGGCGACCAGTTCGATCTCCTCGCCCGGCTTCTGGGACTTGAAGGCGAACGGACCTGTTCCGACGGGGTGCCGGGAGAAGTCGGCCGATCCGGTGGCGCGTACGGCGGCGGGGCTGGCGATCAGCACATGGGCGAGGTCCTCGGGGAAGTGGCCGTTGGGCTCCTTGGTGACCAGTTCCACCCGGTCGGCGCCGAGTTTGCGGTAGGCGGTGATCCCGCCCGCGTACTCGCCCGCCGCGGCGCCCAGTGCGTCGGTGTAGTACGCGCTCTTCTTGTCGAGATAGCGGTCGAGGTTGAAGAGGACCGCGTCGGCGTCGAACGGTGTGCCGTCCTGGAAGGTGACACCCTGGCGCAGGGTGAAGGTCCAGGTCTTCTTGTCGGCGGCGACCTTCCAGGAGGTGGCGAGCGCGCCGGTGACGGGCGGCGGGCCGTCCGTCACGGACAGGTCGTAGCGGGTGAGGCCCTCGTAGAGCTGGAAGCTGACCAGCCGCTTGCCCTCGAACCCGGCGCCGCCGATCACGGTGTCGGTGTTGGGCAGCTTTCCGGTCGCGCCGATGACCAGGGTGCCGCCCGGCCCGGAGGCTCCCGTGGGGCCGCCGTCCCCGGAGCCGGGCGCGCAGCCGGAGACGGTGATCAGCAGGGCTCCGGCGCAGAGCGGGGCCAGGGCGGAGAAGGCGGTTCTCGCTCGGCCGCGGTGGTGGTGAGGAGGGCGGTGCGTCATATCGGTCCTCTGTGTGCGGGATTCCATGGGTCGGTCGGCGGACGTTCGGCGATCGGCAGGCGGTCGGCGTGGGGTGGACGGTCGGCGTGGGGTGGACGGTCGGCGTGGGGTGGACGGTCGGCGTGGGCTGGGCCGGCGGTCGGCGTGGGCCGGTCAGAGCGGTGCGGAGGGCTCGACGGTGGTGGCGTCGAAGGAGGCGGCGGGGACGGCGGCCGTGTCCGCCGGGGCCGACGCGGCGGCGGCCGTACGGGACGGTGCCTCCGCGGCGGCGAGCAGGGCCCGGGTGTACGGATGGGCCGGCGCCGCCCAGAGGTCCGCCGCCGGGCCCTCCTCCACCACCCGGCCCTGCCGCAGCACCACCACCCGGTGGGCCAGCCGGCGGACCACGGCCAGGTCGTGGGAGATGAAGAGATACGCGAGTCCCCGGCTCTCCTGGAGCCCGACCAGCAGATCCAGCACCTGCGCCTGGACCCGGAGATCGAGCGCCGAGGTCGGTTCGTCGCAGACCACCAGCTCGGGACCGGTGGCCAGCGCGCGGGCCACGGCCACCCGCTGGAGCTGCCCTCCGGACAGCTCGCGCGGATAGCGCCGAGCCAGCGCCGGATCGAGTCCGACCTGACGGAACAACTCGGCGGTACGGTCGGCCCGTTCGCGTCGGGGCGTGCCGTGTGTCCGCAGGGCGAGGGCCACGGCCTCACCCGCTCTCAGAGCCGGGTTCAGAGAGCCGCGCGGATGCTGCGGCACGAACTGCAACCGGGCGCGTACGGGCCGGGCGGACCGGCCGCGCAGCCGGTACGGATCGTGCCCGGCGAACCGTACGGTGCCCAGCGTCGGCGCGAGCAGACCGAGGCTCAGCCGGGCGAGTGTCGACTTCCCGGAGCCGGACTCGCCGACCAGTCCGACCGTCTCGCCCGCGGCGACGGTCATCGTGACCCGGTCCAGGGCGGGCCTGCCGCCGCCGTCCGCGTCGCGCCCGGTCGCAGCGCCGCCCGGGTAGCGCTTGGTCACCCCGGTGAGGGAGAGCAGGGCCTCGGTCACCGGTGGCCTCCCGCTCCGGCGGCCACCAGTTCGGCCGCGTAAGGATGCCGGGGGCGGGTGAGCACCTGTTCCGCGTCTCCCGACTCGACGATCCGGCCGCCGCGCATGACCGCGACCCGGCCACCGATCCGCCGGGCCGCGATGAGATCGTGGGTGACCATCAGCAGGGCGATCCCGTGTACGGCGCGCAGGGACGCGAACAGATCGAGGATCTGCGAGCGGACCACGGCGTCCAGGGCGGTGGTGGGCTCGTCGGCCACCAGAAGTCCGGGAACGCAGGACACGGCCAGGGCGATCGCCGCCCGCTGGCGCAGTCCGCCGGACAGTTCATGCGGATAGCTGCGGGCGATCCGGTCCGGTTCGTCGATCCCGGCCCGTTCGAGCAGACCGGGCACGGCCGCCCGCGCCGCCCCGCGCCCGGTGGCGATGCCGTGGCGCAGCAGAACCTCGGTGAGCTGGGAGCCGATCCGGCGCAGCGGATCCAGCGATCCCGTCGGGTCCTGCGGCACATAGCCGATGCGCCGGCCCCGTATCCGGGACAGCGCGCGCTCGTCCGGCGGACGCAGATCGGTGCCGTCGACCTGTACGCGCCCGGTGACCTCGGCGCCGTGGCCGGGCAGTCCGAGGACCGTCCTGGCCACGGTGGTCTTGCCGCTGCCCGATTCACCGACGAGGACCAGCGCGCCGCCGGGTTCGACGGTGAGGGTCACCTGGTCGACGGCGAGGAGCGGACCGGCCGCTCCCGGATAGCGGACGGTCAGTTCCGTGACGGCCAGCGCCGACGTGCTCGGTACGGAACGGCTCGCCGGCGCGGGACGGCTCGACGACGTGCTCGGCGCGGGACGGCTCATCGGACGGCCTCCGCAAGCAGCGCCCCGCTGTCGCCGGCGCGTGCGCGCAGGGCGTCGCCGAGGGTGTTGAAGACCACCGAGACAGCCAGGATGGTGAGCGCGGGCAGGACGGCGACGGACGGGTGGGTCAGCAGGGCGGGCCGCGACTCGTCCAGCATCGCGCCCCATTCGGGGTCGGGCGGTGCCACGCCCAGCCCGAGGAAGGAGAGTCCGGCCGCGTAGACGATGGCCAGGCCGACGAGCGACGAGCAGTAGACCAGGACGACGGGGGCCACGACCGGGGCGACCTGGCGGACCACCACGGCGGCCCGGCCCGCGCCGCTCACCCGCGCGGCCTCCAGAAACTCGGCGGTGCGGATGCGCTGCACCTCGGTGAAGCAGACGCGGGCCACCGCCGGGGTGAGCACGAAGGACAGGGAGATCACGGTGGTGGTCAGCCCCGGTCGCAGCAGGGAGGCGACGGCGATGGCGAGCAGTACGCCGGGGAAGGCGTAGAGCACGTCCAGCGTACGGAGGAGGGCCTGCTCGGTGATCCGTCCGGCGAGGGCGGCGACCGCGCCCAGCAGTGTGCCCGCCACCGCCGCGACGGCCACCGGCAGCAGCCCGCCGGTCAAGGACGGCCGCACGGCCACGACCAGCCGGCTCAGCATGTCCCGGCCCTGGGTGTCGGTGCCGAGTGGATGGCCCGGTGTCCAGAGGCCGAGCAGCCGGTCGTCCAGGCTTCCGGCGGCCGGGTCCTGCGGAGCGATCCAGGGACCGGCGACGGCCAGCAGCAGGAGGAGGGCGGCCAGCCCGGCGGGCACCAGCAGCCCGGGCCCGTACCGGCCCCGTGCAAGGCGTGCCCTCCGTCCCTTCCGGGCCCGCCGCTCCTCCTGGGCATTCCGGGTGTCCTGGGCGTTCCGAGCCTGTGTCATGGCGGCCGGCCGGGTCATCGCGCGCTCCTGACCCGGGGATCGACGAGCGCGTGCGCCGCGTCCACCAGGATGTTGATGCCCACGAACGCGACCGCGACCAGCAGTACTCCGCCCTGGACGAGCGGAAGGTCGCGTGCGGTGAGCGCGTCGTACAGCAGCCGTCCGACACCCGGCCAGGCGAAGAGGGTTTCCACGAAGACGACCCCCTCCAGCAGATAGGCGAGCTGGAGCCCGCCGATGGTGAGGAGGGCGGGCGAGGCGTTGTGGACACAGTGCCGCAGTACGGCGGTCCGGCTCAGCCCTCGGGCCCGCAGGCTGTCCGCGAGGTCCGAGGTGAGCACGGAACCGAGGGCGGTACGGAACACCCGGGCGGTCAGGCCCAGTGGTACGAGCGCGGCGGCGGTCGCGGGCAGCACGAGATGGCGTACCAGGTCGAAGGGGCCACCGCCGCCGAACACGTCGTGCGTACCGCCCGCGGGCAGCCAGCGCAGCCATACGGCGAAGACGGCGATCAGCAGCAGCGCCACCGAGTACTGGGGAGCGGAGACGGCGAGCGTGTTCAGCGCGCCGGACAGCCGTCCCGGCACTCCCCGGGGACGCAGGGCGCCGAGCGTGCCGAGCGCGGTCCCGCCGGTGACGACCAGGGCGAACGCGACCGCGGTGAGCAGCAGGGTCTGGCCGAGCGCGGGCAGCAGCGTTTCCGTCACCGGGCGCTGCGCGGAGATGGAGACACCCAGGTCGAGGTGGAGCGCGTGCCAGAGCCAGTTGCCGTACTGGACCGGCACCGGCTCACCGAGGCCGAGCCGCTCGGTCAGCTCCCGCCGGGACTCCGGGGGCGCGCCGGGACCGAGCAGGGCGCCGACCGGATCGCCCGGGATCAGGGCGACCGTCAGGAAGACCACGACCGTGACGCCGAGCAGGGTGGGCACGGCCAGCAGCAGCCGGCGCAGCAGGAAGCGCCTCACCCTTCGGCCCGCCGGGCGAGGAGACCGGGGCGACCGGCGGCGGGCGGGCATGGGCGGCGGAACATGAGCGGTCCTTCCGGGAGTTCGGGGTGGCGGCGCGGTGTGGTGGCACGGTCTCGGGGTGGCCGGTGGGGACCGCGGCCGGGGCCGGTACGGCGCCACCGCCCGGCGCCCGTTCGGAAGGTCGATTCGCAGGGCCGTCCGCGCGAAACGGCCACGGTGCGGCCACGGTGCGGCCACGGTCGTCGGAGCCCTCGGTCGTGGGGTTCGGTCGCGGGGACGGACCGGCGCGGCGCCGTCGGGCCCGGTGAGACCGGACCGGGCCGCCGTGTCGAAGAATGGGGGATGCCAACACCCCTCAGCCAGGCAACAGTTCATGCTGATACCCGAGGTCATAGGATCGGGCGGACCCGGCAGGGGGGTGGGTGTGACCGGTGCTGCCCTGGCCGACATTGACCCACAGCAAGCCCCTTACTAGGCTGTAAATATGGCTATTCCGTGCACCGACTTCACCTTGGTCGGTATCGGCGGCTCGTGGCACCGCAGGTGCTTCGACGAGCTGTGTAGCGCCCTCACGCGGCGCTGACCTTCGGCTCTTCCCCGAACAGCGGCGCCCTCTCCTCCTCTGCCGGCACTTTCCGTACCCCGGCCCAGGTCACCGCCGACCTGATGGCAGGCCAGGGGTACGCGGGAGAACTCCGGCGTCACCGTCGTATCCGAGGGGAACGCAGCGCGATGCCATACCACTTCCGAGAACGTGCTCCCAGAACGGCCGTCGCCCTCCGCCGGAGGGGTGGCCGGCCATGGAACTCCTGACCGGGGCGGACCCGGGCGCCGGGCGTGGACGGCGGCAGCCGGCGCGCCGCGCGCCGCGCGCGCTGCTCGGGCGTACGGGCCCCGAGGCGCTGCACACCGAGATCGACAACCCGCTCGATCTGATCGCGGGCCATCAGATGCTCGCCGAGCAGGAGGACCGCGCACCGGGCCTGACGGCCTCGCCGCGGCTCAACCCGGCACCCGTGGGCTGCGCCTGCGGCCATCCGCTGTGCACGGAGTCCGCCCACCGCGAGCGGCTGCCCACCCGGGTGTTCCTGGTGGAGCGCCATCCGGTGGCGTGCGCAGGACTGCGCAGTGTGCTCGGGCCCGTGCCGGACATGGCGGTGGTCGGCAGCTCGGGCGATCCGGACCGGGCGCTGGAGGCCGTACGCAGGATCCGTCCCGATGTCGTCCTGCTCGGCGGCGGCGACACGCTGGGCGACGACCTGTCCGCCGTGGTCCGGCTGCGCGGCCCGGAGGGCTTCCCGGGCGCGCGGGTGCTGCTGCTGCGGCGGGCCGAGAGCACCACGGAGGCGAGCAGGATGCTGCTCGCCGGGGCGAGCGGCTGCTTCCCGCTCGAACTGGCGGAGGACCGGATCATCAGTACGGTGTCGATGGCGGCGGCCGGCGCGACGGTCTTCCTGCCGGCGCCGCCTCCGGTCCAGGTCCATCCCGCCAGCCTGGCCGGCCACGCGGGCGAACCACTGCCGCAGCACTGCGGGCTGACGGGCCGTGAACGCCAGGTGCTCGCGCAGCTCGCCCGGGGTCTGAGCAACGCGGAGATCGGCCGCGAACTCGCCCTCGCGGAAGCGACGGTGAAGAAGCACCTCACCCAGGCGATGCGCAAGACGGGCCAGTCGGACCGCCTGCGGGCAGCGCTCTACGCCCACCGCCACGGCCTGGCGGGCTGACCCGGCCCGGGGCGCACGGCGCGCACGCCCACCGGGGCGACGACGGGGGTCCGGCGCCGCGCGCCGCGCCGGACCCGTCCCACCGGCGCGCGGCGGAGGCCCGGCTCCGGTGAACAGCGGCCTCCCGCGTTCAGGACAGGCTCAAGGGCGGGCCCCTGACGGGTGCCCGCCCTTCGGCGTGCCCGCCGGCGGCCCGTCCTTTGCGGGGCGACCTTTGGAGCATCCCGCGTGGGCCCATCGTCGCCGTTACCGACTCCGTTCGGGGCTTCTGGGGGCCATGGCGGCGTACCTAGCGTTACGGGCGGACCAGGAGTCGCCCGGTCCTCATCCACGCCTGGCCAAGGAGATCCCGATGAGCGATGCGGCCGAAGGAGGCATCGCCCGCGCCGGTTCGCGCGACACCGTCGCGGACGGTACCGGTACACCGCCCGAGACGGAATCCGCCGACAGCGGACGCGCCCGGACGACGGTCCTGCCGGACGACGGCACGGCCGGCGGCGCCGTACGACCCGAGAAGTCCCGCAACCCGTACCGCTCGATGCCGGACGCGGAGCGCTCCGCCCTGTGGCGGCAGCGGCTCCACGAGGCCGAGGCCGGTCTCACCGGGCTGCTCGCCTCGCTCGGCGACGAGGTCCATCTGACCGACTGGTTCGCCCTCCAGGCCGAGCTGTTCGCCGATCTGCCGGATCCGCGCACCGCTCCGGCCGCCGAATGGCAGCGGGTCTTCTTCCGGGACCAAGCACTGATGGAACGTTTCCTCGTGGCCCGTTACGGCGAGGCGATACTCGCCGACTGGGCACGCGCCAACGCCGGGGTGCACCGCCAGGTGGAACCCGACCACGGCCGGGGCGCCGGCGATCCCGTCCACCGGATCGCCCGTCAGGCCGAACTCTACGGTTCCGACTACGAGTTCGACGACGAGTTCGAGGACGACGACACCGCGCCGGCGGGCCTCACGCACGCCGCGCTCACCATCACCCACTGCGCCATCTGGGACTACCGCGAGCAGGCCCGCCGCAACGGCGTACGGCTCACCCTCGCCTCGCCCTGCACGTACTGCACCGAGGCCCTGAGCGCCAATATCCGCGCCAAGGGCTATGTGCCCGCGCACCAGTTGCGCACCGGCCCCACCGGGCACGGCTGCCGCTGGGAGGCCACCGCGCCTCCCGTCCCGGGCGCCGCGCCCTCCCCCACCGACGAACTCCAGGAGCCCTGATGTGCGGAGTCACCGGCTGGATCGACTGGGAAACCGATCTCCGGAACGAGGAGGCGACGCTCCGGGCCATGACCGCGACGCTCGCCTGCCGCGGTCCGGACGACTCCGGCGTCCTGCTCTCCCGGCACGCCGCCCTCGGCCACCGCAGACTCGCCGTCATCGCTCCCGACGACGGCGCCCAGCCCATGGGCACCGTCACCGGTGACGGGCCGCGCACGGTGCTGACCTACAACGGCGAGCTGTACAACTACCCGGAGCTGCGCGAGGAGCTGCGCTCGCTCGGCCACGAGTTCCGTACCCGCTCCGACACGGAGGTCGTCCTCCGTGCCCATCTCCAGTGGGGCGCCGACGCGCCCCGCCGCTTCAACGGGATCTTCGCGTACGCGCTGTGGGACGACCGCGCGCGGGAACTCCTGCTGGTGCGCGACCACTTGGGCGTCAAACCGCTGTACTGGCATCCGCACGCCTCCGGGGTGCTCTTCGGCTCCGAGCCCAAGGCCGTACTCGCCCATCCCCTCTTCCACGCCGAACTCGACGCCGAGGGCGTGGCCGAACTGTTCGCCCTGCCCGCCGCGCCGACCGCGGGCCACGGCGTCTTCCGCGGGCTGCACGAGGTGCTCCCCGGCCAGACCGTCACCGTACGGCGCGGCGGGACCCGGACCGCCCTCTACTGGCGGCCCACCGCCCGTGCCCACCCCGACGATCCCGCGACCACCCGCGAGAGGGTGCGGGCGCTGCTCGCCGACACCGTCGAACGCCAGCTCCTCAGCGATGTCCCGCTCTGCACACTGCTCTCCGGCGGTGTCGACTCCAGCGCCGTCACCGCCCTCGCGGCGGCGGCGCGGGAGCGCGCGGGCCACTCCAAGGTGACCAGCTTCTCGGTGGACTTCCCCGGCAGCGCCGACCGCGCGCCCGACGCCTGGCGCACCGGCGCGGACGCGCCCTTCGTCCGGGCCGCCGCCGAGCACATCGGCACCCTCCACACCTCCGTGCTCATCCCGGACGACGACCTGCTGGAGGCCCGTGACGCGGTGCTGCGCGCCCGGGACCGGCCCGGCTGGGGCGAGATGGACGCGTCGCTGCACCTCCTCTTCCGCGAGGTGCGCAGACGTTCCACGGTGGCCCTGTCCGGGGAGGCCGCCGACGAGATCTTCGGCGGCTACCCCTACTTCCACGATCCCGCGGCGCTCGCCGCGGACACCTTCCCTTGGCTGCACGGCCGCACCACTCCGGCCGCGCTGCTGCGTCCCGAGGTGGCCGCCGAGGTCAGGCCCGGGGAGTACACCGCCGAGCAGTACCGCCGCTCGCTGGCCGGCGTACCGCGGCTGGAGGGCGAGGAGGGCGCCGACCGCCGTATCCGCGAGATCTTCCATCTCGCGCTCACCCGCTGGCTGCCGCCGCTCCTGGAACGGGTGGACCGGGTCAGCATGTCCGTCGGTCTGGAGGTCCGGGTGCCGTTCTGCGACCACCGGCTGGTGGAGTACGTGGCGAACGTGCCCTGGGCGGTCAAGACGCCCGGCGGCCGGTCCAAGGGCCTGCTGCGCGACGCCGTACGCGATCTGCTGCCCCCGCAGGTCGCCGACCGGCCCAAGAGCGGCTACCCCTCCACGCCCGCCGTGCGCTACACGGAGGTGCTCACGGCCCGCGCGCACGAACTGCTCGCCGACTCCCAGGCGCCGGTGTTCGACCTGGTCGACCGGGAGACCGTACGCCGCGCGCTCGCCGAGGGCCGTCCGCTGCCCAGCCCGCGCACCGCGCCCAACCCGGTCGGCGGGCTCGACCATCTCGTGCAGGTCGACGAGTGGCTGCGCGCGTACCGGGTGAGGCTGCGGTGAGCGCGGCCCGCCGGCCCGTCCGCGGCGCCGAGGCGGAGGCGTACCGAGGTGCCGCGCGGCGCTGGACCACCGGTGTCGCCGTGCTCACCGCGCGCTCCGGCGAGGACGTCTTCGCCAAGACGGTCTCCTCGCTGTGCACCCTCTCCCTGGAGCCGCTGCTGATCAGTGTGGCGGTCGACGCCCGCAGTCCGCTGGCGGCGGCGGTACGCGCCAGCGCCCGGTACGCCGTGTCCGTACTGGGCGCGGCCCAGGAGCCGCTCGCCCGGCGGTTCGCCTCTCCCGGGGCCGGTCACGCCCTCGGCTTCTTCACCCACGCCCCGATGCGCGAGGACACCGGAGCGCCCGTCCTGGAGGACAGCCTCGCCTGGTTCGACTGCCGGCTGCACAGCGTCCTGCCGGGCGGCGACCACGCCGTTCTCGTCGGCCGGGTGGTCGAGGCGGACGTCGGTCAGGGCGAGCCGCTGCTGTACCACGACGGCCGCTACCGCACTCTCCACCACCAACCGATGACGTCGACAGGAGCCCGCGCATGACCCGACTGGACACCTCGGCACCGGGGAAGGGGCCGGGGAGGGGCCTGCTCACCGGCGACCGCTACCGGGCCGAGCTGAACGACGGCCGCGAACTGTACCTGGACGGCGCGCGTGTCACCGACACCGCGGCGCACCCGGCCTTCCGGCCCGCCGTCGACGAGCTGGCCCGGCTGCTCGACCTCCAGCACGATCCCGCCCATCACGAGCTGCTCACCTGGAAGGACCCGGACACCGGAGCGCGGCTGGCCCGTGGCTACCAGCCGCCGCGCACCCTGGAGGAGCTGCGCGTACAGCGGCGCAGCGCCGAGTTCTGGCACGCCGAGTCCCTCGGCCAGCACGGCCGTTCGCCCGCCTTCATGGCGTCCATCGCCGTCGGTGTGCACGACTTCCGCCATCAGCTGGAGCGGGCGCGTCCGGGCTTCGGCGCCAACGCCGAGGCGTGGTACCGCCATTGCGCGGCCAACGACCTGGTGCTCTCGCACGCCCTCGGCGACCCCCAGATCGACCGCTCCACCGATCCGGTCGACGATCCCGATCTCGCCCTGCGGGTGCTGGAGGAGAACGACCGCGGCATCGTCGTACGCGGCGCCAAGCAGCTCACCACGCTCGCGCCCCTCGCCCATGAGGTGCTCGTCTATCTCTCGGCGTCCTTCACCCAGCGCCGCGGCGAGCAGTTCGTGGTCTGGTTCGCGCTGCCGCTCAACACTCCCGGTCTGGTGACGCTGTGCCGCGAGCCGCTCGGCAGCAGTCCCTGGGGCCATGCCCATCCGCTGGGCGCGCGCTTCGACGAGCAGGACGCCATGCTGTTCTTCGACGACGTGACGGTGCCCTGGGACCGGGTGTTCCTGCTGCGCGACGGTGAGCTGGCCCGGCGCGGACTGGGCCGGATCAACGCCTGGAGCGCGTACATCGGCCATGTCCGCTACCGGGAGCGGCTGCGGACGCTGCTGGCCACGGCCACCCTTGTCGCCGAGAGCATCGGTGTGGACGGCTTCCGCAACATCCAGGAGGACCTCGGCCGGCTGGCCGGCTACGCCGAACTGACCGAACTCTTCCTGGACGCCGCCGAGGCCAGGGCCACCGTCACCGACAGCGGTCTGCTGGCCCCGGGCGACACCGCCGCCAGCCGTGTCTGGTCCGCGGAGGTCGCCGAGAGCGCCGTCGCCATCGTGCGCGGGATCGGCGCCTCGGGGCTGCTGATGCAGCCCACCGAGAACGATCTCGCACATCCCCGGCTGCGCCCGCATCTCGACCGGTACATGCGCGGACGGGGCATCGACGCCGAGCGCAAGTCCCGGCTGTTCCGGCTCGCCTGGGAACTCACCGGCGACGCCTTCGGACAGCGCCAGCATCTGTACGAGTACGTCCACCGCGGCGATCTGGCCCGCAACCGCATCAACCTCTACAAGCGGTACGACCAGAGCGCCGTCCGGGAACGGCTCCAACGGCTCATCGACGTACCCGCCCCGCCCGCCGCTCCTCAGGAGGTCAGTCCGTGACCGCGTCCGCCACCGAGATCCAGGCCCGTACGCTCGCCGGCTACGCGCACGCCAGCGCGCTGCGGCAGATCCACGACCGCGACTGGGTGCTCGACCGGGTGACCGGCGAGCCCGAGGTGCTGCTCGATCTCGGCAGCGGCATCGGCCAGTTGCTGCACGAGGCACTTGAGCGGCACCCGTCCCTGCGGCTGGCCGTCGGCCTGGAGCGCTCCGAGCACCGGATCGCCGAGGCCGCCGAGCTGCTGAGCGCCCGGGGCGACCGGGTCCGGCTGCACCGGGCCGATCTGACGGCGCCGCCCGAACTGCCGGAACTGCCCGACGGCGCCGACGTGGTGACCATGACGTCGGTGCTGCACTGGCTCTATCCGGACGAGGAGCGGACGCTCGACTGGATCAGCCGTCAACTCGCCCCGGACGGGGTCTTCCTGCTGACGACCTACCATCCGGACCGGGACGCGCACGGGCTGGGCGGCGAGGACGACCTCGTCCGTGACGCGCTGGTGGCCCTCGGCACCGAACGGAGCGCGGTGCCCTCGGTGTTCTCCGACGGCGGCGTCCTGCCCATCGCGACCAGGACCCGTACGGAGAGCGAACTGGGCGCGCTGCTGGAGCGGTTCTTCCACGTCGACTCCTCCCTGGAGCGCGACGCGGTGGTCACCGTCGAGAGCGGGAGCCAGTACGAGCACTTCCACGCGGCGACCTTCGGCGACTACTACGCCCGGCTCCTCGAACCGGCCGGGCGCGCGGCCTTCTTCACCGCGGTCGGCGAGAGCGCCTGGCGGCGCCAGCGCGAGCGGGGCCGGGTCAGCGAGATGCCCGTACGGCTCTGGCGGCTCACCCCGCGCCGGTGAGCGTCCGACTACGCTGAGAGGGCGGGCACCCGGACCCGGCGGGCCCGCCGACACCCGTCCTGTCCGGCCGAGGAGCCACGATGTCAACTCCCCTCCCCAGCGCGAAACTCGGCGCGTTCCTCCGAGCCCACCGAGAGCTGCTCAAGCCCGCCGACGTCGGGCTGGTGGCCACCGCGCGCCGGCGCACCCCCGGGCTGCGCCGGGAGGAGGTGGCCTCGCTCTCGGGCGTGGGACTGGCCTGGTACACCTGGCTGGAGCAGGGCCGGGTGACCGCTTCCCGGCAGGTGCTGGGCGCGGTCACCCGGGCGCTGCGGCTCGACGCGGCCGGGCAGCGGCACGCGATGCGGCTGGCCGGCTACCACGATCCCGCGCTCCCGGCGGAGGAGGACGGCGGCGGCGGTGGACTGGCCGCCGCCGTCCAGCCGGTGCTGGACTCCTGGACCGCCAGTCCGGCCGTCCTGCTGGACCGGTACTTCGATCTGCTGGGCTGGAACACCGCGTGGGGAGCCCTGTGGGGCAGCCCGGACACCGTTCCCGAGGACCGCCGCAATCTGATGTGGCTGATGGTGGCCGACCAGCGGCTGCGGACGGTGCTGCGGGACTGGGAGCCGCTGGCCATGAACGTGTTCCAGCACTTCCGCGCGCAGGCGGGCCCGGCGCTGGAGGATCCCCGTACCGACGAGGTCTACCGGCGTCTGGACGAGGACGCGCCGGAGCTCCGCCACTGGTGGGGATGCCACTCGGTGGCGGAGCTGACGGCCCGTACGGTCGTCGTGGAGCCGGCCGGGATCGGCAGGACCGAGCTGTCGCTCTCGTCCTTCCACCCGGTGGACGACCCGAGCGCGCTGGTGCTGCTCTTCACACCGGTGTCCGCCACGGACCGCGCCCGGATGGGAGCCCTCACCGAGCGGCCTCTGCGGTCCGTCGATCCGGGCGCGGGCGCGGGACGTCAGGCCGGCTGATCCTGCCGTACGGCCTTCTTCGGGCCCGCGCCGACCGTGAGCGCGCCCAGCGCCGCGAGGACCGCCAGACCGGTACCGATGACCAGGGTGCCGGTGGTGACCTCGGCGAAGGATCCCACCGCCCAGGCGCCGATGCCGGTGCCCGCGTACATGGTCGAGGTCAGCCAGGCGCTGGAGGTCGCGCGCAGCTCCGGATCGACGGTGCCCGCCAGCGTCTGCTGGTCGGTGACGAAGCCGCCGCTGGCCACGAACCACACGACCACGCCGGCGAGCGCGAGCACCGGTCCCGGGCCCCAGGCCGACAGGGTGATGCCCGCCGCCATCACGACTCCCCACACGGGCAGCAGCGGCACCTGGTTGCCTCCGGCCGCGCGGGCCCGGTCGCCCAGCCGGCCGCCGAGCAGGGAGCCGGCCACACTGCCCGCGCCGACCAGGATGCCGACGAGTCCGAGTTCCGAGACGGACAGGTCGAAGCGGTCGACGAGCAGGGCGCCCAGGAAGGTGTAGGCACCGAGATTGGCCGCGTGGAAGACCGTGTTGACGGTGAGCGCCTTGCGCAGCGTCGGATCGCTCCATCCGGCGAGCACGGCCCTGACCGCGCCGACCTGGGCCGGCCGGCCGGTGCTCGCGGGGAGCTGGCGCAGCAGCAGAGGCAGCGCGAGGGCGGTGGCCACGGCCATGGCGAGGAACGCGGAGCGCCAGCCGGCCCGGCCGGCGAGCACCGCGCCGAGCGGTACGCCGATCACCTGGCCGCAGGAGAAGAGCGCCATGCCGAGGCCGAGGGCCCGGCCACGCACCCGGTCGGGCGCGGTCTCGGCGATATGGGCCCAGATCGCGGGGCCCGCGGCGGCGGCGGCGAGACCGGCGACGGCGCGCGAGACGACCAGCAGCGCCAGTCCGGTGGAGAGCGCGGCGATGGCGTTGGACACGAGGAAGAGCGCGGCACCGGCCAACAGGGTCCGCCGCCGTCCGAACCGGTCGCTGAGCAGACCGAGGAACGGCGCGCAGATCGCGTACACGAGGACGTACGCGGTCACACTGGAGGCCGCGGCGGCCTCGCTGACGTCGATGTCCTCCGCGATGGTCGGCAGGAGCGGAGAGACCAGGAAGGTCTCCGTGCCGAAGAGGAAGAGCAGGGCGAAGACGCCGGCGTACCGCAGTCGGTCGAAGGTCTCGGATGCGGTGTCGGGGGCGTGCGCGTCCGGGGGACCGCTCAAGGGGATCACTGCCTTTCGGGCGTCGTGGGGAGTCCCGGCGGCGACGGGGGCCGTACGGGAGAAGCCACGTGCGGCTCCGGCGGCGGCAGGGACCGTCCGGCCCCGCCATGCTGCTCGGGACGCGCGGACGCAACCAGGCAGGCGTTCATCCTGTGACCCCAGGTCACAGTCACCCCAGGAGAGGGCGTGATCGGTCCGGTGGAGCTGAGGGCGGTGGAGGGCGGTGCCCCCCACCGTTCTTCTCATGTCCCGGCGACCGGCCGGGAACTCAGCTTCTAGACAAGTGGCGCCGCACTGACGGCAGTTGCCCCGACGGGCACGGGCGGGGCAAGAGGCTCGGGCGACATGACGGGCCTCGGCGGGAGAAGAGGCCCGGGCGCAAGGACGGACTCGGACGGGCCGATGGCCATGACGGACTCGGTGACGGCGACACGGCCGCCCAGCCGGGGTGCCAGCCGACCGGGATCGCCCGTCAGCAGCAGACGTACCGCGGCCCACGGGAGGTTCACTCCGGCGAAGGCGGTCTGGAAGATTCCGGCGGAGGCCCGTGGGTTGGCCTCCAGCAGGATCGGCCGGCCGTGCCAGTGGCGCAGCTGGACGTTGGAGAGATAGGCGAGCCGGAAATGGCTCACCAGGCGCTGGGCTATGGCGGTCAGGGCGGGGGCGTCGAGTAGATGGCGGTAGCGCCCGTCCTTGGAGCGGGCGACACAGGTGACCATCTCGCCGCCCGGGGCCGAGAGGCAGTCGATGCTCACCTCCGGGTCGTCCAGATAGGGCATCACGATGAACTCGGGGACCTTCTCGCCCTGGTCCGCCGCCCGGTCCAGCGCGTCGGCCACCGCGCCGACGGAGGCGATCGGCCGCGCCGGTGCGAGCAGATCCTGCATGCGCAGGGGTTCGTCGTCGAGGATACGGAAGCCGAACGCCGAGAACTCTCCGGCGGGTTTGATACAGGCGGTGCTGCCCGCGTCGGCTATCTGCCGTGCCGCCGCGCGGAGTTGCTCGCCGTCGGAGACGATCCACCAGGGCGGTACGGGGACACCGATCGCCTGGGCGGCCTCGTAGGTCAGACTCTTGCTGGTCAGTGTGGAGACCGCGGCGGCCGGTGAGCACATGAGCTTCGTGCCGTCCGCGGCGAAGGCGTCGGCGTAGGGCGCGAGCGCGTCCAGTCGCCGGGGCGGTATCAGGACGTCGATGGCGTGCCGGCGGCAGAAGTCGAGGGCGAACTCGGCGTAGGCCGCGTTGCTCACCCGGTGTGGTTCGACTTCGCCCACGTCACAGGCCGCGAGCGCGGGAGCGTGCCGGCTGATGTTGGAGCCGTAGATACGGACATCGGTGGCGTCGGGGTTCTCACGCAACATCCGGGCCACCTCGGTGGCGGCGACCCCCGCGCTGCTGAGCCAGATGCGAAGTGCTATCGGGAACGCTCCCCTCGGACAGGGCGACATGGCCGCGCGGCACGGGAAATCAGCCCGGGGGAACCCTCCGGTGCCGGAAAACCACGGCCTGCGCGGCGGTGCGCAATCGGGTGTGTAGAGCGGATGATAGCCCGGATGGGCTGCGGTTTTGTACGTTCGGCGGCAGGCCCTCCCGGTCCGCGCGACGGCGGTCGCCCCCCGCGCGGACGGGCGTCCGCGACGACGGCGCACCGCCCGCCGGACCTGCCCGGGCCTGCCCGTGCCGAAACCCCTCCGGCCCCCCGTCCCCGGGAGAACCGGCCCCGGTCCCCTCGCCCCGGCGTCCGCCCCGCGGCGCGCGCGGCCGGAGACGATCGGGTGCGCGGCGGGCGGTGGTGACCGGGGGCTCGGCCGGATGCGGTGTCCGTGGCCGCAGGTCAGCGGGGCGGCGCGGCACGGGACGGCCGTTCGACCGTGGATCAGTGGGATGATTCCGGGTGTCACCGGAGCGACGGAAGCCCGCGCTCCGGTTTCGGTGCGGTGCCGTGTGCCGAGGCAGGGAGGAGTCGCTGATGCTGTTCCGTCAGTTGGAGTATTTCGTGGCGGTGGCCAGGGAGAGGCACTTCGCGCGGGCGGCGGAATCCTGTTACGTGTCGCAGCCCGCGCTCTCGGCGGCGATCGCCAAGCTCGAACGCGAGCTCAACGTCACGCTGATCAACCGGGGGCACAACTACGAGGGCCTCACCCCGGAGGGCGAGCGGCTCGTCGTCTGGGCCAAGCGGATCCTCGCCGAGCAGGACGCGTTCAAGGCCGAGGTGGCCGCCGTGCAGTCGGGCATCACCGGGACGTTGCGGCTGGGCACGGAACCCACGGCGTCGACGACCCTGGCACTGCCCGTCGCCGCCTTCTGCGGCGCGCACCCGCTGGCCAAGGTCCAGGTGCGTTCCCGGCTCTCGGCCCGGGAACTCCACCGCCAGCTCAGGGAGTTCGAGCTGGACGCGGCGATCGCGCACTTCGCCCCCGAGGACCGGGAGAGCCTGCAAGTGGTGCCGCTGTACCAGGAGAGGTACGTACTCCTCGCGTCGGGCGACCAGCTGATGCCCCAGACCAACACCATGACCTGGGCGGACGCGGCCCAGTTGCCGCTCGCCCTGCTGACGCCCGACATGCGTATCCGTCAGCTCATCGACAACGTGTTCGCGGACAGCGGTGTCGTGGTGACTCCGCAGGTGGAGACGGACTCGGTGGCCTCCCTCTACGCCCATGTGGGCGTCGGCGACTGGGCCAGCATCGTGCCGCACACCTGGCTGCGCGCGATGCCGGTGATCGGCAGGCCGAGGGCCGTCCGGCTGGTCGCCCCGGACGCCAGGGCACAGGTCTCGGTCGCGATCCACGCGGCGACCCCGGGATCGATCGCGGCGCGGGCGTTCGTGAACGCGGCGACGGGTCTGTCACTGGACGAGTTCTTCGACCAGCCGCTCCCGGCCGAGCACCGCGTCAGATAGGGCCGGACGCGGCCCCGGCCGGCCGGGCCCCGCGGGGAGGTCGGGGCCCGGGGTTCCGGAGGAGGTCGGGGCCCGGCAGCGTCGGGACCCGGGAGGATCGGGACCCGGCAGTGTCGGGGCCGGGCCCCGCGGCGCCGTCCCCGGGTGTCACTTCGATTCCGCGTACCGCTTCTCCACCGCGCGCCGGTCCAGTCCGCCCTTCGCCGTGTGGGGCAGCGCCGCGACGATCTCCAGCCGGTCGGGCACCTCGGCGGGGGACAGCCGGTCGCGGCAGTACTGGAGGATCTGCCCGGAGCCGAGGATCTCGTCGTCGCGTACGACCACGACGGCCCCGACCCGCTGCCCGTAGTGCGCGTCCGGCACCGGGAACACGGCCGCCTCGGACACCCCGGGACAGCCGGCGAGCACGTCCTCCACATGCTCGGGTGAGATCTTCTCGCCGCCGCGGTTGATGAGGTTCTTGATGTGCCCGGTGAGGAACAGATATCCGTCCTCGTCCAGTGAGCCCAGATCACCCGTGCGGAACCAGCCGTCGGCGAAGCTCCCCGCCGTCCCGTCCGGGTCGCCGAGATAGCCGCGCATGACGGTGGGACCCTGCACCCACACCTCGCCCTGGGCGCCGACCGGGCACATGCGCCCGCCGCGGTCGACGACCCGCAGGTCCACTCCGCTGGTCCGGCCGACGGACCCCTGTTTCAGCGGCCCCCACTCCGGCAGCGGTTCGCTGGTCGTCTGGTGCGTGGTCTCGGTCATCCCGTACGCGGACAGCAGCGGCGCCCCGAGCGTGCGTTCCAGCGCGCGCTGCGTGGCCGCGTTGAGCGGGGCGCTGCAACTGCGTACGAATCTCAGCGGCGCGAGCTCCGGGCCCGGATACTCCGTCGCCGACCGGTCCAGGAGGATCTCGTGGATGGTGGGGACCGCGGTGAACCAGCTCGCGCCCACGGCCTGCACGTCGTCCCAGAACGTGTGCGCCGAGAACCGTCCGCGCTCGGGGAGCAGGACGCAGCCCCCGCTGGCCAGCGAGGCCAGCAGGGCCGCGAAGAGCCCGTGACCGTGGAAGAACGGCATCACCGCGACCGTCGCGTCGCCGGGTCCGAGTTCGTAGGTGGCGCAGATGCCCCGTACGGAGGCCGCCACATTGGCATGGGTCAGCGGGACCATCTTGGCCCGGTCGGTGGTTCCCGAGGTGAACAGCACGAGGGCGTCGTCGCCGGTCAGCTCGCCGGCCGCGCCTCGTACGTCCCGCTCCCCGTCCCGCACGCCACGCGCCCCGTCGCCGGGCCCGCCCTCCCCCGTACCGAGCGTGACCGTCGCGCTCCCGTCGCGGGAGACGTCCACGCGCACCGTCCACGACGGCGTTCCGTCGGCCTCCGAGGCCGTCCCTGCGCCGGCCGCGAGCGGGCCGGTGAGGACCGCCCGCGTGCCCAGCGCGTCGAGCCTTGCGGACGTCTCCGGCCGCGACAGGGCGGGATCGACCGGCGCGACCACCAGCCCGGCCCGGGCCGCGCCCAGCAGTGCGACCACGAACTCGGCGGTGTTGGCGCAGACGAGACCCACCGCGTCACCGCGCCGCAGCCCCGCGCCGCCGAGGCGCTCGGCCATGTCGTCGGCCAGGGCCGCGAGGGTGCCGTAGGACAGGTCCGCCCGGTTGCCGGTGACGGTGACGACGAGCGCCCGGGCGCCCGGACAGTCGCGTACCTGGCGGTCCAGAAGATCCACGAGGCCCGTGACCGCCGGGGGCCGGTACCGGTTCGTGTCGCACACGGACGCCGTAGTGGGAACGGCCATGACCACCATCTCCTCGCTCTGGAACTCATACCGGATCTGAGGAATCTGAGGAAACCGTCATCTGTGAGCCTGCGCTGGCGAGAAGTGTGCGTCCAATACGCACTGGTGAACAGTTGATAGCAAACGTTTATCAAGCGAGTTGCCGCGCTTCCCGCGCTCCCGCGACCAGCATCAATAAATGCTGTTTATCGGTTGGTCGCCGATAGGTCTTGGACGGGCGAACGCGCGCCGAACAAGGTGGGACAAGAAGCCGCACAGGCATGACCGCCCAAGGAGGACCTCGGAGCCATGACCGCCCCTTCCGCACTGGAGACCGCGTCGACCGCCGACGTTCCGGCCGAGGCCGAGCTCACCGACGGGTACCACCTGGTCGTCGACGCGCTGAAGCTGAACGACGTCGACACCATCTACGGGGTGGTCGGCATCCCGATCACCGACCTGGCCCGCCTCGCCCAGGCCCAGGGCATCCGCTACATCGGCTTCCGCCACGAGAGCAACGCCGGTCACGCGGCGGCGGCGGCCGGTTACCTCACGAAACGGCCGGGCGTCGCCCTGACGGTGTCCGCGCCGGGCTTCCTCAACGGACTGGTCGCACTCGCGAACGCCACCACGAACTGTTTCCCGATGGTGCAGATATCCGGCTCCAGCGAGCGGCACCTCGTCGACCTCAAGCAGGGCGACTACGAGGAGATGGACCAGCTCGCCGCCGCTCAGCCGTTCGTGAAGGCCGCGTACCGCGTGAGCCGCGTCGAGGATATCGGCCGCGGTATCGCCCGCGCGCTGCGCACCGCGATCTCGGGCCGGCCCGGCGGTGTGTATCTCGACATCCCGGCCGCGGTGCTCGGCTCGATCATGGACGCGGAGGAGGGTGCCAAGACGCTGAGCCGTCTTGTCGACCCGGCGCCGCGCCAGCTTCCGGCCCCCGAGGCCGTGGACCGCGCGATCGAGATCCTGGCGGGCGCCCGGCGCCCGCTGGTGGTGCTCGGCAAGGGCGCCGCGTACGCGCAGGCCGACGAGCGGATCCGTGAGTTCATCGAGTCCACGGGAATCCCGTACGTACCGATGTCGATGGCGAAGGGCCTGCTGCCCGACAACCACCCCCAGTCGGCCGCCACCGCCCGCTCGCTCGCGCTGCGCAAGGCCGATGTCGTGGTGCTCCTCGGCGCCCGGCTGAACTGGCTGCTCAACCACGGCGAGGCACCGCAGTGGAACCCGGACGCCAAGTTCATCCAGGTGGACATCGAGCCCAAGGAGCTGGACAGCAACCAGCCCATCGCCGCCCCGCTCGTCGGAGACATCGAGTCGGTGCTCGAAGTGCTCGCCGAGCGGACCAAGCCCGGCCAGATCACCGCTCCCACCGCCTGGCGTGAGGAGCTGGCGGCGCGCTCGGCGCAGAACGTCGCCAAGATGGCGGAGCGTCTCAAGGCCGACCCGCACCCGATGCAGTTCATGGGCGCCCTCAAGGCCGTACGGGACGTCGTCCACGAGCGCCCCGAGACGTACATCGTCAACGAGGGCGCCAACGCGCTGGACATCGCGCGCAACGTGATCGACATGCAGGTGCCGCGCCACCGCCTCGACAGCGGTACCTGGGGTGTCATGGGCATCGGCATGGGCTACGCGATCGCCGCGGCCGTCGAGACCGGCGCGCCGGTCGTGGCCGTGGAGGGCGACAGCGCCTTCGGCTTCAGCGGCATGGAGCTGGAGACGATCTGCCGCTACAAGCTGCCCGTCGTCACCGTCATCATGAACAACGGCGGTGTCTACCGCGGCGACGACATCAACCCGCTGGAGACCGACCCGTCGCCGACGACCCTGATGCTCCAGGCGCGCCACGACCTGATGATCGAGGCGTTCGGCGGCAAGGGCTACCGCGCGACCACGCCCGCCGAGGTCACCGCCGCCCTCACCGAGGCGCTGGCCTCGGGCGGCCCGGCGCTCATCGACTGCGCCATCGACCCCTCGGCCGGTACCGAGAGCGGCCACATCGCGCATCTCAACCCGAAGGGCATCACCGTCGGCAACATCACGCCGGCGAAGAAGTAGCCGTCGCGCGCGGACGTTCCGCCCTCCCCCGAACCCCGCGCGCTCTCCTGAACCCCGCGCGTACTCAGCACACCGCACACTCCACCCTCGCACCGAGATCATTCACGAGAAGGAAGCCAACATGAGTGAAAAGCCGCTCGCCGGAATCAAGGTGATCGACTTCACCGGGGTCCAGGCCGGTCCGGCGTGTACCCAGATGCTCGCCTGGTTCGGCGCCGACGTCATCAAGGTCGAGCGCCCCCAGGGCGGCGACGTGACCCGCAACCAGCTCCGGGACATCCCCGACCTCGACGCGCTCTACTTCACCATGCTGAACAGCAACAAGCGCTCGCTGGCCATCAACACCAAGACCGCCGAGGGCAAGGAGGTCATGGAGAAGCTGATCCGCGAGTCGGACATCCTGGTCGAGAACTTCGCGCCGGGCGCCATGGACCGTATGGGTCTGAGCTGGGAGCACATCCACGCGCTCAACCCGCGTCTGATCTTCGGCTCGGTCAAGGGCTTCAACGACGACTCGTCGTGGAACGACCTCAAGGTGTACGAGAACGTCGCCCAGGCCGCCGGTGGCGCCGCGTCCACCACGGGATTCTGGGACGGCCCGCCGACCATCAGCGGCTCGGCCCTCGGTGACAGCAACACCGGCATGCACCTGCTGATCGGCCTGCTGACCGCGATCATCCAGCGCAACGCGACCGGCCTGGGACAGAAGGTGTCGGTGTCCATGCAGGACGCCGTGCTGAACCTGACCCGCGTCAAGCTCCGCGACCAGCAGCGCCTGGACAAGATCGGCTTCCTGGAGGAGTACCCCCAGTACCCGCACGGCGAGTTCGGCGAGGCGGTGCCCCGCGGCGGCAACGCCGGCGGCGGTGGCCAGCCCGGCTGGATCCTGAAGTGCAAGGGCTGGGAGACCGACCCCAACGCCTACATCTACTTCACGATCCAGGAGCAGAACTGGAAGCGCACCGCTGAGGCCATCGGCCACCCCGAGTGGGTCGAGGACCCGGACTACACGACCGCCCGGGCCCGCCAGCCGCGCATCATGGAGATCTTCGGCGAGATCGAGAAGTGGCTGGCCGACAAGACCAAGTACGAGGCGGTCGACATCCTGCGCGAGTGGGAGGTGCCCTGCGCCCCCGTGCTCAGCATGAAGGAGCTCGCCGAGGACCCCGACATGCGCAAGAGCGGCACGATCGTCGAGGTCGAGCAGAAGGAGCGCGGTACGTACCTGACCGTGGGCAGCCCGGTCAAGTTCTCCGCCTTCAAGCCCGACATCAAGGGCGCGCCGCTGCTCGGCGAGCACACGGACGAGGTTCTCGCGGACCTCGGCTACGACGCGAACGACATCCGCAAGCTGCACGAGGACAAGGTCGTCGCCTGACGCGGTGAGACGCGTCCCGACGACCGCTTCCCGGGTGCCCCGCGCGCGATCCGCGTGCAGGGCACCCGTCTGCGTGCGCGGTCCGCACGAAGGGGCTGCCCGGCGCCGGGACCGTTCCTAAGCTGTGTCCGTGACTGTGACACAGGAAACGTACGACTCCGTCGTGATCGGCGCCGGAGTCCTGGGCTGTTCGGTGGCCTACGCGCTGGCCCGGGACGGACGGCGCGTCTGTGTGGTCGACCGCAACGCCTCGGCCGGCAGCGGATCCACGAGCGCCTCCTCGGCGATCGTGCGCTACAACTACTCGACCTTCGCCGGCGTGGCCAGTGCCTGGGAGTCCGCGCACATCTGGCGGGACTGGGCACATCATCTCGGCACCGGCGAGGGGACGGGTCTGGCCCGCTTCATCAAAACGGGCGGGCTCTCCCTGGACGCTCCCGGCCAGGACCGGCAAAAGGTGCTCGGCCTCTTCGACCGTGTCGGCGTGCCGTACGAGGTCTGGGACGAGGCCCGGTTGCGCGAGCGGATGCCGCTGCTGGACACCGGGCGCCACCATCCGCCCAAGGCGATCACCGACGACGCCTTCTGGGACGACCCCACCGGCTCGCTCACCGGCTACTGGACCCCGGACAGCGGTTTCATCGACGATCCGCAGCTCGCGGCCCGCAATCTGATGGACGCCGCGGTGCGCCACGGCGCCCGTTTCCGGTTCCGTTCGCCCGTCGTCCGTGTCGACCGCACCCACGGCGCCGACGGCACCGGCCGTGTGGCGGGCATCGGCCTGGCCGACGGTACGGTCCTGTCGGCGCCGGTCGTGGTGAATGTCGCCGGACCGCACTCGGGCGCCGTCAATGGACTGGCCGGGGTGACGGACGGTTTCCGTGTCCGTACCCGTCCCCTGCGCCAGGAGGTCCACGAAGTGCGCGCGCCCGAGGGCTACGGCCCGGACGGCGCGGGCCCGCTGGTGGCCGATCTGGATCTGGGCACCTACTTCCGCGGCACGCCCAGCGGCGGGATCATCGTCGGCGGGACCGAGCCGGAGTGCGACGTCCTGCAATGGCTGGACGATCCCGACGACTACGGCGTCCACCCGAGCAGAGCGGTCCACGACGCCCAGCTCTACCGCGCGGCCCGCCGTCTGCCCACCCTGACCGTCCCGGGCACACCACGCGGGACAGCCGGGGTGTACGACGTGTCCGACGACTGGATCCCGGTCTACGACAGAACCGATCTGCCCGGCTACTACGTGGCGATCGGCAGCAGCGGCAACCAGTTCAAGAACGCGCCCGTGGTCGGCCGGTATCTCGCCGCGATCATCTCCGCCTGCGAGGACGGCCGCGACCACGACACCGACCCGGTCGAGGTGGATCTGCCCCGCACCGGCCACCGTGTGGACCTGTCGCACTACAGCCGGCTGCGTACCGTCAACCGCGACAGCAGCTTCAGCGTGATGGGCTGACCACCGGCGCGGCCCGCTCCCGGGCGGGAGCGGCAGACCCTCCGAGGCGCAGGGCCCCACGCCGGGGCCGCCGCTCCGCGCCCGGTCCATGACACCCGGTCGATGAGAAGCGGCCCCACCGGCGAGGGGGTGCGCCGGTGGGGCCGGGGAGCCCGTCCGGCCGGGAGGGTAGGCCGCGAGCTCGGCTCATCAGTCCCCTGCCCCGGTTCGGACGACGTATGCCTGGCGACCCCCGGCCAGGCGTCCGTCCTGGTTCCCCTTCCTTCCGCCTCCTAGGCCCTGTCCGGTCGATNNCCTCCCGTGCCGTTCAGGCCACGGGGGAGCATCGCAAGGCGGAGGATCGCCCGTGTACTGGACGTACCCGGGCGACTCCGACAACGCGGCGAGGTGCCGTGCCAGGCGTTCCGGGCCCGAGAAGATCGGTCGGACAGGGCCTAGTCCTTCTTCTGCTTCGCGGCCGTCTGGGGCACGTACAGCTTGATGTCGGTCAGGCTCGCGCTTCCCTCGTACACATTGGTGTACAGGTCACCGATGACGAAGGAGTCCGGGTACGCGGAACCGGCCGGCCACTGGTCGGGCCACCGCGCGCTGCCGTTGTTGTCGTTCTGCACGAGCGTGTTGTTGAAGCGGCCGTCGTACTCGCCCGGCTTGACGTTGTAGTGCCAGATCGGCTGGTTGTTGACGATGAAGTTCCGGTGGAAGCGCAGTGTCTTCTGCCCGACCCGGGCGAAGTTGCCGCTGGCCTCCAGGGTGTAGCCGGTGGCGTCGCGCTCGATGGCGAAGACGTAGTCCTGGTTGGGCATCAGTTCCGGCTGGAGCTCCGCCGCCGAGGTGAGCTGCTGCTCGGCCACCCCGCCCGAGCAACTGGACATGAACCACTGCGAGTTACCCGCGAGGCCGCCCTTGCCCGGCGTCCAGTTGGGGAGCCCGCTGATCCACATGTTGACGGTGTTGAAGCTGCTGTCCCGGTAGTTGTAGTACGTGTTGGTGGAGGAGTTGCAGACCCGGCCGCCGGTGCCGCTGCCGACCCGGTCGGGGTGCTGGGAGAAGGAGTCCATCAGCACCTTGCGGCGGTAGTGCCAGAAGTGATTGTTCCGCGGCGCGGGATCCGCGAAGTCGACGATCGACAGATAGTGGAAGCCGTTGTAGCCGTAGTTGCCCTGACGGACGTCCTGCCACTCGCAGTACGGCGCCGACGCGTCGCCCTCCCAGCCCGGGCTGTTGGAGCCCTCGCCCCACGGGTGCTGTGTCTTGCAGCCGTCCTTGCTGTATCCGTTGATCCGGTTGTCGTAGTCGATCGTGCCGTTCCGTTTCCCGCCGAAGTCGATGGTCTTCAGCCGGTACTCGACACGGTACTGGTCGGGAAGCTGCTCGGTGGGGCGGAAGATGGCGCCCCCGGTGTGATCGGGCACCTTGAGCTGGGCGACCGTCTTTCCGGCCGCCCTGCCGTTCGTGATGGACGGCGCCTTCTCGATCCGGCCGTCCTTGTTCCAGTCGCGGGCGGAGAGCGAGGCGGTCAGCCAGCCGCCGTCGCCCACCGGGAACTCCTTGCGGTAGGTGTCGAAGGAGTTGAACGCGGTGTTCCAGGCGGGGCCGTAGTCATTGGCGTACCACCGGCCGTTGTCCTCCATGATCGTGTCGAACGGCTCGGCGTAGGTCTCGCGCGTCCACGGAGCGCCGCCGGGGTCGAGCCTCTTCGAGAAGTCCTCGGAGTGCAGCAGCCGCCAGGCCACCTTGGAATCCCTGCCCTGCGGCTCCGGCGCCGCGGACGCGGTGCCGAGCGAGAGCGGCAGGACGAGCGCGCCGCAGACGAGGCCCGTCAGCGCGTAGTGGTGCTTCCGTCGCGGCCGTAACCGCGCAAGGACACGGACACGAGTGTTGCTCGTGGGAGTGCGGCTCATCAGAAGTTGCCCTTCGGGTCGTAGTACTTCCGCGCGTTCTCCTTGGTGACACGTGGTGAGGGAACGACCGTGTCCTTCTCGGTCTTCTTGCCGTCGAGAATGTCCACGGCCCTGTCCAGACCGAGACTGCCGATCACATCGGCGTCGTTGAGGCCCGTGACGAGGTAGTTGGTACCGTCGAGGATCGCCTTGAGCGCCTCCGCCTGCCCGTCGACGCCCGCCAGCACGATCTTGTCGTCGCGGCCCGCGTCCTTGATCGCGCGCTGCGCGCCCAGGCACATGGCGTCGTTCTCGCAGAAGACGGCGTCGATGTCCGCGTGCGAGGCGAGCAGGCTCTCCATCACGTTCAGTCCGCCGTCGGAGCTCCAGTTGCCGAAGTCGGGCGCCTCGACCAGCTCGATACCGGGCGCGTTCTCCAGAGCCGCCTTCACCCCGTCCGTACGGGCCCGGCCGATGCTGTTGTCCGCGGGACCGCCCTTGACCAGGGCGACCTTGCCGCCGTTGGGCAGCCGCTGCGCCAGGAACTCCCCGTTCTGCTTGCCGATCGCCTCGTTGTCCGGGCCGATCCAGCTGCTGTACGTACCGGTCTGGAACTTGCGGTCGACCAGGACGGCGGGTTTGCCGGCCGCCTTGAGCGAGTTGAGAACGGCGGGCGCCGACTCCAGCGGGCCGCCCGAGACGATCACCGCGTCGACGTTCTTGCTCAGCAGGTCCTCGACGTTGGAGGCGAGTTTGGCCGCGTCACCGCCCGCGTCGGTGCTGACGATCTCGACGTCCTTCTTCTCCGCCCGCGCCTTGATGGCCCGGTCCATACCGTTGAAGTAGGGCCCGCTGAGAGTGAAGTTGGCGACGCCGATGGTGTACGAACCGTCCCCCGCGCCTCCGGCGCCGCCGGAGGAGCAGCCGGCCAGCGCGGCGGCGAGGGCTCCGGTCACCAGCACGCCGGATATTTTCCTCATGATCATGACAGTCTTGCCTTTCCGGGATCCGCGGGGTTCGGTGCGCCTGCCGTACGGAACCGTCCGGTGCGCTGCACGAGAATGACGGCGACGATGATCAGGCCCTTGAGCACCTGCTGCCAGAAGCTCTGCACGTCGTACAGGTTGAGCAGATTGTTGATCAGCGCCAGGACGAGCACTCCGGCGAAGGTGGCCCGTACCGATCCCTTGCCGCCGGCCAGACTGGCACCGCCGATCACACAGGCGGCGATCGCGTCGAGTTCGAAGGCGGTGCCGACGCTGGGCTGGGCGATACCGACCCGGCTGGCGAGGATGACGCCCGCGAGCCCGGCGCAGGCGCCGCTGATCGTATAGGCGAGCACGACATGGCGGCGGACACCGATACCGGCCAGCCGTACGGTCTCCGCGCTGCCGCCGATGGCGACCAGCGAGCGGCCCGCCGGAGTGCGGCTCAGGAAGATCCCGCCCACCAGGAAGACCGCCAGCATGATCAGGGTGGAGACGGGCAGCGGGCCGAGCACCGCCGAGCCCAGTTCGAAGAAGCCTTCCTTCTCGGGCGCGACGGGCGTCTCCGAGTAGACGAAGGCCAGACCTCTGATGGTGGTGAGCGCCGCCAGTGTCACCACGAACGGCGCCAGTTGGAACCGGGCCACCAGCACGCCGTTCACCAGGCCGAAGCCCGTCCCGGCGGCCAGACCGACCAGCATCGCGAGCGGGACCGGCAGTCCGGCCGAGAGCCCCGCGGCGACGATGCCGGAGAAGGCGACCACCGAGCCGACCGAGAGGTCGATGCCCCCGGTGAGGATCACGGTGAGCATGCCGAAGGCCAGCAGTCCCGTGGTGACCATCTGCTTGAGCAGATTGGTGAGATTGCCCTCGGTGAGAAAGGCGTCCGTGGTGGAGCCCGCGATCGCGACGAACGCCACGAGCAGGACGGCGAACCCGGCCTCCAGGGTGAGATCGCGTCCGGCCACGACCAGCCGGGGCGGTCCGGGGCGTCGGGACGGCCGGCGGCCGGGCGGAGCGGACCCGTCGGAGTCGGCCGGCTCGGCGGGCTGGGCGGAGGTGGTCAGTTGGTCGGTCATGCGGTGTGTCCGATCGCGTGGGCGAGGACGGTGTCCTCGGTCGTACGGTCAGAGGGCAGCTCCGCGGTGAGGCGCCCCTCACGCATCACCAGCACCCGGTCGGTGGCGCCCAGCACCTCCGTCAGATCGGAGGAGATCAGCAGAACGGCCATCCCGGCGCGGGCCAGTTCGTCGAGCATCCGGTAGATCTCGGCGCGGGTGGCCATGTCCACACCTCGGGTGGGCTCGTCGAGCAGCAGCACACGCGGCCCGGTGAGCAGCCATTTGGCGAGCACGGCCTTCTGCTGGTTGCCGCCGCTGAGGGTGCGTACGGGCAGCCCGGCGCAGTGCGCGGGCCGGATGTCCAGCCGCTCGACCATGGCGGTGACCTCGCGCCGCCGTCTGCCCGTGTCCAGCAGCGGCCCACGGGTGGTGGTACGGAGCGTGGTGAGGCCGATGTTCTCCGCGGTGCTCAGGCCGAGCACCAGACCGGTGCGCTTGCGGTCCTCGGTGACCAGGGCGAGCCCGGCGGCGATCGCCTCGCGCGGGGAGCGGAAGAGCCGGTGGCCGCCGGAGGCGCCGGCGGCCTCGGACGTGCTTCCGGGCGCCGTGCCAACCGCGGACGCGGTGACGCTCCCCGCGTGCGCGGGCTCGGCGCCGAAGACACAGCGCGCCAGTTCGCTGCGGCCCGAGCCGACCAGTCCGAACAGCCCGGTGATCTCGCCCGCCCGCAGGGTGAACGAGATGTCCCGGAACTCGCCGGGGCGGTGCAGTCCGGAGACCGTGAGCAGCGGCTCTCCGGCGTCGGGCCGGCGGGCGGGGTAGAGCCGGCCGGGCCCTCGGCCCGCCATCAGCCGGATGAGCTCGTTCTCGTCGGTGCGCTCGGGCGCGGTCTCGGCGACGATCCGGCCGTCCTTGATCACCACGATGGTGGTGGCCAGTTCCGTCACCTCGGCGAGGCGGTGCGAGACGTACACGATCAGCACACCGCGCCGCTGGAGCCGTCGGATCAGGGTGAAGAGCGACTCCAGATCGCCGCCCGCGAGCACCGCCGACGGCTCGTCGAGCACCAGGACCCGGGGCCCCGCCCGACCGCCCTCGCTCACCAGCGCCTTGGCGATCTCCACCATCTGCTGTCTGGCCACGGTGAGCCGGCCCGCCCTGGTGCGCGGGTCGATCGCGCCGTAACCGATGGACTCCAGCAGTTCACGGGCGCGCGCATGGGCCGCCCGCCAGTCGATGAGACCGCCGAACCGCCGTGGGAAGTGGCCCATGAGGAGGTTCTCGGTGACCGACAGCTGCGGTACGAGCGTCAGTTCCTGATGGACGGTGCGGATGCCGTGCGCGTGCGCGTCGTGCGGGGAGCGCAGCTCGACGCGCTCCCCGTCGAGCCGGAGTTCACCGGCGCTCATCCGCTCCGCGCCCGCCAGGATCTTGATCAGCGTGGACTTGCCCGCGCCGTTGGCGCCGACCACGGCGAGCACGTCACCGGCCCGTCCGGTCAGGTCCACGCCGTGCAGTACCTCGGTGGAGCCGTACGCCTTGCGCACCCCGCGGATCTCCAGGGCTGTCCGGGCGGTGCTGCTCACCCGAGGGCCTCCATCACCACGACGGTCTTCTGCCGGGTGAACTCCAGGGCCGTGTCGTGGAGCCCCTCGGCGGAGCCGCCGGTGTCCCTGGGCCCGCCGAAGGGCAGGTTCTCGGCGCGCAGCGCGGTGGAGCCGTTGATGATCACCCCGCCGACGTCGAGCCGGTGGGCGAGGGTGAAGGCGCGCTGGATGTCCCGGGTGAAGACGGCCGCCTGGAGTCCGTACGGGGACGCGTTGGCCATCCGTACGGCGTCCAGCGGATCGGTGAACCGGGCGACCGGCGCGACCGGGCCGAAGATCTCCTCGGCGAACGCGGCGCTGTCCTGCGGTACGTCCACGAGGACGGCCGGGTCGCTGAAGGCACCCCTGCGAGGGCCACCGGCCAGCTGACGCGCGCCGTCCGAGACAAGGGCGGCGACCGCGGCCTCGACGCGCTCGGCGGCCTGTTCGCTGATCAGCGGTCCGACATCGGTGCCGTCGGCGAGCTGATCGCCGACGGTGAGCTTGGCTGCGCCCGCGAGCAGGGCGTCCACAAAGGCGTCGTGGACGCCGTCCTGGACGTACACCCGCTTCACCGCGCAGCAGATCTGCCCGTTGCCGCGCGCGAGCCGGCCGAGGACGACGGCGTTGGCGGCCTCCTCGACATCGGCGTCGTCGCAGACGATCAGCGCGTCGTTGCCGCCGAGTTCGAGATGGACCTTCTTCAGGGTGTCGGCGGCGCGGCGGGCGATCTCACGTCCCGCGAGGGTGCTGCCGGTGAGGCTGACGGCGGCCGTGCCGGGGCGGGTGGCCAGTTCCTGGGAGACATGGACGCCACCGGTGAGCATCTGGTGGGCGCCCTCCGGGGCACCGGCCCGCTCCACCAGCGCACCGATCCGTAACAGGGTGAGCGGGCAGCGTACCGGCGGGTGGACGAGGACGGCGTTGCCCGCGGCGAGCGCGGCGGCGGCCTTGTGGGCGTAGAGCTCGACGGGGTAGTTGAAGGGCACCAGCGCGGCGACCGGGCCCAGCGGCTCCCGGAGCGTGACGGCGAGATGCCGCTCCAGGCCGGGAACGGCGCCGAGCGGGATCTGCCGTCCGAACAGCCGGGTCGCCTCTCCGGCGAAGCCCCGGAAAATCCGTATCGCCGCCCGGACCTCCTCGGTCGTCTGGAAGAGCGGCTTGCCGTTCTCGGCGGCGAGGAGCGTGGCCAGTTCCCCGGCCTCGGCCTCGATCAGATCGGCCGTGCGCAGCAGGAGCCGGGCGCGTTCGTGGGCGGGCATGGCGGCCATGGCGCGCTGTCCGCGCGCCGCGGCGGCGAGGGCGGCGTCGATACCGTCGGAGGTGATGTCCTCGATATCGCCGAGATGCTCACCGGTTCCTGGGTTGTGCACGGACAGCGGTGCGGTACGGGTCGACATGCGTCGCTCTCCCTGTACGGGCTGTGGCAGCCGCGGGCTTGGCGGGCTGTGCGGGTCGGGCTGGCAGGTGCGGGTCGGGCACTGCGGAAAGTGCTGCGATGGTGGCCCGCCGTAAGCAATTCGTCAACACCTTTAACAAAACCGCTCCACGCCTGGCTCAAGGGCATCGCCCCGCAGGCGGGAGCCCGTGCGACGCCTACGGGGCGGGCGGCGGCGGGGGCGCGGATTCTTCCCGGGAAGACGCACGGTGAGTGACCGTCACCGCCGGGCCGGCGCGCACTCCACCGGTGACCGGCCCTCGCGAGTGACACCTGTGCCGTGACGGGTGCCGCCCGGTGACACGTCATTCATCGGCAGGCATCGGCCCGGTGCGCGCCATCGGAAGGAAGCCGGGCGGCCGTCCACCGGTACGCGCGCCGAGGCGTCGGCACGCGGGCATGCGGCTCCCCGCCCCCTGTACGCTCCGCAGCCGCCACGTCCGGCCCGCCGGTCCCTGTACGCCGCGACCGGCGCCCTCGGCATTTCGGCGCGATCAGGACTGGCGCGCGGAGCGACCACCGTACTCATGAACACGGGTCCGGGGACCGGCGAGGAGGCCGGCCGGGGCCAGGGGGGTCTCCCCGCTACCGGATCGCGACCAGCACATGGCTGTGGCCGAACTGCCAGACGGGAGCGACGTGTTCGAAGCCGGCCCGGAGGAGCAGTTCCCGGTGCCGGGACAGCGGCAGCTCCTCGCCGGCCCCGGCGATCGGCCCCCGCCGCGCGCGTTCGTCCAGCAGGTCCGCGAATTCCGGCTCCTCGGCCGCCGCCGCCCACCAGGACTCCCAGTCCTCATGGGCGAACGCCTGCTGGCGCAGGGCCCGGCAGCGGCCGACGTGCGCGGCGATCCGGGAGTGCCCGGCCCCGTGGTGGAGCAGATGGTCGGCGTTGACGAGGACTCCGCCCGGACGCGTCAGCCGGGCGAGCTCCGTATAGGTCCGGCGCAGTGCGTCCTCGGAGAGATAGTGGAGCGCGGTGGTCGAGACGGCCGCGTCCAGGGGCTGTTCCAGCGCCAGGGCCTCGGTCCAGCCGTCCGCCCCGATCTCCGCGTCGACATAGCGGGCGGCGTCCGCGTGGTGGGTACGGGCCAGCTCCAGCAGAAGCGGGTCCATGTCCACCGCCACGATCTCCGCCCGCCGCAGCCGGGCGGCCAGCCGGGCGGCCAGCGAGCCCGGACCGCAGCCGAGATCGAGGACCCGCGGGCGCGGCTGCCCCTCCGTCACATGCTCGACCACATCGGCGATCACCGTGAACCGCTCCTCGCGATCGACCGCGTACCGCTGCTGCTGACGCTCCCATCGCCGCACCCACGACTCGGCTGTCGCCATGCTCAGACCCATGTGACCGTGCCGCCCTCACTCGTCTCACCCGTCCCGCGTCCGACCGACACCGCCGAATCTACATCTGAAAACGGTTCCCATTCTCCTCCAATGGGTGAGCTTCACTCCAGCGTGGCGAGTACGTCGAGCAGCCGGTCGATTTCCTCGGGCGTGTTGTACACATGCGCGCTCACCCGCACGGAACTGCTCTTCTCCCCCGCACTGCCCTGGCAGTGGCCGTCGGTGCGCACCATGAAGCCATGGCTGAAGAGGATGAATCCCAGATCGCTCGCACCGATGCCGCGGTGCCGGAACGTCACGATGCCGCAGCGGTGCTGGACACGGCTGTCCAGCGCCAGACTCCGCTGACAGCCGAGGATCTCGTAGGCGCCGAGGTGCCGCAGCCCGTCGGTCAGCCGGAGCGCGAGCGCGGTCGTCCAGCGCTCGATCCGGTCCGTACCGGCCTCCCGCAGCCAGTCGAGTGCCGCCGCCAGCGCGGCGATGCCCGTGGTGTTGGGTGTGCCGCTCCAGCCGCCCGGGACGAACCGCGGCCCGCGCGCCTGACGGGCCCACACGGCACCGGAACCGGGCAGCGCCAGGGCCTTGTGCCCGGAGAAGGCGACGAAGTCGACGTCGAGGCCGGTGACCGAGACCGGCAGATGGCCCATGCTCTGCGCGGCGTCGAGACAGATCACCGCGTCCGGCCCGACGGCCGCGCGGATGCGCTGGACATTCATGTCCGCGCCGTACACATGGTGCACATGGGTCGCCGCGACGAAGCGGGTCCTGGGACCGACCACCCCGGCGAGCGCGTCCGGGTCGTAGTCGCCCGAGGACCTCTGGTACGGCATCTCGCGTATCCGTATCCCGATCCCCCGCGCCTCCAGCAGTCTCCGGGCGTCCAGCCACGGGACCAGATTGGCCTGATGGTCCGCGAACGGTACGACGATCTCGTCCCCGTCGGCGAGGAAGGCGGGCAGCCAGTCCTGGGCGACGGTGCGCAGCCCCTCGGTGGTGCCACTGGTGAAGTGGACGGTGGACCGTTCCGGGTCCGGGTCGGAGAGGAAGGACTTGATCCGCTCACGCGTCCGCTCCACCAGGTCGGTGGAGGCATTGGCCCAGGGATACGTTCCGCGCCCGGCGTTGGCGTTGGCGGTGGTCAGATAGGTCTCGACGGCCTCCAGCACGGCCTTCGGCTTCTGGGCCGTCGCGGCGCTGTCGAGATAGACCAGATCGGGATGTCCGGTGATGATCGGGAACATGGCACGCAGCGGACGCTGCCAGGGGATCAGATCGTCCGGGAACGCGGCCTCGTCGTGATCGCGCGGGATCGTCCCGGTCATCGCGTCACTCCCTGACCAGCGGAGCGCCGGCGTCGCGCCAGGCGATGATGCCACCGTCCAGGCTGCGCGCGTCGGTGTGACCCATCCGGGTCAGCAGCGCCGCGTACCGGGCCGATCTGTCACCGACGGGACAGGTCAGCAGGACCGGTTTGCGCCTGCTGAACGGAAGTCCGCCACGGACGAGCTCGGCGAACAGCTCGTCGGTGATGTTGACGGCGTGCTCGATGTGCAGCGCGGCGTACGCGGACGGACCGCGCAGATCGATCACCAGGGGCTGCTCCCGTGCGATCCACTCCCGTGCCTCCCGCGCTCCGACGGTCACGACGGCGGCGAGCTCGTCGGCGGACACGTCGAGAAGCGAGTTCTTGCGGGCGGCGAGACCTATCAGCTCGGGACGGCGCTGCTTCACATAGCTGAGATAGCTCTCGATACGGTCGCAGACGATGAAGACGGCCGCCTGGCGCTCGTCGCCGTCGGTCAACCCGGCGTCGGTCTCGCGCAGTCGGCGCACCGTCCCGAAATAGGCGGCTCCTCCGGTGGGTCCGGCGAGGATGCCGCAGCGGCGGGCCAGTGTGAGCATTCCGTCGATGGCCTCGTCGGCGGTGACCGGCTCCACCGTGTCGTAGGTCGCCGGATCGAAGAGACCGACCTCGTGCACCTCGTCGAGGGTACGGATGCCCGGTATGAAGTCCGACTTGTCCGCGACCAGCCCGACGACCCGGACCCGGGAGTCGTGCTCGCGCAGCGCCCTGGCGACACCGGTGGAGGAGCCGGCGGTGCCCACACACGCGACGAACCAGTCCGGCACGCGTCCGTCCAGGTCCTTCACGATCTCCGGACCGGTACCGAGGGCGTGTGCCTCGGTGTTGCGGGCGTTGAAGTACTGGTCCGTGTGCAGATAGGCGCTGTCCGGGCCGGAGAGGGCACGGTGGAAGAGCGTCAGCGGGTCCTCGGTGTCGGTCGGGTCGAGACATTCGCTCCGCCCCGGCAGTTCCTCGATCTCGGCGCCCAGCAGAAGCAGCAGTTCCTTGATCTCCGGGATCCGCATCCGGTTGGTGACGCTCTTGAACGACAGTCCGTGCATCCCGGCGATCACCGCCAGCGCCTTCGCCGTGTTCCCGCTGGACAGTTCCACGAGCTGACTGCCGCGCTCCACGGCGGCGGGCAGACCGGGCCGGGCCATGTTCCACGCGGCCCGGTCCTTGACCGAGCCGAAGGGATTGAGCATCTCCAGTTTGGCGTAGAGGTCGATGTGCCGCAGGCCGTGCACCTCCGGATCGATGCGAACCAGCGGGGTGTTGCCGATGACCTGGGTGATGCTGTCGTACCTCATGCCCTGCCCTCCTGGCACAGCGTCGGCCAGTACTGCTCGTCCAGGCTCCATCGCCAGCTGCCGTCGCCGTCCCGCCACGCGGCCACTTTCCGTCCGACGGGGAGGAGTTGTGCCCGGCTGGCCTGGAAGTCCATGCAGTAACCGGCGGTGTTCACAAAACCCAGCAGATCGCCGGGGCTCGGGAGGCGCGGCAGGAAGACCATCCTGCGCGAGATCAGATCGGCTTCCAGGCACAGGCTGCCCGCGAGATAGACCCCTACCGCGTCGCCGCTGTCGGTCACGCTGCCCCCGTCACGCCCGATGACAACAGGGTCCATGACGATTCCGTGGTCCTCAAGACCTATGTCGTCGGCCTTGGCCGCGAGACGTACGAGGTGCTCCCCGGCCTCGGTACGCCGTACGTCGAGGACCCTGGCGAGCGTCAGCCCGCACTGGTCGGCGAGGGCCCGGCCGGGTTCGGTGTAGAGGTCGTACAGATTCTCCAGGAGCACCGTGGACAGCGTCCGGCCGCCGAACGACGGGGCGGGGACCGACAGCAGTTCGTCGAGATAGCGCTCGGCCGCGACCGGACGGTATCCCGGATAGAGCGCGAGCGAACCGCGCAGGGTGCCCGCCTCGTCACGCAGGCCGTATCCGTGGCCGCGCCAGGTCAAGGGCGGGCGCCGGCCGAGGACCGCCCTGGTGAGTTCGGTCGTGTACCGTTCCCACTGCTCCTGATGGGCCAGGTAGTTGACGCCGTAGCCGCCTCCGATGTCCACGACCCGTGGTCTCAGGCCCCGTTCGCGCAGCGTGTCCAGCGCCCTGACGCAGCCTTCGAGCGCCACGGCCTTCTCGGCCACACTGGTGGTGTCCAAGTGGAAGCCGACGCCCAGGAGTTCGACGGCGTCGCCGTGCCGTTCGACAGCCCGCACAAGACCGCCGAGCTCGGCGACCGGAGTGCCGAAGCGGCTCGTTCTGCTCAGCACCTTCACCCCGGACGTCCCGAACGCGGACAGCCGCAGCAGGATCCGCACCCGCGGCAGCGCGTACGAGCGGACGAGCTCGGCCAGGTCGTCCAGCTCGGTGCGTCCGTCGACATGGACGGTCACTCCCGTGCGGGCGGCGAGCCACAGGAACTCCGGGCTCTTGGGACCGGTGGCCATGATCCGGTCCGGGGTGAACCCCGATCCGAGCGCCTGCTGCAACTCGCCCACCGAGGCGACGTCCACGGCCGCGTCGGTGACGGCGAGCCGGCGCATCAGCGCGCAGGAACGATTCGCCTTGTGGGCGAACCAGATCTGGCCGCCCAGACGGTGTTTCCGGTACATGGCGCGGAAGCGTTCGGCGTTGTCGGCCATCTGATCGGGGAGCACCACCCCCAGCGGCGACCCGAGCGCGTCGACGAGCGAGCGTGTGAAGTCTCCCGCCCGGAGCAGCGCGGCCAGACGTGGTTCGGTGCGCGGCTCCAGATACAGAGGCTCCGGATACTGAGGCAGAGCGCTCATGAGACCTCCTCATACGGACATGCCGGCCCGCCGTCCTCATTACAAGCGACATTCATTTCCCTTTTCGGGAGCCCTTACGCGCCGTGTCGGCGAGGAAGGCCGGGAGGTCGGCGGGCGCGAGAAGGCGCACACATGAAGCGAGCCGCTCCTCAGGTGGGAGCGACTCGCTCGGGAAGCCGGGGCAGGGGCCGGGGCCAGGGCCTGCGCCGGGACAGGGGCCGAGGCCCGGTCCGGAGCACGAGCCGAGGCCCGGTCCGAGGCCCGGGCCTGGGCACGGGCCTGGGCACGGGCCTGGTCCGGGACGCGTGGTCAGGACCAGGGGCGGCCCGGGGGCGGGTGGGGCACAGGCTCAGTGGTCGTCCCAGTGCCCGTCGTGGCCGGCGTGCCGGTGGCCGTCGTGAACGTAGTCGACATGGCCGTCGTGCGGCACGGCGACATGCCCGCAGCCCTCACCATGGCGGTGCGGGTGCTCGCGGTGGGCGGTGTGCCCGGTGGGCTCGCACTCGTCCACATGGTCCGCGTGGACGCGATGCAGATGGCCGTCGTGCTCGTAGTCGACATGGCTCTCGTGCGGCACGGCGACATGCCCGCAGCCCTCACCGTGATGGTGCGGGTGGTCGGTGTGAGGAGCGTGCGCGGTGGTCATGGCTCCCTGCCTTTCTCCCGTGGTCCTCGGATACGGGCCGCGCGATGGTGGTGTTTCGCGCCAGTGGCTCCATAGTGCTCTTCCGGGCACGGTCCCGCAGTCTCCGTTACGCGCGGACGAACGCGCCGCGCGGGCCACGGGTCCGCCGCCCGTGCCAGGACAGGCCGGTCCGGCCCCGCCGGGGCCGAGGCCGGGGCGGTATCGAATGGCCTAGGGCCTGTCCGGTCGATCTTCGAGGAGTGTCACCAGGCGGAGGACCGTCGCGCCGGGGGCCCGGAAGCGCGGGAGGACGGCGACCGCGCCGCTACCCGCCCAGACACTCGTGACTGTCGCCGCCGCTGCGGCACTGCTGTCCCGTATGCCCGGGATCGTAGGAGGGCACGGGATCCGGGGCCGGATACGCGCGCTCATACGAGTCGTGCCAGGTGACGACCGTGACACACAGTGCGAGCGCCGCGATCAGAAGCTGGACCGACGCGGCGAACGGATGCGCCGAGCGGAAGAAGATGATGGCCACCCCCAGCACGGCCAGCGTGAATCCGCCGGTCCAGAGGGTCGGCACCCAGTCCATCGGCGGCGCCGCCGCGCGCACCCCGGAACTCGCGTACTCGTCCGACCCGGCCCAGTCGCGCAGGCCCAGCGCCACGCCCAGCATCAGTGCGCCGGGGATCTCCAGAAGCAGCGCCAGCAGCGTCAGACAGCCGCCCTCGAACCCGTCACCCCGGGTGTCCGAAGGGTACCGGCGCCGCTCGTCCTTCGGCGGACGCGGCATACGGGAACCAGGAGGCCAGGCCATGGTCGTACGTTCGTACGGAACGGCGGGTTCCATGCCGCCCTTCTCCGAACCGAGATCAAGCCGTGCCGCTCCCGCGCCGTCCGGGCATCACCCGCCGTGTTCGGCCAACTGCCTCACTTCGAGCCGCCATTGACAGCGTTGAAGAGTTGTCCAATCATCATCAACAGCGTGAAGCGGAATGACGCGAGGGACACGAGTGATGGAACACGCGTACTGAGCAAACCAGTTGGTCGAGTGGCGGGAGTACACGGCTGAGCCGCCCTGTGCGGCAGCCGGACCGGCCGGCCCGGGAGCCCGCCCGTGCGAATCGGTGAGAGGAGCAGCGCAGGCCGTCGGCCCCGTAGCGGGCCGGACGCGAGACGGAAGACTTCCCCCTCACCCCGACCTTGGACCCGCACCCCCCTCGGAC
>NZ_MAUD01000190.1 GCF_001700515.1 Streptomyces lushanensis
TGACGGCGGGCACGACGGCGCCCACGACGAAGCCCGTCATGACCGCGACGGTGACCAGCAGGGTGCGCCGGTGTGCCCGCCGTCATAGGTCTGTCGGGCAACCGCCCGATCGGCGAGGCGCTCGTCCGGGTGGGGGCGGGCGCCGTACTGCTGATCGTCCTGGCCGCGGCCGGTGACCATGTCCGCTGGCGCCGTACCCGCTACCGCATCGGGCCCGAGCGTGCCGAGCTGCACACGGGTCTCTTCCTGGTCAAGCGGCGTTCGCTGGCGCGCGAGCGGATACGTACGGTCGATCTCACGGCCAATCCGCTGCTCCGGCTGCTCGGGCTGGTGAAGGTCCGGATGGGGACCGGTGAGCAGACCGCCGGCGAGTCCACGCTGGAGCTCGACCCGGTCACCAGGGCCGAGGGCGAGCGGCTCCGCACGGAACTGCTCGGGAGGGCCGCCGAGGCGGACGGGACGGCCGGCGGCGCCGGCGACGGGATGCTGGCGGTGCTCGATCCCGGCTGGATCCGCTTCGCCCCGCTCTCCTTCCTCAGCCTGGCGCTGGCGGGCGCGGGCGTCGGCGGGCTCTTCCAGCTCAGCGAGTGGCTCGGTGTGCAGGGCAGGGTAGTCGACTGGGCGGGCGACCGGGTGCGGGACCTCTCCCCCCTCTGGGGGATCGTGCTGCTGGTGGGGCTGATGGCGGCGGCCGGGATCGCCGGTGTCGTGGGCGCACTCGCCCTCTGGGTCGAGATGTGGTGGAACTACCGGCTGGAACGGGAGCCCGGGGGCACCCTGCGGGTCCGGCGCGGGCTGTTCACCTCCCGCTCGGTCTCCATCGAGGGCCGGCGGCTGCGCGGGGTGGAGCTGGTCGAACCGCTCGGTGTCCGGCTGGCCGGCGCGGCCAGGCTGGACGCCATCGCCACGGGCCTCGCGCAGGACGAGGACGACGAGCAGGCCGACCAGAAGAGCCTGCTGCCGCCCGCGCCGCGCGCGGTGGCGGACGAGGTGGCGGCGCGGATACTGCGGGAGCCCGCGTCCCCGACGCGGACCGTCCGGCTGCTTGCGCACCCGCGCGCGGCCCGGGCGCGCCGGCTGCGCCGGGCCCTGTCCGCCGCGCTGGCGCCGCTGCTGCTCCTCACGGTCCTCGGTCTGCTGCTGACCGAGGTGCTGCTGGCCGTGGCGGCGGCGTGCGCCGTGGTGGTGCTGCCGGTCGCCGTGCTGCTCGCGCTCGACGCGTACCGCGGTCTGGGCCACGGGCTCGGCGGCGGCTATCTGGTGACCCGCTCGGGCACCCTGCGCCGTACGACGGCTGCCCTCCAGCGCGGCGGGGTGATCGGCTGGACGGTACGGCAGTCCTACTTCCAGCGCCGTGCGGGCCTGCTGACACTGACGGCGACCACGGCCGCCGGAGGCGGCGCGTACCACGTGTACGACGCGGCCGAGGGCGAGGGCCTGGCCTTCGCTGCTCAGGCCGTTCCCGGTCTGCTGGAGACCTTTCTGATCAGGGAGTGATCTTTTCAGGGAGTGATCTCTCCGACCCGGCCGGGGAGGCGGCGGCCCGGCAAATGCCTCGCCCGCGGAGCGGAAGATCCGGATCATGGAGGCATGACACACACCAGCCGCCGCACGGTCCTCGCCGCCCTGGCCACCGCCGCCGTGAGCGGGCCCCTGCTGACCGGAGCCGGCGCCTCACCGGCGTACGCGGCCGATGACTACCTGTCCAACACGGACCTCTACACCCGGCTCGCGGGCAGGGAGGGTCTGGACTTCGCCCGCCGCTACAAGCGGCACGAGGCCCTCGACAACAGCCTCGGCACGGTCCACCGCTACCCGCGTACCGCCGTCATGGCGCTGCACGGCGGCGGCATCGAGCCCGGGACCTCGGAGCTGTGCCTCGGCACAGCCGGCTACCACCCGGCCACCTTCGCGGTCACCCCGGCGGGCGGTCCGGTCTACGACTACTGGATGTTCGAAGGGCTCCTGTCCACCGGCAACGGGACGATGCATGTCACCGCCTCGCACTGCGACGACACGGTCGCGCTCTCCCTGGCGGCCGGCAGCCTCAACGTCCTGAGCATCCACGGCTGCCGGGCCGACCAGACCAGCGCGCCCGCGAGCCGTCCCGAGGCCGTCGTGGTGGGCGGTCGCAACGACCGCTTCAAGCAGCTGCTGCACTCGGCGTTCGGCGCGGCCGGATTCCAGACGATCGACGGCTCGACCCTGCCGGACCTCGCCGGAGTGCAGCCCCAGAACATCGCCAACCGGACGCTCCTGGGCATGGGGGGCCAGCTGGAGATCACCACCGAACTGCGCGAGAGCATGTTCGGCACCTTCACCCGGGCGGGACGTCCCGGCTCCACCAACGCGGTCTTCGACCGCTTCGTGGGCGCGGCCCGTACCGCGATCGCGAATCTGGAGGCGACCGCCGAGCAGATCATCCTCTGATTCCCGGACGGCCTCCCGTACGGCTCTCCGACGGCTCCCTGACGGGACGTGCGAAGGCCCGGTTCGCCTGGACAAGGCGAACCGGGCCTTCGTGGAACCGAACTGACCGGCCGTCAGGCCGAGGCCGGCGGATAGAGGCCGCGCGGCAGCCCCGAGGCCGCCGCCGCGTCCAGCAGCCACAGGGTGCGGCTCCTGCCGTACGCGCCCGCCGCGGGAGCCTGGATCTCTCCCGCGCCCGACAGGGCGATCTCCGCCGCCTTCGCCTTGTCCTCGCCCGCCGCGAGCAGCCAGACCTCATGGGCCGCGCGGATCGCGGGCAGTGTGAGCGAGATACGGGTCGGCGGCGGCTTGGGAGCGCCGTGCACGGCGACCACCGTGCGCTCGGTCTCCCGTACGCCGGGCAGCTCCGGGAAGAGCGAGGCGACATGGGTGTCGGGTCCGACGCCCAGCATCAGCACGTCGAACGTCGGCACCGGACCATGGTCCTCCGGCCGGGAGGCCGCGGCGAGCTCCGTGGCGTACGCCGCCGCGGCGGCCTCCACGTCGCTGCCGTACGGACCGTCCGAGGCCAGCATCGCGTGCACCCGTGACGGGTCCAGCGGCACCGAGTCGAGCAGTGCCTCCCGTGCCTGGGTGATGTTCCGTTCCGGGTCGCCCTCCGGCAGGAAGCGCTCGTCCCCCCACCACAGATCCAGCCGCGTCCAGTCGATCGCGTCCCGGGCGGGCGCCGCCGACAGCGCGGCCAGCAGCCCGTTGCCGTTGCGTCCGCCCGTCAGCACCACCGAGGCGGAGCCCCGGGCGGCCTGGGCGTCCACGACCTTGGTGATCAGCCGGGCAGCCGCGGCCTGGGCCATCAGCTCCTTGTCCCGGTGGACGACCACCTGCGGGGCACTCACTTGGACGCCGCCTTCTTGGCCGGAGCCTTCTTCGCCGGGCCGGCCGCCGCCGGGTCGGACGCGCCGGAACCGTTGGAGGCTCCGGCGGACGACGTGCCCGCCGCACCCACGAGCCGCGCCACACCGAACCGGAGGGCCGACGCGTAGATGTCGTCCGGATCCAGCCGGCGCAGCTCCTCCGCGATCAGCTCGGAGGTGTCCCGCCGCTTCAGCGCCACCGCGCGGTCCGGCTGGCCCTCGATGGAGAGCGTCGCCAGCGAGCCGTCCGCCCGGTGCAGGCTGATCGGACCGCAGCTCGTCTCCAGCCGTACGGCCGTGAGCCCCGGACCCGAGGAGACGGAGCGCCGCACCGGCACGTGCAGCCGGTCGGCCAGCCACATGGCCAGCAGCTCGGAGCTCGGATTGTGCTGCTCGCCCTCCACCTCCACCGAGGTGACCGCGCAGTCCACCTGGTCGAGCGCGGCGGCCAGCATCGAGCGCCACGGCGTGATCCGCGTCCAGGCCAGATCGGTGTCGCCCGGCGTGTACGCGTCGGCGCGTACCGTCAGCTCCTCGGTCGGGTTCTCCGCCGCGTGGGTGTCCGTCACCCGGCGCTGCGCCAGCTTGCCCAGCGCGTCCTTGGCCGGGTTGGCCGGCGCGTTCACCGGCCACCACACGACCACCGGGGCGTCGGGAAGAAGCAGCGGCAGCACCACCGACTGGGCGTGGTCGATGACCTCGCCGTACAGCCGCAGGACGACGGTCTCGCCGGTGCCCGCGTCCGCGCCGACCCGTACCTCCGCGTCCAGCCGCGCCTTGGACCGCTCGCGCGCCGAGCGCGAGACCCGCTTGACGACGACCAGCTTGCGCGAAGGATGCTCACGGGACGCCTCGTCGGCGGCCTTGAGCGCGTCGTACTGGTTCTCCTCGTCGGTGACGATGACCAGGGTGAGGACCATGCCGACGGCGGGTGTGCCGATCGCCCTGCGTCCCTGCACCAACGCCTTGTTGATCTTGCTGGACGTGGTGTCCGTAAGGTCGATCTTCATGGCCGGCGCCAGCTCCGTCCGTCTCGTGCGAGCATGTCGTCCGCCTCGACCGGACCCCAGGTCCCGGACTCGTACTGCGCGGGCCTGCCGTGCTTCTCCCAGTACTCCTCGATCGGGTCGAGGATCTTCCAGGACAGCTCGACCTCCTCCACACGCGGGAAGAGGTTCGAGTCGCCGAGCAGCACATCGAGGATGAGCCGCTCGTACGCCTCGGGGCTGGACTCCGTGAAGGACTCGCCGTACGCGAAGTCCATCGAGACGTCCCGGACCTCCATCGAGGTGCCCGGCACCTTGGAGCCGAACCGCATCGTCACGCCCTCGTCCGGCTGCACCCGGATGACCAGGGCGTTCTGCCCGAGCTCCTCCGTGGAGGTGTGGTCGAACGGAGAGTGCGGAGCGCGCTGGAAGACCAGCGCGATCTCGGTGACCCGGCGGCCGAGCCGCTTTCCGGTGCGGAGGTAGAACGGCACGCCCGCCCAGCGGCGATTGTCGATCTGCAGCTTCACCGCGGCGTAGGTGTCGGTCTTCGACCTGCTGTCGATCCCGTCCTCTTCGAGATAGCCCACGGCCTTCTGGCCGCCCTGCCAGCCCGCGGCGTACTGCCCGCGCACGGTGTCCGCGCCCAGGTCCTTGGGCAGCCGCACCGCGCCCAGCACCTTGGTCTTCTCCGCGACCAGCGCGTCCGCGTCGAAGGAGGCGGGCTCCTCCATGGCGGTCAGCGCGAGGAGCTGGAGGAGATGGTTCTGGATGACGTCGCGGGCGGCGCCGATGCCGTCGTAGTAGCCGGCCCGGCCACCGATACCGATGTCCTCGGCCATGGTGATCTGGACATGGTCGACGTACGACCGGTTCCAGATCGGCTCGAAGAGGGTGTTGGCGAAGCGCAGCGCCAGAATGTTCTGGACGGTCTCCTTGCCCAGGTAGTGGTCGATCCGGAAGACCTCGTTGGACGGGAAGACCTCGTGGACGACCTTGTTGAGCTGCTTCGCCGAGGTCAGGTCGTGGCCGAACGGCTTCTCGATGACCGCCCGCCGCCAGGAGCCCTCCTTCTGGTCCGCCAGCCCGTGCTTCTTGAGCTGCTGGACGACCTGGGGGAAGAACTTCGGCGGTACGGAGAGGTAGAACGCGAAGTTGCCGCCGGTGCCCTGCGTCTTGTCGAGGTCCGCGATCGTCGCCCGCAGATTCTCGAACGCGTCGTCGTCGCCGAAGTCGCCCTGGACGAAGCGCATCCCCTGGATGAGCTGCTGCCAGACCTCCTCA
This sequence comes from Streptomyces lushanensis, assembly GCF_001700515.1. GTDB lineage: Bacteria > Actinomycetota > Actinomycetes > Streptomycetales > Streptomycetaceae > Streptomyces > Streptomyces lushanensis. Next base: position 5,615 of record NZ_MAUD01000190.1, read on the forward strand.
CGGAACGGCGTACGCGCGTGCTCCTTGACGGCGTCGTGGACCTCCTGCGCGAAGTCCTCGTCCTGCCACTCGCGGCGCGCGAAACCGACCAGCGAGAAGCCCGGCGGGAGCAGACCGCGGTTGGCCAGGTCGTAGATCGCGGGCATCAGCTTCTTGCGGGACAAATCCCCCGTGACACCGAAGATGACCAGGCCCGACGGCCCCGCGATACGCGGGAGCCGTCGGTCCGCGGCGTCACGGAGCGGATTCGCTCCGTGGGTTGCGGTCAAGGGGATCAGCCCTCCGAAGGGGCGAGGCGCTTCAGCTCCGCCTCGGTCGACTCGAGCAGGTCGTTCCAGGACACCGCGAACTTCTCGACGCCCTCGTCCTCCAGCTGCTGGACGACGTCGTCGTACGAGATGCCCAGGGCGGCGACGGCCGCCAGATCCGCGCGCGCCTGGTCGTAGGTACCGCGCACCGTGTCACCGGTGATCGAACCGTGGTCGGCCGTGGCGTCCAGGGTCGCCTCCGGCATGGTGTTCACCGTGTTGGGCGCCACCAGCTCGTCGACGTACAGCGTGTCCTTGTACGCCGGGTCCTTCACACCGGTAGAGGCCCAGAGCGGACGCTGCCTGTTGGCCTGCGCCCGGTCCAGGGCCGCCCAGCGGTCGGACGAGAAGACCTCCTCGTAGGCCTCGTACGCCAGCCGCGCGTTGGCCAGGGCCGCCTTGCCGCGGGCCTCCTTGGCCTCGGGCGTGCCCAGCGCGTCGAGCCGCTTGTCGATCTCCGTGTCCACGCGGGAGACGAAGAAGGACGCCACCGAGTGGATCGTGGAGAGATCGAGGCCGGCCGCCTTGGCCTTCTCCAGACCCGAGATGTAGGCGTCCATGACCTCGCGGTAACGCTCCAGCGAGAAGATCAGCGTGACATTGACGCTGATGCCCCGGGCGATGGTCTCGGTGATGGCCGGGAGACCGGCCTTGGTCGCCGGGATCTTGATCAGGGTGTTGGGACGGTCCACCAGCCAGGCGAGCTGCCTGGCCTCGGCGATCGTCGCCTCGGTCCGGTGTGCCAGGCGCGGGTCGACCTCGATGGAGACCCGGCCGTCCTGGCCCTGCGTCGCGTCGAAGACCGGACGCAGGATGTCGGCGGCGTCACGGACGTCCGCCGTGGTGATCATGCGGACGGCCTCCTCGACGGTGACCTTGCGGACCGCGAGATCGGCGAGCTGGGCGTCGTAGCCGCTGCCCTGGGAGATCGCCTTCTGGAAGATCGACGGGTTCGTGGTCACACCCACCACATGCTGCTGGTCGATCAGTTCGGCGAGATTGCCGGATGTGATGCGCGTGCGCGACAGGTCGTCGAGCCAGATCGCGACGCCTTCGTCGGAGAGGCGCTTGAGTGCGTCTGTCATAAGAGTTGCATCTCCTACTGTTCGTATACGGGTGTCAGCGCGCCGAATCCGTCAGAGATTCCCGGGCCGCGGCGGCAACCGCCTCCGCGGTGAAGCCGAACTCGCGGAAGAGGACCTTGCCGTCGGCCGAAGCTCCGAAGTGCTCCAGCGACACGACACGGCCGGCCTGACCCACGAACCGGTACCAGGTCAGTCCGATGCCGGCCTCCACCGCCACCCGCGCCGTCACGGAAGGCGGCAGAACACTGTCCTTGTACGCCTGGTCCTGCTCGTCGAACCACTCGACCGAAGGCATTGAGACAACTCGCGTCGGGACGCCGTCGGCCTGGAGCTGCTCACGCGCCGCCACGGCGAGCTGCACCTCGGAGCCCGTGGCGATCAGTACGACCCGGGGAGCGCCGCCCTCGGCGTCGAACAGCACGTAACCGCCCTTGGCCGCCTCGTCGTTGGGCTCGTACGTCGGCACGCCCTGGCGGGTGAGCGCCAGACCGTGCGGAGCGCCCTTGTCGTGGCGCCTGAGGATCTCGCGCCAGGCGACGGCGGTCTCGTTGGCGTCGGCCGGGCGGACGATGTTCAGCCCGGGGATGGCGCGCAGCGCGGCGAGGTGCTCGACCGGCTGGTGGGTCGGACCGTCCTCGCCCAGACCGATCGAGTCGTGCGTCCAGACATAGGTGACGGGCACCCGCATCAGCGCGGCCAGCCGCACGGCCGGGCGCATGTAGTCGGAGAACACCAGGAAAGTGCCGCCGTAGATACGGGTGTTGCCGTGCAGCGCGATGCCGTTCATCGTCGAGCCCATGGCGTGCTCGCGGATGCCGTAGTGCACCGTGCGGCCGTAGGGGTCCGCTTCCGGGAGGGGGTTGCCCACCGGGAGGAACGACGACGTCTTGTCGATGGTGGTGTTGTTCGAGCCCGCCAGGTCGGCGGAGCCGCCCCACAGCTCGGGGATGACCGCGCCGAGCGCCTGGAGCACCTTGCCGGACGCGGCGCGCGTGGCGACCGACTTGCCGGCCTCGAACGCGGGGAGCTTCTCCTCCCAGCCCGCGGGCAGTTCACCGGCCCTGACGCGGTCGAACGTCGCCGCGCGCTCCGGGTTGGCGGTGCGCCAGGCGGCGAAGGACTTCTCCCACTCACCGCGGACCTCACGGCCGCGGTCGAGGGCCTCACGGGTGTGCGCGAGGACCTCGTCGGAGACGTCGAAGGACTTCTCCGGGTCGAAGCCGAGGACCTTCTTGGTCGCCGCGACCTCCGCGTCGCCGAGCGCCGAGCCGTGCGCGGCCTCGGTGTTCTGCGCGTGCGGAGCGGGCCAGGCGATGATCGAACGGGCCGCGATGAAGGAGGGGCGCCCGGTCTCGGCCTGCGCGGCCTTCAGCGCCCGGTGGAGCGCGGCCGGGTCGAGATCCCCGTTGGAAAGCTGCTCGACGCGCTGGACGTGCCAGCCGTAGGCCTCGTACCGCTTGAGGGTGTCCTCGGAGACGGCGGTCTCCGTGTCGCCCTCGATCGAGATGTGGTTGTCGTCCCAGAGCAGCACCAGATTGCCCAGCTTCTGGTGGCCGGCCAGCGACGACGCCTCGGCGGAGATGCCCTCCTGGAGACAGCCGTCACCGGCGATCGCCCAGATGGTGTGGTCGAACGGGGAGGTGCCCGCCGGCGCGTCCGGGTCGTACAGACCGCGCTCGTAGCGGGCGGCCATCGCCATGCCCACCGCGTTCGCGACACCCTGGCCGAGCGGGCCCGTGGTGGTCTCGACACCGACGGTGTGGCCGTACTCCGGGTGGCCCGGAGTCTTCGAGCCCCAGGTGCGGAACGACTCCAGATCGCTCAGTTCCAGGCCGTAACCGGCCAGATAGAGCTGGATGTAGAGGGTCAGGCTGGAGTGGCCCGCCGAGAGGACGAACCGGTCGCGCCCGGTCCACTGGGCATCGGCGGGGTCGTGCCGCATGAGCTTCTGGAAGAGCACATAGGCGGCAGGGGCCAGGCTCATGGCCGTACCTGGATGGCCGTTGCCGACCTTCTGTACGGAATCCATGGCCAGGACGCGGGCGGTATCGACCGCCCGGCGGTCCAGTTCGGTCCACTCGACGTCTGTGGTGGTCGGCTTGGTGCTCACCCTGAGTCAGGGCTCCTCTCCACATGTCCAATCCCGGTGTCTGAGGGCGCACCGGTTCGTTGCCGAGCCTACCCTCGCAGCCCGGTCCGACCTTTCCCGCGAGTAGCCGAGGGGCGGCGCCGGCATGGACTTCCGTAACCAGGGTGCGGCGGCGGCGTGGACTTCGCCTCTCGGCAGCCTTTCGGCAGGGCGTACGGACGCTCCCGGGCCTGCCGTTCCGGCCCTCCGGGCGCTTGGGACGCCATCCCAACCCCCGCGAAGATCGGCATCTGGGCAACGTCTAGAGTGGCGTGGTACGCGCAAGCCATCGCCGGGGCCGCATGCCCGGAGCTTGCTGGGATTTCTCTGTCAGGGGTGTGCGTGACGGCCGTCGAGTCCCGACCCGCTGGGGTCGTCCAGACTCCGAGTCCGGGGGGCCATCGGCCGTTCGGGGCCCGTGTCAAGGCGTTCGTGGCGCTGACCAAGCCGCGGATCATCGAGCTGCTGCTCATCACCACCGTTCCGGTGATGTTCCTGGCCGCCGGGAGTGTGCCCGATCTGTGGCTGGTGGTCACCACATGTGTCGGCGGGTATCTCTCCGCGGGCGGCGCCAACGCGCTGAACATGTACATCGACCGTGACATCGACGCGCTCATGGACCGCACGTCACGGCGTCCTCTGGTGACCGGCATGGTCTCGCCCCGGGAGGGCCTGGTCTTCGGCCTCACCCTGACCGTGGGCTCGACGCTCTGGTTCGGTTTCCTGGTCAACTGGCTCTCGGCGGCGCTCTCCCTGGGCGCGCTCCTCTTCTACGTCGTCGTCTACACGATGATCCTCAAGCGCCGTACCGCGCAGAACATCGTCTGGGGCGGCATCGCCGGCTGCATGCCGGTGCTGATCGGCTGGTCCGCCGTCACCGGCTCGATGTCCTGGGCCGCGGTCATCCTCTTCCTCGTCATCTTCTTCTGGACGCCGCCGCACTACTGGCCGCTGTCGATGAAGGTGAAGGCGGACTACGCGCGCGCGGGCGTGCCGATGCTCCCGGTCGTCGCGACCAACCGTGTGGTGGCCCGCCAGATCGTCCTCTACAGCTGGGTGATGGTCGCCGTCTCGCTGCTGCTGACGCCGCTCGGCTACACCGGCTGGTTCTACACGGCGGTGGCGCTGGCGGCGGGCGGCTGGTGGCTGTGGGAGGCGCACGGACTCCACGCCCGCGCCAAGGTCGGCGAGACGGGCGGCAAGCTGAAGGAGATGCGGCTGTTCCACTGGTCCATCACCTATGTGTCGCTGCTCTTCGTGGCGGTGGCCGTGGACCCCTTCCTGCGGTAGTCCTCCGGGCAGCCCTCCGCCGGGCCCCAGGACTCCAAAACCCGCGACGGGCGGGACGCGTGGCCGATGCCACGCGTCCCGCCCGTCGCCCGTTGATCTACCCGTGGGTAGCATCGAGTGCATGGCAGAGACCCAGCAGGTTGATCCGAGCGAGCAGAGCGGCCAGGGCGCCGCGAGCGCCGAGGGCGGCGAGAGCAGGGCCCCGGACCGGCGGGCGGCGCGCGCGGAGCGCAGGGCCGCGCGGCTGGCCCGGCAGATCGCCGCCTTCGCGCGGCGGCACGGCGGCGCGGAAGGCCGGCTCGCCCATCTCGGGCAGGCGGGCACCCGCATCGTGCTCGTGGGTGAGGACGGCGGCTGGGGCGATCTCGTCGCCCCCACCTACGCCGTCGCGCGCGGCGCCGCCGAGAAGGCCGGGCTCACGCTGCACGAGTCCTTCGACGGAGAGCTCGCGGCCAAGGTCCGCACTGGTCCGTACGAGTGGAAGAGGATGGCCGGAATTCAGCTCGGCGGCCGGTGACGGACCCGCTGACAGGGCCCGTTCCCCGGACAGGTCCACGGCGTCGACGGTGAGGCGCCGACGGCCCGCGCGGCGGGCGGTCGCCCGGGGCCCGTGCGCCACCCGAGCGCGACTTACCCGTTAGGACGTGTAGGAGTACGGTCCACGACGGGAATCCCGATGATCGAAACTGCGTCCCTGGTGGACCAGTACTGCCACGGTGTGCTCCGCGGAGAGCTGGGCCTCGGCACCTTCGAGGCCCAGCTGGGCAGGACGGCGGGGCCGCCCGCCGCGGGCACCACCTTCTTCGACACCCAGACCGGATTCGCGGTACGCCGCTGGTGCCCGCCCGTGCTCGGCCTCGAACCGCACTGCCCGCCGGCCCGCTATCTGGCCCGCCGCCGGGAGCTGGGCGTACTGGAGGCGGGCAGACGGCTGCTGCGCTCCACCGGGATCGCCACCTATCTGGTGGACACCGGGCTGCCGGGCGATCTGACCGGGCCCGACGAGATCGCCGCCGCCGGGGCCGCCGAGGCCCGTGAGATCGTCCGGCTCGAACCGCTCGCCGAGCGCGTCGCCGATGCCGCGGGCGGCGTCGGCGCCTTTCTCGCCGCTCTCGCGGAGTCCGTGCACACCGCCGCCGCCTCGGCCGTGGCCTTCAGCTCTGTCGCCGGGATCCGGCACGGCCTCGCGCTGGCGCCCGAGCCGCCCGGTCCCGGCGAGGTGCGCGGCGCGGCCGACCGCTGGCTGGCCGGGCGTTTGGCCGGGGCGCCGCTCACCGATCCCGTCCTGCTCCGCCATCTGCTGTGGACCGCCGTCGGTTCCGGGCTTCCGTTGCAGCTGCACATGGGAAGCGCCGGAGTCCTTCCGCCGGCCGGGCGCTCCGATCCGCTGCCGCTGACCGGCTTCGCGGCGGCCACGGCCGGGCTCGGTACCGATCTCGTCCTGCTCGGTGCCTATCCGTACCACCGGCACGCGGCTCAGCTCACCGGGGTCTTCCCGCACGTGTACGCGGATCTGGGACCCGCTCTCGCGTATACGGGCGCGCGGGCCACGGCCGTGCTCGCCGAGATCCTGGAGCTCGCGCCGTTCGGGAAGCTGCTGTACTCCAGTGGCGCGCGCGGGCTGCCGGAGCTGCATGTGGTGGGGGCGCGGGTGTTCCGGGAGGCGCTGGAGCGGGTGCTCGGCGGCTGGGTGGCCGACGGGGCCTGGGCGCCCGGGGACGCCCGGCGCGTCGCCGGAATGATCGCGGCCGGCAACGCCCGCCGTCTCTACCGGCTCCTCGGCGACTGAGGGCCGCCGGTCACTCCCGCACGTCGACGCGGGGCGAGAGGGCCCGGCCCGCGGCCGTGACGGGAGAAGAGGACCCTAGCCCGTGACCGAGGAGAGCGCCGGATCCGCCTGCGCCGGGATCCGCGCCGCCGTCCGCGGGCGTTCGCGCAGGCTCGTCGCCAGCCGCAGCACGGCGATCCAGACCAGGCAGGAGCCGAGCATATGGGCGCCGACCAGGACCTCAGGAGTGTCCGTGAAGAACTGCACATAGCCGATGGCGCCCTGGGCGAGCAGGACCAGCAGCAGTTCACCGGCGCGCGCCCGGGTGTCGGCCGGCGCGTCCACGATCCGGAGCACCAGCCACATCGCCACGGCGAGCGCGCAGACGAGCCAGGCGAACAGCGCGTGCACATGCGCGGCGTCGACCCAGTCGAAGGGCATCCGGGGCACATCGCTGCTGTCGCCCGCGTGCCGGCCGGAGCCGGTCACCGTCGTACCCGCCGCGATCAGCACCACCGCCGCGCCGGTCAGGGCCCAGGACAGCCTGCGTACGGGACGCGGGACACGCGGCCGGACAGCGCCGTCGCCCTCGCGGGTGCGCAGCCAGGTGAGCGTGGTGACGGTGAGCAGGGCGGTGGCGAGCAGGAAGTGGCCCGCCACGGTCCAGGGGTTGAGACCCATCCACACCGTGACACCGCCGAGCACGGCGTTGCCCATGACGATCCAGCACTGGGACCAGGCGAGCCGGGTCAGTCCGCGCCGCCGGGGCTTCGCCGAGCGCACCGCGACGATCGCCCAGCCGACCGCCGCGCACAGGACGTAGGTCAGCATCCGGTTGCCGAACTCGATCGCGCCGTGGACGCCCTGCTCGGGCGTGGCGAACAGACTGTCGTCCGTGCACTTGGGCCAGGTGTCGCAGCCGAGGCCGGAGCCGGTCAGCCGGACCGCGCCGCCGGTGACGACGATCACCACGCTCATCACGACGGCGGTGAGCGCGGCACGCCGGACCGTCCGGGGGGCGGGTGTCCAGCGCTGGGCGACATGGGCCAGGGGGGTCAGCACGGCAACCATCGTAGGCGGGAGCTTGTGCAGGTTTTCACGAGGGGTCCGTACGCGCCGGTCACCCCCCTGCGCCGGTCACTCCCAGCGGAACAGGAACGCCGCCGCGCCGAGGCCGAGCGCCGCCCAGCCGGCCAGCACGCCGAGATCGCCCCAGGGCATCGCCGCGCCCTGCTGGAGGACGTCCCGCAGTCCGTCGGAGAGCGCCGATATCGGCAGCAGCCCGAGCACCGACCGGGCCGCGTCCGGGAACTTGTCCAGCGGCACGACCACCCCGCCGCCCACCAGGAGCAGCAGGAAGACCAGATTGGCCGCGGCCAGGGTCGCCTCCGCCCGGAGCGTGCCCGCCATCAGCAGACCGAGCCCGGAGAAGGCCGCCGTGCCGAGCACGAGCAGCAGCGCGACGGCGAGCGGGCTCCCGTGCGGGGACCAGCCGAGCGCGAGGGCCATCAGGGTCAGCAGCGCGATCTGGAGCACCTCGGTGACCAGCACGGAGAGGGTCTTCGCGGTCATCAGGGCCCACCGGGGCAGCGGTGACACGGCGAGCCGCTTGAGCACCCCGTACCGCCGCTCGAAGCCCGTGGCGATGGCCTGTCCGGTGAACGCCGTGGACATCACGGCCAGGGCGAGCACCCCGGGGGCGAGGAAGTCCACCGCCTGGTCCGCGCCGGTGTCGACGATGTCGACCGTCGAGAACAGCACCAGCAGCAGCGAGGGGATGATCACGGTCAGCAGGAGCTGTTCACCGTTGCGCAGCAGCAGTCTCGTCTCGAACACCGTCTGCGCGGCGATCATGCGGAGCACGGGAGCGGCGCCGGGCGCCGGGGTGTACGTGCCGGCGCCGACGACGCCACCGGCCGTCACCCCGCTCGTCGTGTCGGCGGTCATGAACGCAGCTCCTTGCCGGTCAGTTCGAGGAAGACGTCCTCCAGCGTGTGCCGCTCGACGGAGATGCCGTCCGGCATCACACCGTGCTGCGCGCACCAGGAGGCCACCGTGGCGAGAAGCTGCGGATCGACCGAGCCGCTGATCCGGTACGCGCCCGAGGTCAGCTCGGCGGCGGCGGTGCCGTCGGGCAGCGCCTTCAGCAGTGAGCCGAGGTCCAGTCCGGGGCGCCCGGTGAAGCGCAGGGTGTTCTCGGCGCCGCCCCGGCACAGCTCCTCGGGGCTGCCCTGGGCGATCACCCGGCCCGCGTCGATGATCACGACATCGTCGGCCAGTTCCTCGGCCTCGTCCATGAAGTGCGTGGTCAGCACCGCGGTGACGCCGTCGGCGCGCAGCTCGCGGACGAGCTCCCAGGCGGAGCGGCGGGCCTGCGGATCGAGCCCGGCGGTCGGCTCGTCCAGGAAGACCAGCTCCGGGCGGCCGACGACGGCCAGGGCCAGCGCGAGCCGCTGCTGCTGGCCGCCGGAGAGCCGGCGGTAGGGAGTACGGCCGCAGTCCCCGAGGCCGAGCCGTTCGATCAGCGTGTCCACGTCGAGCGGACGCGCGTGCAGCCGGGCCATGTGGCGGAGCATCTCGTCGGCGCGCGCGCCGGAGTACACGCCGCCCGACTGGAGCATCACGCCGATGCGCGGGCGGAGCCGGGCCGCCTCGGTGACGGGATCGAGACCGAGGACGCGTACGGTTCCGGCGTCGGCCCGGCGGTAACCCTCGCAGATCTCGATGGTGGTGGTCTTGCCCGCGCCGTTGGGGCCGAGCACGGCGGTGACCGTACCGGCGCGTACCACCAGGTCGAGACCGTTCACCGCGGTCCTGGCCCCGTACCGCTTGACCAGGCCATGGACCTCGACGACGGGCTCTCCGGGGACCGGGACCGCGGCGGGACCGCGGTCGGACAGGGAGCCACCCGGGAAGCTGCTGCGCATGGCGGGAAGTGTATGCAGTGTCGGCCGGGGCCCGGTCCGCGGGGCCGAAAGGGGCCGCCCGGGGGCCGGAAGCCGCCGTGTCCGCCCCGGGAACGGGAACGGGATCCGTCTTTCCGTGAGGTCCCGGGCCCGGCCGTCCACACACCCGCGGGCCCTTGTCCCGCACGGCCGGACGCGGCTGGTTAGGTAACCCTTAGTGATAAAGCGCACCGTCGGCGGCTGCGGACCGTGGTTGTCAGTGCCGTCGGAATTACGCAACAATGGCGTTGTGAAATACGTCGGCGAGGCTTCCCAGGAGGAACTCGCGACCGGTGAGCACTCCACTCGTAACCGCGTCGCGCGCTCCATCCTGGACCACGGCCCCTCCACGGTCTCCGAGCTGGCGGGGCGCCTCGGGCTCACCCAGGCCGCCGTCCGCCGTCATCTCGACGCCCTGGCCGCCGACGCCGTCGTGGAGCCGCGCGACCAGCGTGTCTACGGCTCGCGCGGGCGCGGCAGGCCGGCCAAGGTCTTCGCCCTGACCGACTGCGGCCGGGACGCCTTCGACCAGTCCTACGACGCGCTCGCCGCCGACGCCCTGCGCTGGATCGCGCGGACCGCGGGCGGCGGGGCGCGGGGCGAGGCGGCCGTCGCGGCGTTCGCCCGGGCCCGGCTCGCCGACCAGTCCGCGGCCTATCGCTCGGCCGTCGAGGCGGCCGAGCCCGACAAGCGCACCGAGGCCCTCGCCAGGGCACTGAGCGCCGACGGGTACGCTGCTACGGCGCGTAGCGCGCCGAACCGGCAGGGCGAGCAGCTCTGCCAGCACCACTGCCCGGTCGCCCATGTCGCCGAGCAGTTCCCGCAGCTCTGCGAGGCGGAGACGGAGTCCTTCTCCCAGCTGCTCGGCACCCATGTGCAGCGGCTGGCCACCATCGCCCATGGTGACGGTGTCTGCACGACGTTCATCCCCCGCGCCACCGCCACCCAAGAGACCGACGACCACGCATCCGAAAGCACAGCCGGGAGGAACCCCGAATGACGCTCCCCACGGAGACTGCCCACCCCGAGCTCGAGGGACTGGGTACGTACGAATTCGGCTGGGCCGACTCCGACGCCGCGGGCGCCGCGGCCAAGCGCGGTCTCTCCGAGGCTGTCGTCCGCGACATCTCGGAGAAGAAGAACGAGCCGGAGTGGATGCTGAAGCTGCGGCTCAAGGGCCTGCGCCTGTTCGGCAAGAAGCCCATGCCGAGCTGGGGCTCGGACCTGTCGGGCATCGACTTCGACAACATCAAGTACTTCGTGCGGTCCACCGAGAAGCAGGCCGCTTCCTGGGAGGAACTGCCCGAGGACATCAAGAACACGTACGACAAGCTCGGTATCCCGGAGGCGGAGAAGCAGCGCCTCGTCGCGGGTGTCGCCGCGCAGTACGAGTCCGAGGTCGTCTACCACCAGATCCGTGAGGACCTGGAGGAGCAGGGCGTCATCTTCCTGGACACCGACACCGCGCTCAAGGAGCACCCGGAGCTCTTCCAGGAGTACTTCGGCACGGTCATCCCGGTCGGTGACAACAAGTTCGCCTCGCTGAACACGGCCGTGTGGTCCGGCGGATCGTTCATCTACGTGCCGAAGGGTGTGCACGTCGACATCCCGCTCCAGGCCTACTTCCGTATCAACACGGAGAACATGGGCCAGTTCGAGCGGACGCTGATCATCGTCGACGAGGACGCCTACGTCCACTACGTCGAGGGCTGTACGGCCCCGATCTACTCCTCGGACTCGCTGCACAGCGCCGTGGTCGAGATCATCGTCAAGAAGGGCGGGCGCTGCCGCTACACGACCATCCAGAACTGGTCGAACAATGTGTACAACCTGGTCACCAAGCGCGCCGTCGCCTACGAGGGCGCGACGATGGAGTGGGTCGACGGCAACATCGGCTCCAAGGTGACCATGAAGTACCCGGCCGTCTATCTGATGGGCGAGCACGCCAAGGGCGAGACGCTGTCCATCGCCTTCGCGGGCGAGGGCCAGCACCAGGACGCCGGCGCCAAGATGGTCCACATGGCCCCCAACACCTCGTCCAACATCGTCTCCAAGTCGGTGGCGCGCGGTGGCGGCCGTACGTCCTACCGTGGTCTGATCGAGATCGGCGAGGGCGCCGAGGGCTCCAAGTCCAATGTGCTCTGTGACGCGCTGCTGGTGGACACCATCTCCCGCTCCGACACGTACCCGTATGTGGACGTCCGCGAGGACGACGTGTCCATGGGCCACGAGGCGACCGTCTCCAAGGTCTCCGAGGACCAGCTCTTCTATCTGATGAGCCGCGGTCTCTCCGAGTTCGAGGCGATGGCGATGATCGTGCGCGGCTTCGTCGAGCCGATCGCCAAGGAACTGCCGATGGAGTACGCGCTGGAGCTGAACCGGCTGATCGAGCTCCAGATGGAAGGCTCCGTCGGCTGATCCACGCCAGGCCGGCGGAGTCCGGCCGGTGACCGTTGTTCCTTACGCAGAGGCAGAGAGAGAGCACGACGACAGCCATGGCTGAGGCTCAGAACATTCCGGCGGGTTCCACCACCGCCGGTTCGATCGCGGTGGCCGCCGAGTCGACCGTCGCCACGCGCATGAGCGCGCCCCCCTCCTACGACGTGGCGGACTTCCCCGTCCCGCACGGCCGTGAGGAGGAGTGGCGGTTCACGCCGCTGGAGCGGCTGCGCGGGCTGCACGACGGCACCGCCGTCGCGGCGGACGGCGTCACGGTCGAGGTGACCGCGCCCGACGGCGTCGTCGTCGAGACCGTCGGCCGTGACGACGCGCGGATCGGCAAGGCCGGTACACCGGTGGACCGGGTCGCCGCCCAGGCGTTCTCCTCGTTCGAGAAGGCCTCGGTCGTCTCGGTGCCCAGGGAGACCGTGCTGAGCGAGCCGATCAGGATCGCCGTCCACGGCGAGGGCGGCACCGCCTACGGCCATCAGATCGTCGAGCTGGGCGCCTTCGCCGAGGCGGTCGTCGTCATCGACCACACCGGCGACGCCGTCCTCGCGGCCAATGTCGACTATCTCATCGGCGACGGCGCCAAGCTGACCGTCGTCTCGCTCCAGGACTGGGACGAGAAGGCCGTCCATGTCGCCCAGCACAACGCGCTGGTCGGCCGGGACGCCTCCTTCAAGTCCGTGGTGGTCACCTTCGGCGGCGATGTCGTACGGCTCACGCCCCAGGTGCGGTACGCGGCGCCGGGCGGTGAGTCCGAGCTGTTCGGCCTCTACTTCACCGACCGCGGCCAGCACCAGGAGCACCGGCTCTTCGTCGACCACGACGCGCCGCACTGCAAGTCCAACGCCGCCTACAAGGGCGCGCTCCAGGGCGCCGGCGCACACGCCGTCTGGATCGGTGACGTACTGATCCGGGCCTCGGCCGTGGGCACCGACACCTACGAGATGAACCGCAACCTGGTCCTCACGGACGGCGCGCGGGTCGACTCCGTGCCGAATCTGGAGATCGAGACCGGTGAGATCGTCGGCGCCGGCCATGCCTCGGCCACCGGCCGTTTCGACGACGAGCAGCTCTTCTACCTGATGGCCCGCGGTATCCCGGAGACCGAGGCCCGCCGGCTGGTGGTCCGCGGCTTCTTCGCCGAGCTGGTCCAGAAGATCGGTCTGCCGGACGTCGAGGAGCGGCTGATGACCAAGATCGAGGCGGAGCTGGAGGCGTCAGTCTGATGGCCTTCGTCCGTGTCTGCGGTCTGGACGAGCTGGAGGAGGACACCCCGAAGCGGGTGGAACTCGACGGCACGCCCGTCTCGGTCGTCCGTACCGGGGGCGAGGTGTTCGCGATCAACGACATCTGCTCGCACGCGAATGTGTCGCTCTCGGAGGGCGAGGTCGAGGACTGCATGATCGAGTGCTGGCTGCACGGCTCCAGCTTCGACCTGCGCACCGGTAAGCCGTCCGGTCTGCCCGCGACGCGCCCCGTCCCCGTATACCCCGTAAAGATCGAAGGGGACGATGTGCTCGTCTCCGTCACCCAGGAGTCCTGAGTCACCCATGGCAACGCTTGAAATCCACGACCTGCACGTCTCCGTCGAGGCCGAGGCCGGCCCCCGCGAGATCCTCAAGGGCGTCGACCTGACCGTCAAGCAGGGCGAGACGCACGCCATCATGGGCCCCAACGGCTCCGGCAAGTCGACCCTCGCGTACTCCCTCGCGGGCCACCCGAAGTACCGGATCACCGGTGGCACCGTGACACTGGACGGCGAGGACGTCCTCGCGATGACCGTCGACGAGCGCGCCCGCGCCGGTGTCTTCCTCGCGATGCAGTACCCCGTCGAGGTCCCCGGTGTCTCCGTCTCCAACTTCCTGCGCACCTCCGCCACGGCCGTACGCGGCGAGGCCCCCAAGCTGCGCACCTGGGTGAAGGAGGTCCGGGAGACCATGGAGCGTCTCCAGATGGACCCGGCCTTCGCCGAGCGCAATCTGAACGAGGGCTTCTCCGGCGGTGAGAAGAAGCGTCACGAGATCCTTCAGCTCGAACTGCTCAAGCCGAGTATCGCGATCCTCGACGAGACCGACTCCGGCCTCGACGTCGACGCGCTGCGGGTCGTCTCGGAGGGCGTCAACCGCGTCCGCGGGACCGGCGAGGTCGGCACGCTGCTGATCACGCACTACACGCGGATTCTCCGCTACATCAAGCCCGACTTCGTGCATGTCTTCGCCCAGGGCCGTATCGCCGAGTCCGGTGGCGCGGAACTGGCCGACAAGCTGGAGGAAGAGGGCTACGAGGCATATGTGAAGGGTGGCGTGACCGCGTGACAGAACTGCCGGGCCTTCTCACAGCGTCGGATCTCACCGCTTCGGACCGCCTGCTGGACGAGGCGATCCGCAAGGATTTCCCGATCCTCGACCGGGTGATCCATGACGGCAAGAAGCTCGTGTACCTGGACTCCGCGGCGACCTCGCAGAAGCCGCGCCAGGTGCTCGACACGCTCAACGAGTACTACGAGCGGCACAACGCCAATGTCCACCGCGGCGTGTACACCATCGCCGAGGAGGCCACGGCGCTGTACGAGGGCGCGCGCGACAAGGTCGCCGCCTTCATCAACGCTCCCAGCCGCGACGAGGTGATCTTCACCAAGAACGCGTCGGAGTCGCTGAACCTCGTGGCCAACATGCTCGGCTGGGCGGACGAGCCCTACCGGGTGGACCAGGACACCGAGATCGTCATCACGGAGATGGAGCACCACTCCAACATCGTGCCGTGGCAGCTTCTGTCGCAGCGTACGGGCGCGAAGCTGAAGTGGTTCGGCATCACCGACGACGGCCGTCTCGATCTCTCGGACATCGACCGGATCATCACCGAGAAGACGAAGATCGTCTCCTTCGTGCTGGTCTCCAACATCCTGGGCACCCAGAACCCGGTCGAGGCGATAGTCCGCCGGGCCCAGGAGGTCGGCGCGCTGGTCTGCGTCGACGCCTCGCAGGCCGCTCCGCACCAGGTGCTGGACGTGCAGGCGCTCCAGGCCGACTTCGTGGCGTTCACCGGTCACAAGATGGTCGGACCGACCGGGATCGGTGTGCTGTGGGGCCGTCAGGAGCTGCTGGAGGACCTGCCTCCGTTCCTCGGCGGCGGCGAGATGATCGAGACCGTGTCGATGCACTCGTCCACCTACGCGCCCGCGCCGCACAAGTTCGAGGCCGGGACGCCGCCGATCGCGCAGGCCGTGGGCCTCGGCGCGGCCGTGGACTACCTCTCCGCGATCGGTATGGAGCGGATCGCCGCGCATGAGCACGCGATCACGGAATACGCGGTGAAGCGGCTGCTGGAGGTCCCGGAGCTGCGGATCATCGGTCCGGCGACGGCCGAGGACCGCGGCGCCACGATCTCCTTCACGCTCGGCGACATCCATCCGCACGATGTGGGCCAGGTCCTGGACGAGCAGGGCATCGCCGTCCGGGTCGGCCACCACTGCGCCCGGCCGGTCTGCCTGCGGTACGGAATTCCCGCGACCACACGAGCGTCTTTCTATCTGTACTCCACTCCGGCCGAGGTCGACGCCCTGGTCGAGGGCCTGGAGCACGTCCGTCATTTCTTCGGATGAGGACTGAGGACTGAGAGGCTGTCCGTGAAGCTGGATTCGATGTACCAGGACGTCATCCTGGACCACTACAAGCACCCGCACGGGCGCGGTCTCCGGGACGGCGACGCCGAAGTGCACCACGTGAATCCGACCTGCGGTGACGAGATCACGCTGCGTGTGCGGTACGAAGGTTCGCGGATCGCGGATGTCTCGTACGAGGGTCAGGGCTGCTCCATCAGCCAGGCCAGCGCATCCGTGCTGAACGACCTGCTGGTCGGCAAGGAACTGGCCCAGGCGCACAAGATCCAGGGCACCTTCCTGGAGCTGATGCACTCCAAGGGCCAGCTGGAGCCGGACGACGCGATGGAGGAGCTGCTGGAGGACGCGATCGCGTTCGCCGGCGTCTCCAAGTACCCGGCCCGCGTCAAGTGCGCCCTGCTGAGCTGGATGGCGTGGAAGGACGCGACGGCCCAGGCCCTGGGCGACAGCGCGACGAAGGAGACGGCATGAGCGAGAACGAGACCCTGACGATCAAGCCGGCCTCGGAGGACGAGGTCCGCGAGGCGCTGTACGACGTGGTCGACCCGGAGCTGGGCATCGACGTCGTCAACCTCGGCCTGATCTACGGCATCCACATCGACGATTCCAACATCGCCACCCTGGACATGACCCTGACGTCGGCGGCCTGTCCGCTGACCGATGTGATCGAGGACCAGGCGAAGGCGGCGACGGACGGCATCGTCAGCGAACTCAAGATCAATTGGGTCTGGATGCCGCCGTGGGGCCCGGACAAGATCACCGACGACGGCCGCGAGCAGCTCCGCGCCCTGGGCTTCAACGTCTGACCGTCCGACCGCCCGGTTCCGTGCCGGACGGACGCATCACAAGCCCCATGGCCCAAGGACCGGGTCATGGGGCTTCGGCGGTTCGGGGCGGCTCAGTGGAGACCGCGCGCAGGGGCTCGTCAGATGATTTGCGTACAGGTGTACGTATCGATACGTACACTCGTACGCATGGGATATGGACTGCTGGCCGCGGCGATAGCGGCGGAGGTGGCCGGTACGACGGCCATGAAGTACAGCGAGGGCTTCACCCGGCTGTGGCCCTCACTGATCACCGTGGTCGGGTATCTGATCGCCTTCACACTGCTCGCGCAGACGCTCAAGACCCTGTCCGTGGGCACCGCCTACGCGATCTGGTCCGGCGCGGGCACGGCGGCCATCGCCGCCATCGGCATGGTCTTCATGGACGAGTCCGTGAACGCGGCCAGACTGGCGGGGATCGCCCTCGTGATCGCGGGCGTCCTCGTGCTCAACCTGGGAGGAGCCCACTGATGCCCCGGCGTTACGATCCCGAACGGCGCCGGCGCATCATCGACGCGGCGATCCGGGTGGTCGGGCGCGCCGGAATCGCGGGGCTCAGCCATCGCACGGTCGCCGCCGAGGCCGATGTGCCGCTCGGCTCCACCACGTACCACTTCACCTCACTCGACGAACTGCTGATCGCCGCGCTGCGCCAGGCCAACGAGAGCTTCGCCGCCGCCCTCCGGGAGAGCGGCGCCCTCCTGGATCCGGACCGCGATCTCGCCGCCGAACTGGCGCGGTTCACGGGGGAGTGGCTGGCCGGGGAGCGCACGGGAGTGGAGCTGGAGTACGAGCTGTATCTCGCCGCCCTGCGGCGGCCCGCGCTGCGCCCGGTCGCGGCGGAGTGGTCCGTCGCGGTCGCCGAGGTGCTGTCCCGGCGTACCGATCCCGTCACCGCGCGGGCGCTGGTCGCGCTGCTGGACGGGATCTGTCTCCAGGTGCTGCTCACGGACGCGGTGTACGACGAGGAGTACACGTGCGAGATGATGGCGCGGCTGATTCCTTGAGCGGGGCTTTGAGCCGGTGTCGGCGGTCGCTTTGGTGAGGCCGGCGGTAGGTTGATGCGATGAGCCATCCCTCCCCGGGGCCCGAGATCACCTATGCGGAGTGCCGGCAGTGCGGAACTCTGATCGCCGGGCTCGACGGCCGCTACAGCTGCGGTGTCTGCGGCTGGGTCAACCATCACTCCGAGGGACACCGCGCGCTGCCGCGCGCGGAGGACGACATCGACCACGCGGCGGCCCGCACCGACGACAACCGGCTGAGCTGACCTGCGGGTACGGCCTGGGGCGCGGCGCCGGGGCACGCGCCCGGCACCTGAGACCGGTTCGCCCGCGCGCCGTCGGGAACGTTAGGTTCTGAGCATGACCGACACCTCTTCGCCCAGTTCCCCGCGTACCACCGGCGCCGTCGCCGCCGGTCTCGCCACCCTCACCGAGGACGGCACCGTCCTGGACACCTGGTTTCCCGCTCCCGCGCTCGCCGCGGAGCCCGGACCGGCCGGCACCGAGCGGCTGACCGCCGAGCGCGCCGTGGAGCTGCTCGGTGAGGGCGCGGCCAGGGCCGTCGGGCCCGACCCGCGCCGCGGGGTCGAGGTCGTCGCCGTCCGCACGGTCATCACCTCGCTCGACGACAAGCCCCTGGACGCCCATGACGCGTATCTGCGGCTGCATCTGCTCAGCCACCGGCTGGTCCGGCCGCACGGCCAGAGCCTGGACGGCCTCTTCGGGCTGCTCGCCAATGTCGCCTGGACCTCGCTCGGTCCGGTCGCCGTCGACGCGCTGGAGACCGTACGGCTCAACGCGCGCGCCGAGGGACTGCACCTCCAGGTGACCTCGCTCGACAAGTTCCCGCGCATGACGGACTACGTGGCGCCCAAGGGCGTGCGGATCGCCGACGCCGACCGTGTACGCCTCGGCGCGCATCTCGCCGAGGGCACGACCGTGATGCACGAGGGCTTCGTCAACTTCAACGCGGGCACCCTCGGCACGTCCATGATCGAGGGACGCGTCTCCGCGGGCGTCGTCATCGGCGACGGCTCCGACATCGGCGGCGGCGCCTCCACCATGGGCACGCTCTCCGGCGGCGGCAAGGAGCGCATCGTGATCGGTGAGCGCTGTCTGATCGGCGCGGAGGCGGGCGTCGGG